>NZ_JBGCCP010000065.1:0-26228 GCF_041262705.1 Catenulispora sp. MAP12-49 | reverse complement strand
CCGTTCCGGTTCGCACAGAACACGGCGCTGTTGTTGCTGTCCGGCCTGATCATCGCCTCCATGGCGCTGCTCGCCGACCTCATCGTGCGGTCGCGGCCGGAGTAGGGGTGAACCGAGGCCGGCCTTCGCCGGTCGGCCTCGAGCCTCACAACAGTTCGTCGTCGTGCGCGTCCTCGACATACACGACCGCGATCGCCTCCGCGTGCTCCGGCTCGTCCGGATCGGCGACCACCTTCGCCATGATCGTGGCCTCGTAGTTCTCCGGGTCCATCTCCAGGATCTGCTCCAGCACCTCCGCGGCCTCGGCCAGCGCGCTGTACTTGAGCATCGTGAAGGCCGCCAGCCGCAGCTTCTCGATGGTCGCCGGCTCGGCCGGCTCGCCGTCGCCGCGGATCTCCACGCACTTGTCGAGCATCGGCTGGAAGCGCTTCGGCGGCCCGAACAGCTGCAGGCCCACGATGATGCCCGGGACGGTCACCGGGTCGCGCATCGGGGTGGCCAGCGCCGTCTCGAAGTCGGCCAGGGCCTGGTCCCACTTGCCCAGCTGGAAGCGGATCTGGCCCAGGACCGCGGTGCGGTCGCCGCCGACGTCGGGCAGTTCGATGCGCTGGATCAGGCGCTCGGCGGCGCGGTGGTCCTGGTAGCCGAGCATGTAGAGCGAGCCGAGTTGGAACAGCGTGGTGGTCTGGGTCGGGGCCACCCGCAGGATGGCCTTGTAGGCCTCCTTGGCCTCGTCGTTCATGTGCAGGCGTTTGTAGATGGTGGCCGCGGAGGTCAGGGCCCCGGGGTCGTCGCCGGCCAGCGCGATCGCGTCCTTCGCGGCGGCCACGGCCTCCTCGCGCCGGCCCATCTCGGCCAGGACGCGGCCCTGCAGGGACACCGCCTCGCTGGCGTCCGGGAACCGGCGCCGGCCCTCGGTGGCCAGGCCGAGGGCTTCGTCGAGGCGGTCCAGGTCCTCCAGGGCGTGGACGGTCCAGCGGAACAGCGCGCGGGTCGCCTCGCCCTCCTGGACCAGCGGCAGGGCCAGCGCGACGAGGTCCTCGTGGCGGTCGTCGTCACCGGCGATCTCGGCGGCCAGCAGCCGCGCCGGGACCAGCGTCGGGTCCGCCGCCAGCATCGCGGTCACCAGTGCCCGGCAGCGGTCGCGCGAGTCCTTGGACCAGGCGTGGTTGTAGACGGCCGCGCGCCACATCGACGCCGCGATGCGCGCCTGGCGCCGCAGCAGCTCCGGGTCCGTCCCGGCGGTGCCCGGCGTGCCCAGGTCCGGGATGTCCAGGGCCTGGCAGCCCAGGGTGTAGACGTCGAGCATCGGCGCCGGAAGCCCTTGCGTCTCCAGGGTGTCGAGCACTTCGCGGACCCGGTACGGCTTCGGCCTGAGCCGCAGGGCCGAGGTGAACGCCTCCCGGGCGCGCTCGATCGCCCCGAGCCGGAGCTTCACGATGCCGGCCTGGATCAGGAACGCGGTGTTCATCGGCTCCAGCTGGAGCGCCTGCTCCATGGCGGCTTCGGCTTCCCGCCAGCGGTACTCGTCGACCAGGACCATGGCCCGGGCCTGGAAGCTCTCGCCGGCCTGCGGATCCACCTCGATCGCGCGGTCGGCCGCGGCCAGCGCGTCGGCCCGCCGACCGGGGAACCGGCCGAGCACCTGCGCGTACAGCCGCAGCACCCGGCCCTCGTCCGGCGCGATCTCCAGCGCGCGCGTCAGCAGCGCGAGCGCCTCGTCGAACTCCTGCTCCTGTTTCTGGACCAGCGCCGCGCGGTAGAAGCCCTCGGTGTCCTGCGGCCAGCGCGCGATCACCAGCCGCGCGGTCTGGAGCGCCTCGGCCCGGCGGTCCGCCAGGTCGAGCAGCCAGGCCAGGTTCGCCAGCGCCCCGAAGTGCTCGGGATCGGCCGCGAGCACCTTGCGCAGCATCGGTTCGGCCTCGGCGTGGCGCTCCAGCCGGATCAGGGCGACGGCGCGTTCGACGGCGGTCCGCAGCGCGTCCTCGTCCGCCATCACAGGCCCTTCGCACCCTTGTGGTTCTTGAAGAACGCCGCGAGGTCGTCGTACGCGCCGCCCTCGTTGGCGAACAGCGCGACCGAGCGCGCGGCGTCGAACCAGGGCCCGGTCGAGGGGCGCACGTCCTTCAGGGCCGCGTCGAAGTCCGGCATGCCCATCAGCCGCACCTCGCCGCTGCGCACCGCGTCGATCAGGGCGTTCTCGGTCGCCGACTCGCAGAGGTAGGCGATGTCCGCCCCGGAGAACCCCTCGGTCCGCTCCACCAGCGAATCCAGGTCGATCCCGGCGATCGGCCGCTCCCGCAGGTGGTAGCGCAGGATGTCGGCGCGGGCCGGGGCGTCCGGCGGCAGCACGAGCACGGTCCGGTCGAAGCGGCCGGGACGGCGCAGCGCCGGGTCGACGTCCCACGGGGCGTTCGTCGCGCCGAGCACGAACACGCCCTCGTTGTCCGCGCCCACCGAGTCCAGCTCGGTCAGGAACTGGTTGACCACGGTCCGCATCATCGAGCTGCGGGTCTGGCTGCGCCGCTGGCCCAGCGCGTCGAGCTCGTCGAAGAAGAGCACGCACGGCGCCTGCCGCCGCGCCAGCTCGAACAGCTCGCTCAGGTTCTTCTCCGACGCCCCGAACCACAGCTCCAGCACCTCGGAGATGCCCACGGAGACGAAGGAAGCGCCGATCTCGCCGGCGACCGCCCGCGCGATGAAGGTCTTGCCGCATCCGGGCGGGCCGTAGAGCAGCAGGCCGCCGCGCAGCGACTTGCCGTAGATCTTGCGCAGCTCCGGATTGCGCATCGGGGCCAGGAACGAGACCTGCAGCCGCTCCTTGACCTCGGCCAGGCCGCCGACGTCGGCGAGGGTCAGGGCCGGGCGCTCGACCTCGTGCGCCGGGACGCCGTGCGGGTCCTCGCCCGCGTCGTCGGCGGCCACCGGCCCGGCTGCCGACCCGGCCGCTGTCCCGGCCGCCGGCTTGGCCGCGGAGGTGAAGCGGGGCGGCGGGGCGATGTCGCCGAGTTCGGCCTCGGCGGCGGACCAGTCGAAGGCGGGGTCGGTTTTGGGGGTCGGGGCGGGTGCCGGTGCCGGGATCGGTGCTGGGATCGGGTGCTGTTCGCCGGGCGGGGCTGCCGTCCCCGTTCCCCCGCCGAGCGCCGAGAGCATCAGCTCCCTGGCTCGCGCCGACCCCGGATCCAGCCGCAACGCCTCGCCGAGCTCGACGATCGCCCCCTGGCCGTCGCCGCGCGCGATGAGCGCCTCAGCGAGCGCGACCCGGAACTCGGGCTGCTCCGGTGCGGACCGCACCGCTTGCCGCAGCGCGTTGATCAGAGGGCTTTCCCCGTCGGACATGGACTCTCCCCTCCCGGCGAATCTCCCGCGAGCATAGTCGCTGCGGGTGATCCAGACCGGCGCGTCCCCGGGGCCCGGTCCCCACCTCAGTGGGCTAAGCCGGACCCGACCGCCACGTCGTCGTAGTCACCGTTCAGCAGGGCATCGGTATCAATGGTCTGACCCAAAGCCGCGGACACGTAGACGGCGCGCACGATCGCCACCGCCATCAGCCCGTCCTGCGCGGTGACCCCGGGTGCCCGGCCGCTCTCGATGGCCTCGACGACGTCCTCGTACTGGCGCAGGTGGCCGACGACCATCGCGTCGGCGGCCTTGGGCCCGCCGCGCAGCTCCGAGGCCGGGACCAGGTCGGCCGCCTGGTTGTCGGGCTCGGTGCCGCCGTAGGGTCCGGCGGTCGTGCCGCTGCCGTGCCGGGCGACGTGGAAGTACTCGAGCTGGTCGTCGTGCAGGACAGCGGAGCCCTGGCTGCCGTGGATCTGCAGCCGCACCGACAGGCCGGGATAGGCGGCGGTGGTGGCGTGCAGGACGGCCAGCGCCCCGGAGGCGAAGCGGATGGTGGCGGTCGCGACGTCCTCGACCTCGATCGCCCCGTGCGCCAGCAGGGCGGTGTGCGCGCACACCTCCACCGGCCGCCCGAGCAGCCACGCCAGCAGGTCCACGGTGTGCACACCCTGATTCATCAGCGCCCCGCCACCGTCCAGCGCCCAGGTACCGCGCCACGGCGCCGAGTCGTAGTACTCCTGACCCCGCCACCACGCGACAGAGGCGACCGCCGAGGTGAGCCGCCCCATGCTTCCGTCGGCCACCGCCGCCGCCACGGCCGCAGCCGCCGGATCGAACCGATGCTGGCTGACCACGCTGCACACCACCCCGCGCCGCGCGGCCTCGCCAGCGAGCGCGGCCATCCGGCGAGCCTCCGGCAGCGAGACATCGATCGGCTTCTCGACCAGGACATGAACCCCGGCAGCCAACGCCGCGCCGACCGCGGCGGCGTGCATCCCGGTCGGCACGCAGACCGCGACCAGATCGACGCCGCCGGCGGCGAGGGCTTCGGCGAGGGAGGCGAACTCGGCCGGGGCGGGGGAGTCGGCGGGACCGGTGGCGGCGTTCGCGATGTGCTCGACCAGCTTCCGGCGCGCGGTGGCGTCCGGGTCGACGATCGCCGCGACCCGCAGCCGGGGATGGCGCCGTGCCGCCTCGGCGTGGATCAGGCCGATCGTTCCCGCGCCGACGATGGCGACGCTTGTGGTTCTGGCGGTGCCCTTTTCGCGATTCTCGGTCATGCGGTCGCCACCCCGATCGTGTCGAGCAGGCCGGTGAAGGCCCGGGCCGCGCGGCCGAACAGGGCGGGGCCTGAGAAGCCGCCCAGCGTGTGCCCGAGGGCCAGATGCGGTTCGAGGGAGGCGAAGCCGGTGTAGCCGTCGTCCCGGAGGGCGGTCAGGGTCTGGAGGAGTTCGCCGTCGCCCTCGCCGGCGGGTACCACCTCGCCGGTCGCCGCGAGGGCGTCCTTCACTTGGAGGTACTCCAGGTGCGGCCGGAGCATCGCGTAGCCGTCGGTGAACGGCGCCACACCGACCTGCACGAAGTTGGCACTGTCCCAGGCCACCCTCAACGCATCGGAGCCCACTGATTCGATGAGGTCCAGGACCCGCTCGGGGATGTCGCCGTAGATGTCCTTCTCGTTCTCGTGTACCAGGACGACGCCTTCCCGCTCCGCCGAGCGGGCCAGGACGCTGATGTGCTTGAGCACCGGGTCGCGGACGTCCTGCGCGCTCATCCCGTCCGGCCGGTAGAAGGAGAACATCCGGATGTAGCGGGCCCCGAGCCGGTGTGCGACCGTGATGGCCCGCGCCAGCCGCCGGGCCTCGTCCTCGGGATCGCCGACGATGCTCACCTTCCCGATCGGTGAGGCGATCGCGGAGACCCCCATGCCCCACCGTTCCAAGGCCGCGGCGAGGGAATCGACCTGTTCATCGGTCAGATCGACGACGTTGGTGCCCCAGGCCCCGCGCACTTCGACATGCCGTGCCCCCAGCGCCTGCAACACGGCGAACTGCATCTCGGGATCGGGCCCGATCTCGTCGCCGAACCCGCTGAGCGTCCAGGTCACAGGATCCGGCGTGTCTGTTCGGCTCATCTCAGACCTCCACGTTGAACCAGTACCCGACGAACTGCTCGTCGATCTCCTCCCACATCGTCGCCGCGAGCCGCGACGCGGTCCGCTGATACCCGCCCAACGCGTCGCCGCCGGCCACGGTGCGCAGAGTCTGGCCGTCCTGCGCATCATCCAGGTCGCGCAGTTGGCCGCGCCACAGGCGGTCGAGGACGGAGAGCATGACGCGCCGTCTCAGCCTGGCGGCCGTGTTCGGGCCGAGCTCCGCCACGCGGGCCGTGTCGGCGGCCCGGACGTCGCGGACCACCGCCTCGACGAGATCCGCGCGCACCTTCGAGGTGGGGGAGCCGGACAGGCCCACCGCGATCGTGTCGCGGCTGACCGTGGCCGGGCAGAGCGTGCCGAGCGCCTGCGCCAATCGGTCCACGTCCTGCGGGCCGGTCCGGGCGGCGAGGACCAGGGTCTGGATGACGCTGTGGATGATGCCGTCCATCCGGTCCTGCGTGATCCCGTCCCGTAGCACCTCCTCGCGCCTGGCGTAGACCCCCGCGCGCTGCTCCTCCCGCACCGCGGAGAAGCGCAGCTTCTCGGTCAGCGACTGAGTCTGGAACGCCGACACCGCGTTGAGCTTGGCCAGGATCAGCCGGGTGATCGCGAAGTTGGGGCCCAGGGGGCCGTCCATGCCGCCTTCGGTGAGCCGCTGGGCCGTCTTCGTGTTCTTCATGAGGGCGTCTTCGAGGGAGAAGTAGAAGGCTGATTCGCCGGGGTCGCCGCCGCGTCCGGCGCGTCCGCGCAGGTGCAGCTCCATGCGCCGGGAGCTCATCGGCCCGACGCCGAGCACGTAAAGCCCCGCGCCCTCGGGCTCGGCCAGCCGGATGTCGACGCCGCGCCCGGCCATGCGGGTCAGCACCGTGACCGCGCCGGGCCGCCCGGCGCGGGCGATGATCTCGGCCTCCCGCTCGTGGCTCCGGGCGTCGAGCACGTCGTGCTCGACGCCGGCGGCCCGCAGGGTCTGCGAGATCCGCCCGGCCATCTCGTCGGACGCCGTCCCGACCAGCACCGGCCGGCCGGCGGTGCACTGGGTCTGGACGGTCGTGCCGACGGCGCGGAGCATCGTGCCGTCGTTGGCGAACATCGACGGATCGTGGTCGACACGCCGGACCGGGTGATGCGGCGGGACGATGACGCACTCCAGACCGTACAAACCCGGGTAGGCGTCGGCCTCTCCCTCGATCACGCCGGTCATGCCCGCCAGCCGGGAGTACAGCTTGAGATAGGCGTGGACGTCGATGGTCGCCAACTGCTGTCGTTCGGGCCGGACCTCCAGGCCTTCCTTGGCATCCAGCGCCTGATCCAGACCGTCGTGGAGGGTCCGGTCGGAGAGCGGGCGCTGGGTGGTCGTGTCGATGACCCGGATCGCTCCGTCCACGACCGCGTAGTCGCGGTCCTTGACGTACAACTCCTTCGCCTGCAACGCCAGACTCAGCCCGTACACCGGCCCCATCCACTCGGCGTCCCGCGCGGCGAGGTAGTCGTTGGCGGTCATGACGTGGACGCCCTGGCCCGTCAGCGCGTGCAG
Source organism: Catenulispora sp. MAP12-49 (assembly GCF_041262705.1). Classification (NCBI taxonomy): domain Bacteria; kingdom Bacillati; phylum Actinomycetota; class Actinomycetes; order Catenulisporales; family Catenulisporaceae; genus Catenulispora; species Catenulispora sp. MAP12-49. Next base: position 19,197 of record NZ_JBGCCP010000065.1, on the reverse strand, counting down.
ACAAGCGGGCAGGACCCCGGTCAGCGTCTTGCCCTCACCGGTCTTCATCTCCACGGCCGCGCCCAGATGCAAGGCCGCGCCGCCGATGAGCTGCTCCGTATAGGGACGCTCGCCGAGCATCCGCACCGATGCTTCGCGCACGATCGCGAAGGTCTCCGGGAGCAGCGCGTCCAGGCTCTCGCCGTTCTGATGACGCTGCCTCAGTGTGTTGATCGCTCGCCGGAGCGCTGTGTCCGACAAGCCGCGGGTCTCCTCCTCGGCGAGGTCGACCATGTGTGCCCAACCGCGGCATCGCTCAAGCGTGCTCTGAGTCTTGCCGCCCCCGAACAGCCGAAGTCCGGCGCCTTGCCCAGGCGCTCGGGCCAGAACCGCCGCACCAGCTCGTGGATCGCGCCGATGCCGCCGCTGGTGACGATCACCGCCTGCGCCGACAGCTCGAACTCGCCGATGGCCTCGCGGGCCGAGGGGACGCCGCGGGCGGCGTCGTCCCGCGCCAGCACGGTGCCGCGCACCCCGGTGACGGTGCCGCCGGTGACCACGATCTCGTCGACCCGGTGCCGGTGGTGGAACGTCAGCAGGCCGGCCGAGGCGGCCCGCTTCGCCGACCGGACGAACGGCTCGACGACGCCGGTCCCGCAGCCCCAGGTGACGTGGAACCGCGGCACGGAGTTGCCGTGCCCGTCGGCGCGCAGGTCGCCGCGCTCGGCCCAGCCGACCGTCGGCAGGAACCTCAGGCCGTGGCCGGCCAGCCACGACCGCTTCTCGCCCGCCGCGAACTCGACGTAGGCCCGCGCCCACCGCCGCCCCCAGGAGTCCTCGTCCTGCGGCCGGTCGAACTGCGCGCTGCCGAGCCAGTCGCTCCAGGCCAGGTCGAACGAGTCCTTCACCCGCAGCCGCCGCTGCTCGGGGGAGTCGACGAGGAACAACCTCCGAACGACCACCACGCCTGCCCGCCGAGGTTCGCCGCGTTCTCCTGCTCGACCAGCGCGACCTTCCGTCCCCGCGAGGTGAGCTCGTGGGCGGCGGTCAGGCCGGCCAGGCCGGCTCCGACGATGATGACGTCAGCGTCCACGGGGCGGCTCCAGTCCGGTCGTTCTGTCGTTCCGTCGTTTCTGTCATCAGACCTTGAGAACGAACTTAGCCGAAAGCCCCTGGCCATCGAATGACCAGGGGCTGCGCGTCGGGGCGGAAGGGCTTTCTCAGAGCCCGGCTTCCAGCAGGGCCTGGATGGCCTTCGTCCGCTCCTCCACATGGTGGGTGTTGCTGTCCGACATGTGGTCCAGCGTCAGCACGCCGTCGGCGAAGGTGAAGCCCGTCGGGCTGAAGTACTGGCCGGAGTTCTTCACGACGACCTTCGACACGCCCTCGCGCAGCGCGTCCTTGCCCATGTCGTCGGCGCCGATCGAGCCGAGCGCGTCCAGCAGCGGCTGGAAGTAGACCGCCGGGAAGTACTCCGCGTAGCTGTCGGCGTAGTCGGGGACGGCCAGCTCATCCCACGCCACGTCGATCGTGATCTCGAAGCCCGCGGCCTCGTCGATCCGCGACTTCCAGCCGGGGTAGTCCTCGTTCTTGAACCGCTCGGCGCTACGGCGTTCTGCCAGGCCCATCCGAACCTCCGAAAGATTGTTGTTCTGTGCGCTCTTCGTTCTGTGTGCTGTGAAGCGACCACGAGTTTCGCGTGCGCGGGGCGGCCCCGCATCGGCGAAACCACTGAGCCGGGCACGCAACGCAGGCACGCAGAAGTGGCGTGCGGAAGTGGCGCGGGAGTCGGAGGGGCTCCCGGCGCGGCGGCTCAGAACGTCCGCGGACGCGAGGTGCGGTCGGCGTCCAGCAGCGCCCGGGTCAGGGCGGCGCGGTTCGGCACGTCGAGCTTGCGATAGATCTGGCGTAGATGGGATTCCACCGTGCGCACGCTGAGAAACAACCGTCCGGCGATCGCCGGATTGGTCATGCCCCGGCTCACCAGATCGGCGATCTCCCGCTCGCGCCCGGTCAGCGGCGCCGCCACGGACTGCGTCTCGGGGCCGGCGTAGTCCAGGACGGCCAGGCGCGACCGGTACCGGGCGACCTCGGCCGCCAGACGCATCGAACCGCACTGCTCGGCCAGCAGGGCCACCCGGTCCAGCCAGCCCGCCGCCGGCTGCGCGTTCCCCGCCCTCAGCGTGAACTCGGTCGCCGCCAGCAACGTCCGGCACACCTCGATCCGCTCGCCGCGCGCCGTGAACTCACGGACCGCTTCCTGCGCCCGCGTCACGGCCGCCTCGTACTCGCCGAGCGCGGCGTGTGCCCACATCCGGCTGCGCACCACGAAGGCCCGCAGCGTCGAAGGGTGCTGCGGGGCCTCCTCGGCGATCGCGGCCCAGCGCCCGGCGTCCGCGCCGCCGCCGCCGCCACCGCCACCGCCACCGCCACCGCCACCGCCGACGATCATGGCGATCTCGGCCAGCGTGTCGCACCAGCGGGGACGGCGCCACGGGCTGATGCCCTCCAAGTCCTCCCCGGCGGCTTCGAGCAGGAGCGAGCGCGCCCGCAGCGGATCGCCGGTGAACAGGACCAGCTCGGCGTGGAAACAGCGCACGGCCATGGCCCAGGACGTGGTTGTGGTGCTGGCGAGCGCCAGAGCGTGGTCCGCCTCGGCCCGGACCTGCTCGGCGTCGCCGGGCTCGTCGCGCCAGTACAGCGTGGAGGCGCGCACGTTCGAGGAGACCGCCTCCTCGGAGGCGTTGCCGCCGTGCTCGTCGGGCGCCTCCCGGCGCCGGGCGACGCGCTCCAGGGTGACCAGGGCCGGGTTCAGCTTGCCGAGCCGGCTCTGGGCGTTGGCCAGGACGGTCAGCAGCGAGGCGTCGAGGTAGTTCTGGCCGGTGCGCCGGCCCAGGGCCTCGGCCCGCGCCAGGTGGCGCTCGCTGTCGGCCAGGCGGCCGAGCAGGCCCTCGGTCATGCCCAGTTGCAGCGGGGCGAGCAGGTTCGTCAGCAGCGTGGTGTCGGGGGCGGCGTCGATGAGCTCGGCCGCCTTCGTGGCCCGGACCAGCGCGGTGGCCTCATCTCCGGTGAACAGGTGGCCCAGGGCCGACTGCGCCAGCGCGTGCGCCTCGCCGACGGGGTCGCCGTGCCGGGCGGCCAGGGCGGCGGCGGTCTCGGCGTGTATCCGGCAGTTCTCGTAGTCCTGCACGTCGTACGCGGTGTCGGCCAGTTCGGTGTGCAGGGCGGCGGCGGTCGCCGAATCGGTCTGGGCCAGCGCGGCCAGACCGGCGCGGGCCAGCGCCCCGGCCTCGACGTGCCGGCCCAGCCGCCGCTCCAGCCGGCTGGAGTCCAGCTCGGTGCCGTCCGGTCCGGCCGAACCAGCCGAACCAGCCGGACCGTTCGGGCCGGCCGAGCGCAGCGCGTCGAGCAGGGCCCGGCCCTCGGCGAGCTCGCCGGTCAGCAGGCGCGCTCGGGCGAGCAGGACGTGCACCTCGTGCGTGTGGTCGTTTCCCGCGCGCAGCAAGGGCAAAGCGGCTTGCAGGTACTCGGCCGCGGTGGCCGGCGAGGTGTAGATCACCGCGCGCGCGGCCGCGATCAGCGTCGTGAGGTGGTCGGGATTCTGCGGATCCGCGGCCTTGGTGATGTGCCGCGCGCGCTGGGCGATCGAGCCGCCGTTCCCGCTGAGCGCCTCCGCGGCCCGCCGATGCAGGACGAAGCGCAGACTGGGCTCCAGCCGCTCGTAGACGGCCTCGCCGACCACCCGGTGCCGCAGCGCCAGGTGCGGCCCGCGCTCGGCCGGGCGGATCAGGTCGGCGCCGGTGAGCTGGTCGAGCGCGCGGACGGCCGCGGCCTCGTCGAGTTCGGCGACCCCGGCCAGCAGCGCTATGGAGAACGGCTCGCCGAGCACCGCCGCGGCCCGCGCCGCCGCCAGCGCCCCGGGCTCCAGGCCGGCCAGTTCGGCGAAGATCGAGGCGCCGGCCTCGGCGGTGGCCCCGGTGTCGGCCAGTGCGCACAGCACCTTGATGTACTGCGGGTTCCCCGCGGCCTCGCGGTGGACCTCGTCGGCCTCCGGGCGCTCGCCGAGCAGGTCCGCGGCCTGCTCGCGGGTGAGCGGGTCCAGCGGCGCGAGCCGGAGCAGCCCGGAGGAGGCGTCGGCGAGCGCGGCGGCGGGCCCCGGGGCGAGTTGCCGCCGCCGGTAGGCCAGCACGCACAGCACCGGCCCGTCCGCCGCGCAGCGCAACAGCGCCGCCGCCAGGCCCGCCTCGTCCGCGCCGAGCAGATGGAGGTCGTCCACGGTCACCAGAACCGGCCGCCCGGCGGCGGTGTGGGCGGTGACGTCCTCGACGACCCGCGCGCACGCCGCGCCGATATCAGGGCTCCGCACCAGAACCGAGCCGCGCGCGGCGACCACCGCCACGCCGGCCCCGCGCGCCAGGCCCGCCGCCGCCCACAGCACCGCGCTCTTGCCGATGCCCGGCTCGCCGGGCAGCGCCACCGCGGTTCCCGAGCCCGCCTTCAGCTCGTCGACGGCCGACTGGAGCAGGCGCAGGTGCCGCTCACGCGCGATCAGGGGGTCGACCATGGGGTGAGCCTACGGCCTGCGCGGCTGCGGCGCCCCGGCCGTTTCGCAACTGGTGTCCGCTTTATCGCGGCGTCCACAACAAAACCGCCCGGGCCATTGCGCGCGGCCGGTGGATCAGAGTGCGAACAGCCAGAACCACTGGGCCTGGTCCCCGGTGTTGCACGGGGCCATGGTGAGCCACCCGTGCGCGCCGGAGCTGGCCAGGCAGGTCCCGGTCTTCTTGTTCTTGAGCACCCCGTAGGTGTCGTTGCCGGGGATGCTGGTCAGCGTCCACTGCTGGAAGTCGACCGTCAGGTGCGCCTGCAGGCCCGCGACCCCGTTCCAGTCGTCGGAGATGTCGACGTCGGTGTTGGTGGGGTCGTTGTTCTGGTCCACCTGCAGGACCTTGGTGCCGGCGCTCTCGGGCTGGTCGTTGGACTGGATGACGATGCTGCCGTCGGCGTACACCCAGACCGTCCAGGTCTGCGCGTCGTTGTGCAGGGTGTCCCAGAGATCGATCTGCTGGCCGTCGGTGAAGTTGTTCTGGTACACGTCGACCGAGTCGTTGGTCGCGGAGTTGAGGATGTTCGTCGTCTTGATCTGCGCCGACTTCGGCGGCGACGAGGACGTCGGGGGCGCCGCCGGCGGGGGCGCGCTGGTGGAATGGCCCGCAGGCGGTGGAGCGGACTTGGACGTGGTCGGCGCGGGCGGCGCGGCGTGGCTCGGCGCCGAGGTCGGCGCGGGCTTCGGCGACGGGCTGCTGGAGGAGGCCGGCGGGGTCGGCTGGATGACGATCACCTGCGGTGCGGTGTTCGCGGCCGGCTGCGGCGAGCCCTGGGCGCTGGTGGCGAACGAGGGGTGGATGCCGAACCACAGCGCCAGGATGGCCATGGCCGCGGCCGACAGGAACATCAGCAGGCGCTGAAGCCAGCGCGGCAGCAGTGCCGACTGCATATACGTGCCCTGCAAGCTGACCGGCTGTCCCAGGCCCGAAGGGGTGACCGTGACGTTGTACTGGTGCCTCGCCTTGGTGCCGAACCACAGCAGCCGGGCGGGCCTGACGGTGAACTTGCTGAATTGGGCGCGTCCGGGTTGCAGGCGCAGGGCCGGGGTGCGGATGTCGACTTGGAGGTTGGAGTTGGTCGACGTCGAGGCGACGGCGGCGCTGGTGGCGACGTTGCTGTAGTTGTCGACGGCGAGTTTGACGCGGCCGCGGTGCCAGCCTCGGGTTTGCGCCGGCAAGAGCTCCGCGCGCAGGTCGGCGAATTCCGCGACGCGCAGGAGGCCTTCGATGGCGTGGATGTTCTCGCGGTCTTCGCGGGGGGTGACCTTGACCGCGTAGGGCTGGGGTCCGGCTTGGGCTTCGGCGCTGCGCGGTGGGGTGAAGGTCAGTTGTGCGGTGCCGGTGGTGCCGGGGTACAGGCGCAAAGTCTGGGGTTCGATGGCGGCCCATTGTCCGGGGTCGCCGGTGGCCTGCAGGTGGTATTCCTCGACGATGTCGCCGGTGTTGCGTACGGTGACGGCCACCGTGGTCTCGGCGCCCGGTTCGACATCCGCCGTCACCGGGTTCAGGTCAACCCACATCTGCTGCTCCCCGCCCGCCTGCGCCCGCTGACAATCCGCACGGCTGGCAAGCTGTGCTGCTGACAACTCGTGCTTGCTGATACATCTGTGCTTGCTGATAAACCCGTGCCGGGCGATCCTTTGGCGGACACCCTATGGGCCGGTCAGGGCAGGTACCGGCGGTTGTTGAGGTTCCGGTCCGCCGGGGCATCGCCCGCGCGCCCCTTCGGGCAACAGACAATGCCCTCATGACCGTCGGCGAGCCCTGAGACGATGGCGGCATGACGGACGACACGGCCGGTTCCGGCGACCAAGGGCCCCGGACCGCTCTGCACGCCGCGGCCCAGATCGGCCTCGGAGGCTCCGAGCTGCGCGAGGAGTGCTGGAACGAGATCGCCGCACCGGTCCGGGACCGGCTCAAGGAACTCGCCGCCCCCGTCGCCTACTGGTGGGCCAGGCCCGACAGTTCGCACGCCCGCCAGGCTCCGAAGGCCGCGGTCCTGGGTGAGCGGGGCTTGTACTTCGCCGAACCCCGGCCGGGGAGGAGACGGCACCCGGAGTACCGGATATCCGGCTACGACTTCGTCAGCGGATCGCTGACCCTCGACGACGTCGAGCACACGCCGGCGGCCGTGGACGAGCCGCCGTCCGGCGCGACGGGGCCGGGTGCGGGCTCCGACGTGTCGTATGCGCCGGACATCGGGCTCCTCCCCGACCTCAAAGGGATCCTCGGCAACCTGCCGCCGCGGGCGCAGCAACTGCTGCAGGCTCCGTTCGGGACCGGCCAGCGAGTCGATCGCCAGGAGTTCTACTACGAGGGCTGGCCCCATCACCTGTATATCTTCGTCCTCTTCCTCGCCGGCGCCGAGGACCTGACCATCGCCACCGGCACGAAACTGATCCCGGACGGCCACAGCGACCGCACCGCGCACTGGTCGTTGCACATCTATCGGGCACTGGTACGCAAAGCCGTCGTATAGCAGAATCCTGATTGTCCCCGCCTCAGCCGCCCGCCACCGGGGCCTGAGGCGTCGAATGGAGGGAGATCAGGATGAAGAAGGTCTACCGGAGGTTCGCGGCCGCCGCGTTCCTCGCCTCGGCACTCGCGGTCGGCGTGACGACCGCGGCGCCGGCGTCGGCCACCGTGATCCACCCGTTCTGCCACACGGGGAGCACCTGCCCTCCCTGGTGAGCCGATAACGGTTCGCCTCAGTTGGTCGGCCGGGTCGGCCGGGTCGGCAGCGTGTGCGCGGTACCGGCCGCGGCCGCCGCGTACTGCGCGGTGCGGTGTCCGGCAGGGCCGGATCCGGTCGACCAGCAGGGCCAGCGCGATGCCGAACGCGCAGAAGATCGCCAGCCCGATCGCCGACCGGGCGAACCCCGACGCCAGCGAATCCGCCGCGCTCTCGCCGGCTCCCAGGTGGTTCGGACCGGTTGGCCGCGCCGGTTCGGCTGTCGCTTCCTGGGATCATCGTTGTCAGTGGTGTTCCGTCGTGCCTTGCGTTGTTGGCCCATACGGGTCATGACAAGCGTGGCTCCCTCACTCCTGCGGGGGCGGTGCCTCCGGCGCGGCTTCGGCTTCCTGCCGGCGCTGGACGTAGACCCGTCCGACCAGGGCCCCGCCGTAGAAGATGAACCCGACCCCGATCAGCCAGGACACCACCACCAGGATCACGCCGACGGCGCCGTAGGCCTCCGCGTTCGAGGTGATCATCGGATCGAAGACCAGCGCCGAGAACACCCGCGGGCCGCCCAGGGCCACCACCGTCGCGAGCGTGCCAGGCAGCAGGGAGCGCCAGCCGACGCGTCCCCCGAGCAGGAAGTGCTGGCCCCACCAGAAGAACACCAGCGCCGCGGCGCCGAGCATGAGGATCCGCCACAGAGAGTCCAGGAAACCCGGTCGCCATGTCCGGTTCCTCCAAGTCTGCCCGAGATCTGAGCAGGCCACATGCTGTCACGGCGGACGGCGCGGTCATCGGCACCACGCCTGAGGGTGCGCCGGCGAACTCGCACAGCCATTCGCGCGGCGTCCGACGTAGAGTGCTCTTGCCATCCAGGAGGGGCGTGCGTGGACGACACCATTTCTGAGGGGACCGGACAGAGCCGGGTCGCAGCGGCATTGCTCGCGGTGACGGTGGGGTGTGTGCTGGCCGACTCGGCGGTCGTCACCCTCGCCCTGCCGGAGATCCTGGTGCGCCTGCACACCACGGTGGGCCAGGTCGCCTGGGTGCTGATCGCGTTCAACCTCGTTCTCGCCGTGGTCGCGCGGCCCGCCGCGTGGTTCTACAAGAGGCGGGATCCGGCCGTGCTGTGCGCGATCGGCATCGCGGTGTTCGCCGGGGCCTCGGCGATGTGCGCGGTGGCCGGTTCCCTGGAGGTCCTGATCGCCGCCCGGTCGGTGCAGGCGGTCGGTGGCGCGCTCGCGGTGGTCGGCAGCCTTCCGCTGCTCGTCGAGGACCTGAGCGAGCGGCGCGGGACGGCGTGGTGGATCGCCGCCGGCGTGTTCGGGACCGCCGTCGGCCCGATGGCCGGCGGGCTGCTCACCGACGCCTTCTCCTGGCGCTCGATCTTCATCGTCCAGGTGCCGATCGCGGTGCTGGCCGTCCCTGCCGCGCTGGCCAAGCGCCGCAGGAACGGGACGGCGTTCACCGACGAGACGCCGCGGCACCCCGTGCGGATCCGGCCGAACATCGCCCTGGCGCTGCTCTCGGCGGCCCTGACCGCGGCGCTGTTCCTGTTCGTGCTGCTCCTGGTCGACGGCTGGCGCCGGTCGCCGGCGATCGCGGCCGTCACGGTCTCGGTGATCCCGCTCGCGGCGCTCCTCACCCGGCCGCTGGTCCGGATGCTGCGATCGGGGCCGCTGGCCCAGACGATGTCGGGGTGCCTGCTCATCGCCGGCGGCCTGGCCGGGCTGGCGTTGCTGCCGTCGGCCGATCTCGCGTGGACGATCGCGCCCCAGGCGCTCGTCGGACTCGGGCTCGGACTGACGCTGGATCCGTTGAGCCTGCAGGCGATGGACGGCCGCACGCCGCACTTCCTGCACGGCGCCTGGACCATCGCGGCCCGGCACGCCGGGGTGGTCCTGGGTCTGGCGATCCTCACGCCGGTCTTCACCGCGGACCTGCGCAGTGCCCAGCCGCCCGCGAAGGACGCCATCACCGCGTTGGTGCTGAACGCCCCGCTGGCGCCGCAGGACAAGATCGCGCTCGCCGGCGGGCTGGCCGACCAGCTCAAGGCGGACAGCGGCCGGGTGCCCGACCTGGACCCCGCCTTCGCGCGGTTGAGCGTGCCCCCGGCGGAGAAGGCCACCGCGGCGCAGCTTGAGCACGACCTCAACGTCCAGCTACAGAGAGCGGCCACCCATGCGTTCCGCAACGCCTTCCTCATCGGCGCGGCCCTGGCCCTCGCAGCCTTGGTGTCCTTGATCCCGCTGCGCCTGCGTCGAGAGGACGCGCGATGACCGCCGCGGCGCGCCTGCGAGCGGCGGCGCTCCCCGCTCTGTCCGTGGTGCTGGTGAGCGGGGTCCTGGCGGTCCAACTCGCCCACGGCGGCGGCCGGGACAACATCCTGCGCCCGGCCGACTCGTGTCTGGCCCAACCGGCGAGCTCGGTGGCGACGGGGATCGACGGCCTGACCGAGGAACTCGTCCTGACCGGCCTGAGCGCCGCCGCCTGCCAGGTCGGCCTGTCCCGGGAGGCCTTCACCCTCCAGCTCTCCGAACCCGGCACCCGCACCGACGCGCAGATCAACGCGTTGCGAACCGGCCTGCTCGTCGCCGTCGACAGCCTGAAGAACGACGGCAAGCTCCCGAAGGCATCGCAACTGGTCCGCCAGGCCGTCGACGAGTCGAACCTCAGCGGCTTCCGCAAGACCGCGATCCGCGCGATCCCCGACTCCCTCATCGACAAATCCCTGACGACCGACGACATCCTGCGCCGCACCATCAACGACCTCGACCTGCGGGCCCTGCTGACCAACCTCAACGACCGCAAGGCCATGACCGCGCAGGTGGACGCGGCCGTCATGAAGGCAGTCATGGCCCGGCTCGCGGACGACCTGCACTGATCAGTTCTTTGCGGGTCTGTGCGATTCCTTGCCGGTCCTTGCGGGACTTTGCGGGAGGGTTTTGCGAAAACGCGAAATCCCCCGGTCAGCTGGGCTGCCAGGGGATTCGCTACGGGTGCGCCGCCAGGGACTTGAACCCCGAACCCGCGGATTAAGAGTCCGCTGCTCTGCCAATTGAGCTAGCGGCGCTTGATCTTGCCGGTGTCGCGTTGACGGGTGAAACATTAGCAGACCACGGCCCGCGTCCCGAAATCGTTAACCGGGCGTCGGGGGTTCGGCCACGTGGCGGCCACCAGGGCCGGGTGCCGTGCACGGGCGGGCACGGCGCGGGCACGGACGGGCATGAGCGGGCATGAGCGGGCATGGTCCGGGCGTCGTTGCCGACTTATTACCCGGTCTTGGAGCTTTCGGGACCTGGGGATGGCAGGGTCGGTGTCATGAGTGGTGCATATGGTGGTTGGACCCCGCAGGAGCCCGGCGGCTGGAATCCCCAGCAGCCAGGCGGCTGGACCCCGCAGGAGCCCGAGCCCACCGTGGAGTTGCGTCCGCCTTCCAGGTGGGACCGGCTCCGGGGGAGCTTGCCGGGGGGACAGGGCGGACGGGGCGGACGGGCCGGCGGGGGCGGGCCGCGGCCGCCCAAGGTGCGCCGTTTCAGCTGGCCCCGGCGGATCCTGGCCGGGACGCTGGTCCTGGTGCTGCTGGTCGGGGGGTATGCGACCTGGCTCTACTTCCACGCCTCCGGGGAGATCCGGCACGAGAACGTGATCTCCGACTACCCGGGCCGCCCGGCCGAGGGCAAGGGGAGCAACTGGCTGCTGGTCGGCAGTGACAGCCGGGAGGGGCTGACCCAGGACCAGCAGGACGCGCTGCACACCGGGACCGGGGCTGTGACCGGGGACACCTCGCGCACCGACTCGATGATGATCCTGCACTCCGGGTCCAACGGGACCTCGCTGATCAGCCTGCCCCGCGACTCCTACGTCACCATCCCGGCGTGGACCGACAGCAAGGGCAAGCAGCACAAGGAGTCGAAGAACAAGCTCAACGCCGCGTACGCCTTCGGCGACGCTCCGTTGCTCATCAAGACCATCGAGGTCACCACCGGGGTGCGCATCGACCACTTCGCCGAGGTCGGCTTCGGCGGCTTCGTGAAGGTCACCGACGCCGTCGGCGGGGTGGGCATGTGCCTGGACAAGCCGATCAAGGACGAGCTGTCCGGCGCGAACCTCAAGGCCGGCTGCCAGACCCTCAACGGCGCCCAGGCCCTGGCCTACGTGCGCGAGCGGTACGCCGACCCGCTCGGCGACATCGGCCGGATGCAGCGCCAGCGCGCCTTCCTGGCGGCCCTGGCGCACAAGGTGTCCTCCGCGGGAGTGATCCTGAACCCGTTCAAGCTGGTCCCGGTGCTGGACAACTCCCTGGCCGCGTTCAAGGTGAGCGACGGCACGAGCCTGGGCGACCTGTACGACATGTTCCAGAGCATGAAGGGGGTCAGCGGCGGCAGCGGCCACACCATCGTGGTGCCGATCGCGAACGAGGACTACAACGTGCCCGGGGTCGGGTCCTCCATCCTGTGGGACAAGACCAAGGCCGCACAGCTGTGGGGCGCGGTGATCAACGACACTCCGATGCCGGCCTTCTCGGCGACGTAGGACGCGCCACGTCGGACGCGGCCCGTACCTCAGTCCGCGACCCCCAGTCCGCGACCTCAGCCCGCGACCCTCAGTCCACGACCTCGACGGTCGCGCCGCCCTGCGCCGGGATGACCACCGGCGCGGGGGCCGGCTCGGGCTGCGCGTCCAGCCCGCGGACCCGCCGGAAGCTGGTCGCCAGCACCGCGGCGTAGACCGCGGCGCACACCAGGTACGGCAGCCGCCCGCTGGATTCGGCCAGCGCCCCGCCGACCAGGGTGCCGACCGTGCCGGCGGTGTACATCACCGTCTGGTAGCCGCCGGTCATCCGGCCGAGCATCTCCCGGGGGACCAGGCGCATGCGCGCGGTGGTCAGCGCGACGCCGATGATCAGGACCCCGGCGGCGTCCATGGCCAGGCCGACCGAGATCTGCGGGCCGCTGTGCGCGGTGCCCAGCAGCAGTTCGCCGATGATCCCGAAGACCAGGCAGACCAGCACGGCCGAGGACGTCCGCAGCTTGGCGAGCCGCCCGATGGACAGCATCACGGCCACCGCCGCGACGTTCCCGGCCGCCAGCGTCCAGCCGAAGCCGGTCTTGCCCAGCCCCACGGTCTGCGTGCCCAGGACCACGATCGCCGCCACCGAGCCGGCCTGGACCACCGTCATCGTGCCGATCATCGCGGCCATCAGGCGCATGGGGCCCGGGCCGAAGGAGATCCGGATGCCGTCCTTCACCTCGGTGAGGAAGTGCCGGTCGGCGCGGGCCGGCCGCGGACGGGAGTTCGGCAGCCGCAGCGAAGCCAGCAGCACGGCCGCGGCCAGGAACGAGCAGGCGTCGATGATCAGCGGCAGCTGGCGGCCGGTGGCGTAGAGCAGGCCGCCGACACCGGGGCCGACGACGAACGCGATCAGCGTGTTGGCGGCCCGGATCCAGGTGTTGGCCGTGCCGTAGTGCTCCGGTTCCACGACGTCCGCGAGCAGCGCGCCGTTGGCGCAGGTGAACAGCGTCCCCAGCGCGTCGGCGAGGAAGGCGATGACGATCAGCGAGACCAGCCCGATGTGGTTCCCGGCCACCAGTACCGCGGCGACCGCGAACAGCAGCGCCTGCGCGACGTTGGTGAGTACCGCGGTCAGCCGGGCGTTCCAGCGGTCGGCCAGCGCCCCGGCCGGCAGCGAGAGCAGCATCGGGGCCAGCCGCTGGGTGACGATGACGGCCGCGATCCCCAGCGGCGAGGAGGTGAGCCCGGCGGCCAGCAGGGGGAAGCCGACGACGATGACGCCGTCGCCGAGCCAGGACACCGCGCCGGCGACGAAGTACCACCAGAAATGGCGGGGGAGCGGTGCCTTGTCAGAGTCCGCCATGCTCCCCCATCCCCCGGTTCTCGGCGCCCAGGATCCGACCTACGCCTGCGTGTCAACACCCTGGCTTCCGTGACACTGGGTGATTGTGCGTGCCACGGTACGTCAATGTACTCGCACGGCAGGTTCTTGTGAACACTTCGGTGATCACCGGTGAACACCCTTATGGGTGAATGCCCTTGACAGCCCCGCGGACGGCCAGGTCAGCCGGTGATGAGCCGCACCGCTCCGCCGAACACCGCCGGGAGCGCCCCGGCCGCCGGGACGACGCGCGGGCCCAGCACCGGGTTGCGGCGGGCTGCCAGCAGCGCGGCGGTCAACACGTTGGAGCGCCGGGACACGCGCCGCCACTGCCGCTCGTAGTCCCCGGGCCGGCCGGCCGCCAGGCACGCCGCGAGCACCCGGGCCTGGGCCAGCCCGACGCTGATGCCCTCGCCGGTCAGCGCGTCCACGTAGCCCGAGGCGTCGCCGACCAGCAGGATCCGGCCGCCCGGCGCGACCCGGCGGCGCACGGCCTGCCGCAGCGGCCCGGCGCCGCGCACCGGCCCGGCCTCGGCCCCGGCGAGCCGCTCTCGCAGCTCCGGGAAGGCCGCCAGCCGGTCGGAGAAGGACGCGCCGGGCGGGCCGAGGATCGCCACGCCGACCAGGCCGTCGTCGACCGGGGTGACATAGGCCTCCGAGGGTGCCGAGGCCACCGTGGCCGCCGCGCCGGTCGCGCCGGATGCGCCGCTCGCGCCCGCGGCCCGGTCCGACCAGTAGACCTCGACGAAGTCGGTCCACGGCGCGGTCTGGAAGTGCCGGCGCAGGCCGTAACGTGCATTCCGGGCCGGCGCCGGCGCCGGGTCCAGGCCGCAGGCGCGCCGGACGGGGGAGTGCAGGCCGTCGGCGGCCACGAGGTAGCGCGCCGCGATTCCCGAGGCCTCCACACAACCGCCGGACTGCCGGAACTCCGTGACGCGCTCGGGCAGCACCACGACTCCGGCGCTCTCCGCGCGCTTCGCCAGCGCCTCGTGCAGGGTCGTGCGCCGGACCCCGCGTCCCGGGCCGCTGCGGAACTCCGCGTCCACGCTGTGGCCCGTGTCGCGGTACCTGATGCCGCGCAGCTGCCGGCCGGGCGGATCCACGCCGAGCGCCCGCAGAGCGGCCACCGCCGGCGGCATCAGCCCTTCGCCGCAGGCTTTGTCGATCGGGCCGGTCCGCGGCTCGGCGACGGCCACCGTGAGCCCCGCCCGGGCCGCGTAGCAGGCTGTCGCCAGACCGATCGGGCCGCCGCCGACGATCAGGACGTCGAGCACAGCTCTTCCACCGAGCCCAGCGCCCTGGTCTCGCAGCGCAGCCGCACGGTCAGCAGCGCGGCGTTCAGCACCGTGAAGCACGCCGGCGTCACCCACGCCGAACCGGCCAGCGGCAGGGCGAAGCCCTCGACCACGACCGCCACGTAGTTCGGGTGCGCGAACCACCGGTAGGGTCCGGCATCCACCAACGCCAGCCCCGGCACCACGATGACGCGGGTGTTCCACTGGTGCCCCAGAGTCCTGATGCACCACCAGCGCAGCGCCTGCGAGCCGACCGCGAGCACCAGCATCGGGATCCCGAGCGCCGGGACGAACGACCGGTGCGCGACCGCCGGCTCGATCAGGCAGCCGGCGAGCAGCCCGGTGTGCAGCAGCACCATCGGCGGGTAGTGCCCGCGGCCGGTCTCCACGCCGCCGCGCGCCAGGCTCCAGGCCGCGTTCCGCTTGGCCACGACCAGTTCCGCGAGCCGTTCGAAGCACGTGGCGATCACCAGCGCGTAGTAGACGATCATCCGAGCCGCTCCAGCAGCAGCAGCTCGATGCTCACCCCGGGACCCAGGCCCACGATCACCATCGGGCCCGGCCCGGCGTCCGGCGCGGCCAGCTCCTTGCCCAGCACGTGCACGATCGAGGCCGAGGACAGGTTGCCGGCCTCGGCCAGGGCGGCGCGCGCCGTGGCGACCCGGTCCTCGGTCAGCTCCAGCGAGTCGCGCACCGCGTCGATCACCTTCGGGCCGCCGGGGTGCACGACCCAGGCGGCCACATCGGGGACCTGCAGTCCGTGGTCGCCCAGGAAGCGCTTGACCACGCCGCCGAGTTCGCGCTCCACGACCTCGGCGAGCTCGGTGGTCAGCACGATGCGGAAGCCGCGCGGGCCCAGGTGCCAGCCGAGCACGTCGTGGGTGTTCGGGCACAGCTCGCTGCGGGTCGCGACGATCCGGACGCCCGTGCCGCTCCGGTTGGCGCCGCGCACCACCACCGCCCCGGCGCCGTCGCCGAACAGGGCGCTGACCACCAGATCGGGCACCGTGGCATCCACCATCGGCACGCTCAGCGAGCACAGCTCGACCGCCAGCAGGACCGCGGTGTGGTCCGGCCAGGCCATCAGGTAGTCGTGGATGCGCGCGAGCCCCGCCGCGCCGGCCACGCACCCCAGGCCGAACATCGGCACCCGCTTCACGTCCGGCCGCATCCCGAGCCGCGGCACCAGCCGGGCGTCCAGGGAGGGGACCGACACGCCGGTCACCGAGGTCGTGACGAACAGGTCCACGTCCTCCGCGGCCACCCCGGCCTGTCGCAGGGCGCTGTCGACGGCCTGTTCGCCGAGTTCGGTGGCGTGCTCGATGTAGGCGTCGTTGGTGCCCTCGATGTTCTCCAGGCGCCGGTAGCCGGTCAGCGGGAGCACGGTGTGCCGGGTGTCGACCCCGGCGTTGGCGTACAGCCGGTCCAGCAGGGCCCGGCGGTTCGCCGGGAGCGCGCACAGATCGGCGGTCGCGGCGGCCAGGTCGTCCTGGCGATGACGGTGGGCGGGGAGCGCCGAGGTGACTGCCGCGATGCGGGACAATCTCACTCCCTCGCCAGGTGGCACGGAATCGCTGACGCGGGCGCGTCAGATAACCCGGTACCCGGAGGCCGCCGAATAATGCGCGGTCAGGACAGGTCAGGACAGGGGCACGCCGCCGAAGACGAACATCGCCACGTCGATCCCGGCGATGGCCAGCGCCGCCAGGAACGGCGCGCGGCCCTCGGCGCTCAGGCCGAGCCAGGCCAGCGCGGCGCACAGGGTGAAGCCCAGCCACAGCCACGGCGAGCCGGAGAACGCCAGGAACCCCGAGGCGCCGAGTAACAGCAGGACCGTGATGACGCGCACCGCCGGCACCCCGAAGCGGTCCGCCAGTACGTTCGGCAGCCCCCGGACCCCGGCGATCCGGTCGCCCTCCAGGTCCGGCAGCGCGTTGGCCAGGTGGCCGCCGACCCCGAGCAGCGCCGCCGCGATCAGTACCGCGGGCCGCGCCGCCGGGATGCCCGGGGCGGTGCTCGTCGCGAACTCCGGGATCAGCCCGAACCCGACCGCGTATGCCAGCCCCGACACCGGTGTGATCTTCAGTCCGGCGTTGTAGAACCAGCCCGCCGCCATCTGGGTGAGATCCACGGTGCCGCAGGCGGTGTTGATCGAGAACGCCAGCGCCACCGAGGCCGTCACCGCCACCACGCCGGCGATGAGCACCGTCCGCTGCGAGATCGCCCCGGCGACGATCGGTTTGTCGGTCCGGCCGGCCATGGCGTCGCGCGCGGCGTCGAAGTAGTCGTTCGACCAGCCGATCGAGAACTCGCCGAGGAGCACGGCCGGGATCGCCGCGACCGGGCCGATGCCGTGCGGCGCGGCCTGGACGATCAGCGCCGCGAACATGGCCGTGACCGCGACCGAGGGCAGAGGATGGCAGGTCCGGAACAGTGCTTTGAGGATCGGCATCAAGTTCTCCTCGGCAGGGGTATGCAAGGACCATGCGACTGGCCCTGCGTGGCGGCACCCTATTGGAGCGCGTCGCCCTGCGCGCCAACCTAGTCCCGACTCCGGCCGCCGAGGCGTGGGGTGGTGTTGCGGCCTCTGGCGTGTTGGTGGCGGCGGTGCGAACGGGGGTCGTCGCGCGCCTGGCCGGTGCGCCGGCCACGCCCGAGCAGATCGCCCGGGACCTGTGCCTGGCGCCGACGCCGACCCGGCTGCTGGTCGACTGCCTGGTCGCGGCCGGGCACGCGCGCAGGTCCCAGGACGGCACGGTGCGCCTGGCCCGGCGCGACCGGCGCTGGCTGGACCCGGAGTCCGAGGTGGGCGTCGCACGGTTCGTGAACGCCTGCGGCGACTACTTCGACTGGTGGCGGGACCTGGACGGGGTGATAGAGACCGGCGCCTCCGTGGAGCAGCACGACCGGGGAGCCGAGGACCCCTATTGGCGCCGCTACATCCTGGGCCAGCTGGACCTGGCGCGGCTGTTCGCCCCCGAGGTGGCGCGGCGGCTGGCGCTGCCGGAGAACGCCGCCAGCGTGCTGGACGTCGGCGGCGGCCACGGCTGGTACTCGGCGATGCTGTGCCGGCGGCACCCCGGTCTCACGGCGACCGTGCTGGACCTGCCCGGCAGCGCGCGGGTCGGGCGGGAGGTGATCGAGGCGGCGGGGCTGGCCCACACGGTGGCCTTCCTCGACGGCGACGCCCGCACCGCCGAGTTCCCGGGCGGCCAGGACGCGGTGCTGTGTTTCAACCTGCTGCACCACCTCACCGAGGCCGAGATCCCGGAGCTGTTCGCCCGCGCCGCCGAGGCGCTCAAGCCCGGCGGGACGCTGGCCGTGCTGGACGCCTTCGCCGAGCCGCCCGGGGGCGGCGGGGGTGGGGTCGGGTCCTGGTCCGGGTCTCGGTCATGGTCCCGGCCTCAGTCCTGGTCCCGGTCCCGCTCCAACGCGGCCGCCGCGTACCTGGCACTGTTCGTCCGGCTCACCTCCGGCTCGACGGTGCACTCCCCGGCCGCGCTCCGGACCTGGCTGGCCGGCGCCGGATTCGACCCGCCGCGGGCGGTGCGTTCCGCCCGGATCCCGGGCCTGGCGCTCTACCAGGCCTGTAAGCGTTGGTGAGCGTGTTACCGTGCGTTCAGCCGGAAACTCGGCCGGGCAGCCAGGGCAGCGTGAAGGGGACAGGGACAATCCGATGCTGGCAGCGCAGCGGCAGGCGCGGATCCTCGAGGAGGTCCAGCGGACCGGGGGCGTGCGGGTCAACGACCTGACGCGCCTGCTGGGCGTGTCGGACATGACGGTGCGCCGGGACCTGGACGTCCTGGACTCGCGCGGCCTCCTGACCAAGGTGCACGGCGGCGCGACGGTACGCCGCGCCGGCTCCACCGACGAACCGGCCTTCACGGTCAAGGCCGAGATGGAACAGCCGGCCAAGGACGCCATCGCCCGCAAGGCCGCGGCCCTGGTCCGCCCGGGCACCGCGATCGGCATCAGCGGCGGCAGCACCACGTACACCCTGGCCCGCCACCTGGTCGGCGTCCCCGACCTGACCGTGGTCACGAACTCCCTGCGGGTCGCCGACGTCCTGCACGCCCACGAGAGCGCCCAACCCGGCACCAACCAGACGGTGATCCTCACCGGCGGCATGCGCACCCCCTCCGAGGCCCTGGTCGGCCCGATAGCGGTCCAGGCCATCCGCACCCTGCACCTGGACCAGGTCTTCCTCGGCGTCTACGGCATGGACGCCGCCGCCGGCTACACCAGTCCCAACCTGATGGAGTCCGAGACCAACCGCGCCCTGGTGGCCGCCGCCCGCAACCTCGTGGTGGTAGCCGACCACACGAAGTGGGGCGTCGTCGGCCTGTCCGCCTTCGCAGGACTCGGCGAGGCCGCCGTCCTGGTGACCGACGACGGGCTGCCGCGCGAGGCGCGGGAGGTGCTCGTCGAGGAGGTCGGGGAGCTGGTGCTGGCGGAGCGGGACAGCTGAGGTCGGCTCGGGCTCGATGCGGCTGGCTGAGGTCGGATGGCGCGTCGAGCGTCCGAGTGTTGTGTGAGGGTTGCGGTTTGCCTGCCGCTTTATAAGTAGCGGCTTTTTCGGGCGCCTGACGTATCTGTAGGTCGAATCGGCGTGCGGGTGCAGTGTGTTCGTGGTTTGACAGTCAACGGCGTTTTTTGACGGCTGTGTGTCCTGAACGCGAAGGGGGCTCGTTGTAGGGGAGTTCTCTGGAGCGGTGCTGCTCGGACGATGAAGGTTTGGCC
>NZ_JBGCCP010000064.1:0-28190 GCF_041262705.1 Catenulispora sp. MAP12-49 | reverse complement strand
TTGTGGTCGCCTCTGTCCCGGATTCCCCGTCGCATCGTCGCCTTACGGAAGCAGACCGGTCCGGTGGTATCAAGTCGGATCGCCCAGCTGGTGGCTGGGTATCAGCGACTTGACACCACCGGCCCGGCCTGCTTGGCTACGCCCGCCGAAGCGACGGGGAATCCGGGACAAACCCGCCTGTGGTGTGGACGGGGTCCACTCGGTGAGGTACAGCGGCGGCCGGGTGGTGTGTGCGTGTGGTGCGGGAACCGTTCCCACGGGCGGGGTTGTCCCGGATTCCCCGTCGCTTCGGCGGTGCTTGCACAACCAGCCCGGCCTGGGTGGTGTCCAGCCGGACGGAACCGGTGGCCAGCAACAGTGATCCGGCTTGATACCGCCCAGGCCGGGATGGTTCCCTCCGGGCGCTGAAGCGGCGGGGAATCCGGGACACAGGCGACCACAAGCAACGACCGCCGCCCAACAGCGCGGCCCCCACTCCCCGGAGCGAGGCCGCTCGCCGCGCAGGCGCCGCCGGAGGCGCTCTTCAGCTCTTGACTGTGGCTCTTGCCCTTGACTGTCGCAGTAGAGCCGCCCACCTGCCCACACCACCACCGCCCCGCGAAACCAGCGGCACCCCCGACCCGCGCCACCAACGGATCCCGCAAAACCATGCGCGAAGCCGTCAAGAAACGCCTGTGACTGTCAGCCCACGAACAAACCGCAACCAGCCACACCCACCCACACATAAGTCGCCGTCAGGCCAGCGGGAATTGCCGCCGGAAACCAAAGAGGCGGCGGCGGCCGCCGAGACCACCGCCACCTCATCAGTACTCTTACCCCAGCCGGGACTCGATCGAAGCGATGATCTTCGGGCGCAGCTCGGCGGCCTTGATCACCTCGTCCACGGAGCCGACCTGGACCGCGCGCTGGATGCTGTGCACGCGGTCGAACTCGGTGGCGACCTCGCCGAGCTTCTCGGCGCGGACCGAGGTGCGGAGTTCGTCGAGTTCGGCGGCCAGGGCCGCGCGGTCGGTGCCGGATGCGGCGGTGACGCGGGCTTCCAGGTCGCGGATGCGCGGGTCGTTGGCGGTGCGGGAGTTCACGTCGCCGGCGAACACCACCGCCGCTGCCGGGGCGCCGCCGAGGACCGACGCGTAGGAGCCTTCCAGGGCCAGGACCGTCATGTTCGGGTTGAGGGCCTTGGAGAAGACCACGAAGGCGCCGCCGTGGTAGCGCGAGATGACGCAGAACACGATCGGGCCTTGGAAGTTCACGATCGCGCGCCCGATCTCGGCGCCGTATTCCAGCTGCAGCTTGCGCATCGACTCCGGGGAGCCGTCGAACCCTGACAGGTTCGCCAGCACCACCAGCGGCCGGTTCCCGCTCGCCGAGTTGATGGCGCGCGCCACCTTCTTGGAGGACTGCGGGAACAGCGTGCCGGCGGTGTACGTGTCCGGGCCGTCGGTGGGCGGGAAGCCCCGGCGCGGCACGGCCCGGGACTCGATGCCGACCAGGCAGACCGGCAGGCCTCCCAGGTGCACGTCCTGCACCACCGAGGTCTCCGCCCCCGCCATGCCGGCCCAGCGCTCCAGGACCGGGTGGTCCTGGTCGGACAGGGCGCGCATCACGGTCCTGATGTCGAACGCCTTCTTGCGGTCCGGGTTCGCCGCGGCGCTGAAGATCTCGCCGACCGTGGTGAAGTCCGAGCCCGCGAAGGTGTGCGGGAAGCTCGAGACGTCGCGGTCGTAGGGGTCGTCCGTGCCGGCGCGGCGCGGGGAGGTCTCGCCGGGGGCGATGTAGGTGTGGTCGTAGTGCGACATCAGCACATCGCGCGCGGCGGACAGGCTCGGGGCCCAGTACTGCGCCTGGCCGTTCGGGCCCATGACGCGGTCGTAGCCGCCGATGCCGAAGTTGTCCTCGGCCGAGACGCCGCCGGAGAAGTCCAACGCCTGCTTGCCGGTCAGCACCATCGCAGAGTCCGGAGTCATGACCAGCACGCCGCGCGTGTGCATCAGCATCGTGGCCTCGGCGTTCCAGTACGGCTGCGCGCCGACGTTGATGCCGTTGACCACGACGTTGATCTCGCCGCCGTCCTGGGTGAACTCCACGATCCGCTTCAAAGCAGCGGCCACCCAGTCCATGTTCTCGGTACCCGACTGCATCGAGATGCGGGCGCCGGAGGACAGCGCGTACCACTCCACCGGAACCTTCATCTGCTCCGCGAGGTCCAGGGCGGCGATCACCCGGCGGCACTCCGGCTCGGACAGCGCGCCCAGCGACTTCGTCGGGTCGCCCAGCAGCAGCACGCGCGTGACGCCCTGCCGGTGGCGGCGCGTCTTGGTGCTGATGACGCCGGCCACCATCGCCGCGGTGTTGCGGCCCTTGGGCCGCTCGACCGGGACCAGCTGGTGCTCGTCGTTCAGGTCGTGCTCGGCGAACTCGCCCAGGGAGTCGACGAGCTCGTACGGGTACACCGTGCCGCGGCTGGCCGCGCGCAGCACCTTCAGGCGGTAGTCGTCCAGCGGCTCGATCGGGTCCAGGGTGGGCTCGCCGACGGACAGCGAGGGGCCGCCGTCGCTGTCGAAGCGGACCCGGACCGCGATCTTGATCAGCTCGCCGGTCTTCCAGGAGCGCTGGCGGCCGATCAGCTCGATCTCCTCCAGGCCCGCGCCGACCGTCGAGGGCAGGATGCGCTGCGCGATCAGGAACAGCTCCGAGCGCTTGATGTCGGAGACCGGCCACAGGTAGACGACGACGCGGTTGGTGCTGAACCGCTTGTTCGAGGGCCGCCGCAGCTGCGCGCGCCGGATGGAGTCCACGCACGCCGCGATCGCGTCCTCGGCCGTGGGCAGCGCCACCAGCCGGCCGTCGTGCTCGCGCAGCTCGGTCAGGTCGCGCACCTGCGTGAAGGCGACCAGGCGGTCGTCGGCCGGGTTCTCCCGGGCCACGCACTGGTACAGGTACACGTCCTCGTCGGAGGACGGCAGGCGCGTCAGGTCGAACTTGTTCAGCCGCTCCAGCTGCATCCGCTCGGCGATGTACGGGTGCAGGCCCCGGATCAGCCGCTCCTCGGTCATCCCGGTGGTGGAGCGCCGGAAGGTGAAGTGGTGGTGCATCACGGCGTTGCGCCGGCCGGCCACCGTCGCGGTCACCCGGCGCACCTGCTGCGGCAGCGGGTGCGCGCTGATCACGCGCTGCAGCTCGGTGGCCGCCTCGTCGGTGTCCGGCTGGTTCTCCCACAGCAGGTAGACGTCGGCGTCCAGGGCGCCGGCCGAGCCGGCCAGGTCGGCCAGGCCGTCCAGGGCGTCCCCGAGCCGGTCGAACGGCACCGCCGCCGACACCAGCTGCGAGCCGTCGCGCTCGGCGACCACGAACGGGGTCCCGCCGACCTCGGCGGTCCGGACGCCGGTCAGGCCCTTGTTGCCGTAGTAGCGCCGGGTCAGGACCTCCAGCAGCGCCGAGTTGTCCAGGTCGGCGTGGACCAGGCGCTGGCCCAGCAGGCGCACCAGCGGCTCGGTGCTGCGCACCATCTCGGCGATGCGCTCGGCGCGGTCCTCGGCCTGCGGGTTCTCGTCCAGGTGGCGCAGGTGCTTGCGGATGCCGGCGTAGACCCGGGCCCGGTTGCGGCGCAGCAGCGGCTGGCCGAACCAGGCGTAGACCACGCCGCGCGCCAGGTCCGCGACGTTCGGGAAGCGCACCTGCGTGGCCGCGATCAGCCGCTCCAGCGCCAGGCCCGCGGGCTCGCGCAGCAGCTCGTCCGGCGGCAGCTCGCGCAGCCAGGCGCGCAGCAGCGTGGCGACCACGGCGGCGTCCGTGGCAGAGCGCTGACGGGCCAGGAAGATGCGGAACACCGCCGCTTCCAGCTCCGGCGAGCGCTCAAGGTCGGTGACGCCGTAGTGCGCCAGGGCCTTGCCCAGGGCGGCCTGGAAGGACTCCGGCAGGCCGGCGCGCTCCACGTCCAGGCTCTGCAGGTAGGTGTGGAAGTATTCGTGCGCGCTGTGCAGCTGGCTCTCGCCGTTGCCCTCGTCGGTGCCGACGGCGACCCCGGCCGCCGGGCGGTTGCGGCCCAGGTCGGCCAGGTCGGCGAAGACCTCGATCAGGCTCAGCTCGCCGGCCAGCGGCCGCAGGTTCTGCTCGACGGCCGCGTCGCGGGCCTCCAGGTAGCCGCCCAGGATGCGGTCCTCGTCGTGCGGGTCCACGTCGAAGCCCAGCAGCAGGCTGCGAAGGTCCTCGCGGCCCTGCGCCACGCGGGTGCGGACGGGGACCTCGGTGGGGGCTTCGGGCAGGTCCAGCTCGACGGCCTCGGAGGCCTGCGCGGCTGCGGCGGCGGCCTCGTCGGCGTCCTCCTCGACGATCTGCTCCAGCCGCAGCAGCGGGGCACCGGTCTCGACCTGGCTCCCGACGCTGACCGCCAGCTCCTTGAGCCGGGCCTTGAACGGCGCGCGCAGCACCGTCTCCATCTTCATGCTCTCCAGCACGACCACCGGGGCGCCGGCCTCGACCTCCGCGCCGACCTCCAGCGGCGTGGCGATCACCAGCGCCGGGGCCGGGGAGCGGACCACGCCGCCCTCGTCGCGGCTGACGCGGTGGGTGACGCCGTCCACCTCGACCTGGTGCACCGAGCCGTGGGTGGCGGTCAGCAGCCGGAAGCGCTCGCCGTTGACCAGGATCTGGCCGGTGTGCCGGTCGAAGCGGTCCAGCTCGACGTCGGCGGTCTGTGTCTGTGTCAAAGTCTGGGACTGCGCGCCGTGGCCGTCGCCGGCCTCTATCCCGACGCGGAAGCGCTGCGCGCCCACGCGCGCCACCCGGACCCGGTAGCCCACGCCGCGCAGCTTCAGGTCCAGCGGCCGGCCGGACTCGTGCTGCACCTGCGGACGCCCGCCGGAGGCGGTGGACAGCAGCCGGGCGCGCTCGACGCGCTCCTCGTCCTCGTAGGCGTCGATCGCGGCGGCGGCCAGCGCGACGGCGGCGTTGCGGTGCGAGACCAGACGGCCCTCGCCGCGGACCCGGTCGATCCAGCCGGTGTCGGCCGAGGCGTCGATGACCTCCGGCTGGTCCAGCAGGTCCAGCACGAAGCTCTTGTTGGTGGTGCCGCCCTCGATGACCACGGAGGTGTCGGCCATCGCCCGGCGCAGCCGGCCCAGGGCCTCGTCGCGGTCCCGGCCGTAGGCGATGATCTTCGCGATCATCGAGTCGAAGTCGGCCGGGATGGTGTCGCCCTCGGACACTCCGGTGTCCACCCGGATGCCCGGGCCGGCCGGCAGGTCCAGGCGCGCGATGCGGCCGGGGGAGGGGGCGAAGTCGCGGTCGGGGTCCTCGGCGTTCAGCCGGGCCTCGATGGCGTGGCCGCGCTCGGCCGGCGGGCGGCCCTCCAACTTGCCGCCGCCCGCCACGTGCAGCTGGGCCTTGACCAGGTCGAAGCCGGTGGTCAGCTCGGTGATCGGGTGCTCGACCTGAAGGCGGGTGTTGACCTCCAGGAAGGCGAACTGCTTGTCGCCGGGGTGGTAGAGGAACTCCACCGTCGCCGCGCCCCGGTAGCCGACCCGGACCGCCAGGCGCTCGGCCGAGGACTTCAGCTCCGCGGCCTGCTCGGGGGCCAGCACCGGCGAGGCCGACTCCTCGATCACCTTCTGGTTGCGCCGCTGCACCGAGCAGTCGCGCACGCCCAGGGCCCACGCGGTGCCCTGGCCGTCGGCGATGACCTGCACCTCGACGTGCCGGGCGCCGGTGACCAGGCGCTCCAGGAAGACGATGCCGGAGCCGAAGGCGCGCGCCGCCTCCTGGCTGGTGCGCTCGTAGGCGTCGACGAGCTCGGACTCGTCGGTGATGACGCGGATCCCGCGCCCGCCGCCGCCGGCGGTGGCCTTGAGCATCAGGGGGTAGCCGATCCGCCCGGCCGCCTCGATCGCGGCCTCCAGCGTCTCCACCGCGCCCCGGCTCCACGGCGCCACCGGCACGCCGACCTCCTCGGCGATCAGCTTCGCGCCGATCTTGTCGCCGAGCTGCCGCATGGCCTCGGCGTCCGGACCGATGAAGGTGACGCCGATCCGGTCGCAGAGTTCTGCGAAGGCCGGATCCTCGGCGACGAAGCCCCAGCCCACCCAGGCCGCGTCCGCGCCGCACTCCAGCAGCGCCCGCTCCAGCAGCTTCAGGTCCAGGTACGGCCGGTTCGCGGCCGGGCCGAGGTCGTAGGCGATGTCGGCCTCGCGGACGAAAGTGGCGTCGCGGTCCACGTCGGTGTGCAGGGCGACGGTCTCGATCGGCGTCGCGCTCTGCGCGCTCAGCTCCCGGACCGCGTGGATGAGCCGCATAGCGGCCTCACCCCGGTTGACGATGGCGACACGACTGAACACCGCGCGGAGCCCTTCCTCTATTCCAAGGCACCAGTCGTTCGACCGGGTATGGGCTGGCCGGTTTCCCCGCGCAGTCGTTGGTGTCGGCCGGACGAGCTGGTTGTGACTGGTCGGAGTGTAGTGCAACCGGAGTGGGGCTCCGTGGAGCGTGAGGTGGGGGACGGGCTACCGGCCGGTAGGGTTCCGGTCGGTGGCGCGGGGATTACGGATCCGGCGGTCATGCTTCCGACGTTACGCCGGTGGCGGGGTGGGGGCTTTATGCGGTGTTGCTGTGTTTGTTCGAGGCGGGATTGGCTGGAAGCCGCCCAGCATCAGGGTCCGCGGCCTGGCGGGGCCTGAGGCGTCGAACCGGATGCGGCCTCGGCCGCCCTGGTGTGTGATCAGGACATGGCGATCACACTGGGCACGCCGGACGGCGCGGGGCTGAGCGCGGCGGTGGGTGCGCTGCGGGACTGGCAGGACGAGGGCGCTCCCATGCAGCTGCATCCGGGGGATCTGGGCTGGTTCTGGCGTTTCGGCGCGGACACCACGGCGGCGGCGGTGCGGACCTGGAGTCGGGATGGGCGGATCCTGGCCGTGGGGTTGCTGGACGGGCCCGGGTTGCTGCGGATGACGATCGCGCCGGACGCGCGGCAGGATGAGGAGTTGGCGCGGCGGGTGGTCGCGGACGTCGCGGATCCCGAGCGGGACGTGCTCACCCCCGGGGCGGCGAACATCGAGGCGCCGATGGACGCGCTGCTGCAGCAGATGCTGGCCGAGCACGGGTGGTGCGGTGACGAGCCGTGGACGCCGTTGCGCCGCGATCTGCGCGGCGAGCCGGTGAAGGAGTCGGAGCTGCGCATCGAGGTGGTCGGGGCCGAGCGGGTGGCCGAGCGGGTCGCGGTGCAGCGGGCGGCGTTCGAGAACTCGACGTTCAGCCAGGAGCACTGGCAGGCGATGGCGGCCGGCGAGATGTATGCCGACGCGCGGTGCCTGATCGCCTACGACGACCGAAGCGCGGCGGTGGCGGCGGTGACCGTCTGGTCGGCCGGTCCCGGCAAGCCGGGGCTGGTGGAGCCGATGGGGGTGCACCGGGACCATCGCGGGCGCGGGTATGGGAAGGCCATCACCGAGGCTGCCGCGGCGGCGTTGCAGAAGCTGGGATCATCGAGCGCGATCGTGGCCACGGCCAGTTCGAACGTCGCGGGCGTCGCGACGTACAAGGCCGCCGGGTTCGAGGCGCGGCCGGAGATCCGCGATATGCACCGGGAGGCCTAACCCCGGCCCTGGGCCAGCCGCCACGCGCGGTACCGGTCGGGCAGGCAGCGCGCGCAAGGCCGATACCCGGCGGCGACGGCCGTGTTCTCGTCGGCGAAGAAGACCCGGTGCGCCGTGTAGTGGCCCTCGGCGATGTGACGCAGTGCCGAAGGACAGTCCAGACGGCCGTAGATGCGCAGCCGGCGATGGCCGCCGAGGGTGCCGGGAGCCGGGCTCGGGTAGGTCCGGCCGTCCGCTCCGAGCAGGGTCCAGGTGCGCGCCGCACTCATGCGGCGTCGTGGAACACCAGGCCCAGCGCGTGCCGCCGTCCGGAGCGCACGGTGCTGACGCCGTGCCGCACCGGCCCGATCGACCACCCGCGCGAGGAACGCACCGGTCGGTCGCGCGTGGTGAAGATCAGCGCGTGGCCTTGCGGGAGCGGCGTCGCGGTACCGCGCGATTGGGCGCGCGGACGCTGCTCGACGAGCAGGAACTCGCCGCCGGTGTAGTCGGTGCCGTACGCGTCCAGGCCGATGACCGCCTGGAGCGGGAAGAGCATGTCCCCGAACACGTCGCGGTGCAGCGCGTTCCAGTCGCCGGGACCGTAGCGCAGCAGGATCTGCGCCGAGCGGGCCTGGCCGGCGGCGTGGCAGCGCTCCAGCCACTCCTCCAGCTCGTCGGGCCACGGCGCGGGCCGTCCCAGCCGCTCGGCCCAGTCGCGGGCGATCGGCAGCAGATACGGCCACAGCGCACGGCGCAGGTCGGCGACCGGGGCGGGCAGGTCGTGGGTGAAGTACCGGTACTGACCCGAGCCGAAGCGGTGGCGCGCCATGTCGACGGTGGTGCGGAAGAGTTCGGGACGGTCGTAGAGGGCTGCGATGGTGCCGCACTGCTGCGGGGTGAGCAGTTGCGGGGTGGGGGCGCAGCCGTAGGCGTCGAGCTCGGTGGCGATCGACGGCCAGTCGGCGGCGGCCAGGGTGGCGGTGGTGTCGGCGGAAGCGGCGGAGGCGGCCGGTGCGGAGGTGCCGGCGGGTGCGGTGAGGGTGGGCATGGCAGGGTCCTTACTTTCTTTGCATTCTTCCGGTGCCGGCGTCAGACCAGCAGCGGCGCGATCGCACCTTCGGCGGCCAACAGCCATTGCTTGCGCTCCACGCCCCCGGCGTAGCCGCGCATCGACCCGTCGGCGCCGACGACGCGGTGGCAGGGCCGCACGATCAGCAGCGGGTTCGCGCCGATCGCCGCGCCGAGCGCCTGTACCCGGTCGCGCGGCAGGCCGAGGTGGGCGGCCAGGGCGCCGTAGGTGCTGGTCGTGCCGTGCGGGATCGTGTCGAGGGCGTCCCAGATCCGGCGTTGGAAGTCGCTGCCGGCGACCGCGTAGTCGAGCTCGAACTCGGTCCGGGTGCCGGCGAAGTACTCCCGCAGCTGCCGGACAACCTCGGCGAACGCCGCGGTGTCGGCGTTCCAGCTCGCGCCGATCTCCGGCGCGGTGCGCTGGCCGGCCATGGACAGCGACGCCAGACGCAGGCCGCCGTCCCGGTTCTTCACGCCGACCAGCAGCAGCGGTCCGACGGGGCTCTCGATCTCGGTGTAGACGGTGATCTCATCCATGCGTCCAGTCTGTGCCGGATGACCGGTCGGTACTGGCGGGATTCGGACACGGCGTCGGTGGGCAGCCGGGCGCAAACCCGGTGAGTACCCGGTACCTGCCTGCTACCGTACGGCGAATGCGCATCCTGCTGATCGGCGGCTCGGGCTATGTCGGCACCCTGATGCTCGCCGGCCTGGCCGCGGATCACGAGGTCCGCGTCCTGGATCTGGTGCCGCCGCAGGGGGATCACGACCACGTCGTCGGCAGCGCGACCGATCCGCAGGCCCTGGCCGCCGCGCTGGACGGTATGGACGCCGTGGTGCACGCCGCGATGGGCCGCCGCTCCCAGACCGACTGGCCGCACCCCGACACGGCGAGCGCGTTCGAGGTGAACGTGGCCTCGGTGTACGCGGCGCTGGAGGCCGCTCACGTCGCTGGCGTGCGGCGTGCGGTGCTGATCGGCAGCCTGTCGGTGTTCGACGAGTCCCGGCTGCTGGAGCGGGACGTGGACGAGGACAGCGAGCCGGACGCCGCGAACGTCTACGGCGTCACCAAGCGCCTGGCCGAGCAGGTCGGCCGGATCGCCGCCGACACCCACGGCATGGCGGTCACGGTCCTGCGGCTGGCCTTCCCAACGCCGGACGAGGTCTGGCCGCGCTGGGCGCTGCCGGTCGTCGAGGAGCCGGTCGAGATCCGCCGCGCCGACGGCAGCCTGGTTCCGGCGCTGGCGGCCTCCGACCTGTCCGCCGCGGTCTCGGCCGCCGTGGTGCGCGACGGCGGCGGTTACGAGGTGTTCCACATCGTCGGCGCCGACGATTCGGGGCGGGGCTGGAGCACGGAGAAGGCGCGCGACGGCCTCGGGTGGGTCGCGCGGCGCCGGTAGCGCGACAGCACAGCGTTCGCGACAGGCTCGGAGGCGTCGCGCGGCGCTGACAGTGCGCTGGCTGTGAGCTGACAGTGCGCTGAAGAGATCACTTCTCCAAGTCGAACCTCCACACGTTCGAGCGGAGGAAGTGCCCCTTCGGATACTCGAACTCCGACTCCTCCAAGAGCTCGAACCCCGCCTTGCGGCACACCGCGTTCGACGCCGCGTGCTCGACCGACGGGAACGCGTACAGCCACCGGTGCCGTCCGTCGGCGCGCGCCGCCTCGGCGACCGCGAGCGACGCGGCGACCGCCAGGCCGCGTCCCTGGAACTCCGGCAGGATCGCGTATCCGGTCTCGTAGGCGGGCTCGCCGGCCCACTCGTGGTCCCAGAAGCCGGTCGAGCCGGCCACCGCGCCGTCGGGCAGCACGATCAGGAACATGGTCCCGTTCTCGTCCGGATCGAGGTAGCGCCGATGCCGGTCGGCGAGCTTCTCCGGGCTCTCCGGGCCGCCGAGATGCTCGGTCATCTCCGGCGTGTTCGACTTCTGGAGCACCTCGAAAGCGGCGTCCGACCAGGGGACGAGGGTCAGCGGGGGAGTGTCGGCGGCGGTCATGGTCACCACGGTACGGCCGAGCACTGACAGCACTGACAACTCTTGAACGGCGGGCGCGCAGCAGAAAGCCCCGCCCGGACGCCGCGAAGCGTCCGAGCGGGGCCCGGGTCAGAGGGGCAGAGGGTCGGAGGGTTAGAGCACCGACCCGTCAGTCCCGCCTACTTGTGCAGGTCGAACCGGTCCAGCTCCAGCACCTTGCCGAACGCCGCCGCGAACTCCTTCGCGAACTTCTCCTTCGCGTCGTCGCCGGCGTACACCTCGGCCAGCGCGCGCAGCTCGGAGTTCGAGCCGAACACCAGGTCGGCGCGGGTGCCGGTCCACTTCACCGCGCCGGAGGCGTCGCGGCCCTCGAACGTGGTGGAGTCGGCGTCGGCCGGGACCCAGGTGGTGTCCAGGTCCAGCAGGTTGACGAAGAAGTCGGTCGACAGCGTGCCCGGCTTGTCCGTGAACACGCCGTGGCTGCTGCCGCCGTGGTTCGCGCCGAGCACCCGCAGGCCGCCGACCAGGACCGTCAGCTCCGGGGCGGACAGGTTCAGCAGGTTCGCCTTGTCCAGCAGCAGGTACTCCGCCGGGAGCGCGGTGTCCTTGCCCAGGTAGTTGCGGAAGCCGTCGGCGCGCGGCTCCAGGTAGGACACCGACTCGATGTCCGTCTGCTCCGCGGTGGCGTCGGTGCGGCCCGGGTGGAAGGGCACGGAGACGTCGAAGCCGGCGTCCTTAGCGGCCTTCTCCACACCGGCGGCGCCGGCCAGGGCGATCACGTCGGCCAGCGAGACCTTCTTGCCGCCGGCCGCGCCGGCGTTGAACGCCGAGACGACGCCCTCGAGCTTGCCGATCACCGGGGCCAGCTTCTCCGGCTCGTTGACCTCCCAGCCGGACTGCGGCTCCAGCCGGATGCGGGCGCCGTTGACGCCGCCACGCTTGTCGCTGCCGCGGAAGGAGGCCGCGGCCGCCCAGGCGGTGGTGACCAGCTGCTGCACCGAGAGGCCGGTGGCCAGGATGCTCGCCTTGATCGCCGAGGCGTCGGCGCCGTCGATCAGCGGGTGGTCCACGGCCGGGACCGGGTCCTGCCACAGCAGGCGCTCGCTGGGGACCTCCGGGCCCAGGTAGCGGGCGATCGGGCCCATGTCGCGGTGGGTGAGCTTGTACCAGGCGCGGGCGAAGGCGTCGGCGAAGGCCTGCGGGTCGTCCTTGAAACGGCGCGAGATGGGCTCGTAGATCGGGTCCATGCGCAGCGACAGGTCGGTGGTGAGCATGGTCGGCTGGTGCGTCTTGGAGCCGTCGAAGGCGTCCGGGACGGTGCCCGCGCCGGCGTTCTCCTTCGGGCGCCACTGGTTGGCGCCGGCCGGGCTCTGGAACAGCTCCCACTCGTAGCCGAACAGGATCTCGAAGAAGCTGTTGTCCCACTGCGTCGGGGTGTTGGTCCAGATGCCCTCCAGGCCGGAGGTGATCGCGTCGGCACCGACACCGGAGCCGTGGCTGCTCTTCCAGCCCAGGCCCTGCTGCTCGATCGGGGCGTCCTCGGGGTCGGCGCCGACGGCCTCGGACGGGCCGGCGCCGTGGGTCTTGCCGAAGGTGTGGCCGCCGGCGATCAGCGCGACGGTCTCCTCGTCGTTCATCGCCATCCGGCCGAAGGTCTCGCGGATGTCGCGGGCCGCGGCGACCGGGTCGGGGTTGCCGTTGGGGCCCTCGGGGTTGACGTAGATCAGGCCCATCTGGACGGCGGCCAGCGGCTCCTCCAGCTTGCGGTCGCCGGTGTAGCGCTGGTCCTCCAGCCAGACCTGCTCCGGGCCCCAGTAGACGTCGTCGTCCGGCTCCCAGACGTCGGGACGGCCGCCGGCGAAGCCGAAGGTCTGGAAGCCCATCTCCTCCAGCGCCACGTTGCCGGTCAGGATGATCAGGTCGGCCCAGGACAGGGACTGGCCGTACTTCTTCTTCACCGGCCACAGCAGGCGGCGCGCCTTGTCCAGGCTGGCGTTGTCCGGCCAGGAGTCCAGCGGCGCGAAGCGCTGCTGGCCGGTCCCGCCGCCGCCGCGGCCGTCGTGCACGCGGTAGGTGCCGGCGCTGTGCCAGGCCATGCGGATCATGAAGGGGCCGTAGTTGCCGAAGTCGGCCGGCCACCAGGGGCGCGAGTCCGACAGCACCGCGGCGATGTCGGCCTTCACCGCGGCCAGGTCCAGCGTGTTGAAGGCGGCGGCGTAGTCGAAGTCCGCGCCGTTCGGGTCCGCCACCGCCGGGTTCTTCGCCAGGATCTTCAGGTTCAGACGGTTCGGCCACCACTGGCGGTTGCCGCCGCCGGCGGTCGGATGCGCCGCCCTTCCGTGCTGCACCGGGCAGCCGACACTCGCCTGGGCGCCGTGATCGATGTCGACGTCGATGTCGCCATGCTTCTCAGACATCTGGGGGGAGTCCTTCCGGTTTCTGGCGGTTCACGCTGTTCGGATGTTCTCTGATGTTCTGCTTCGACGATCTGTCCTGCTGCGATGAACGCGGATCGGCGCGCCGGCTACCCCTGGGGGCCGGCCGGGACGGCACAGTCCGGGCACAGGCCCCAATAGACGACCTCGGCCTCGTCGATGGTGAAGCCGTGGTCGTCGACCGGGTCCAGGCAGGGGGCCGCGCCGACGGCGCAGTCCACGTCCACCACCGTGCCGCAGCTCCGGCACACGAGGTGGTGGTGGTTGTCACCGACCCGGCCCTCGTAGCGCGCGGGGCTGCCGGCCGGCTCGATCCGCCGCACCAGCCGGGCGGCGGTCAGCGCGTGCAGCGCCTCGTAGACGGCCTGCAGGGACACGTGGCCGACCCGCTCGCGCACCCCGGAGGCGATGGCGTCGGCGTCCAGATGGTCGCCTCGGCGCACGGTCTCCAGCAGGGCCACGCGAGCCGCGGTCACCCGGAGTCCGGCGCCGCGCAGCTCCTCGGCGGCGGTCGGCGGGTGCGGTGCGGTCATGGCTTCAACCTATCGGACTAGAGGCGAACAATTCAAGATAATGAGTATTCCAACTTTTTGATCGACCCAACTACTCCGTTCGGGGGACGCGGCCTGTCGGCCCCCTCGGCCATAATCGGCCGCCATGGAGGACCCCGGCCCGTCCCGCGACCGCGACACCCGCCACCGCCTGGCCCTGGACCACGTCCTCGGCCTGATCGCCGGGGCCGGCTGGAGCAGCTGCCTGGTCCTGCGCGGGAGCATGCTGATGACGGCATACGCCGGATCGGCCGCGCGCAAACCCGGCGATCTGGACTTCATCGTCATCAAGGACGGCTGGCCGGCCGAGGGGGCGGCGTTCGAGGACCTGTATCGGCTCATCCGGGAGAACTCGCGGGTGGGGGCCGGGGTGGTGTTGGAGGCGGAGCAGTTCGGGGACTCCGGCGACTGGACGTATGTGGACTACACGATGCGCGGGACGCGGCTGACCGTGCCGTGGCGGGTCGAAGGCACTGAGGGCACTGAGGGCACTGGGAGCACTGAGGGCACTGAGGGCACGGACGTCTGCGGCACGGTGCAGATGGACTTCGCGATGGACGAGCCGATGCCGGCGCTGCCGAGCTGGACGCGGATACCGCGGCTGGATGGCGGGTTCAGCGTCTTGTTGGCCGCCAGCGCGGAGCTGTCGCTGGTGTGGAAGCTGATGTGGCTGATGGAGGACTCGAAGGAGGGCATCAGCCGGGGCAAGGACTTGTACGACGCGGTGGTACTGGCCGAGCTCGACCCGCTCCGGGAGGGGATTCGAGCCGGAGGTTCGGCGCAGGCCGGGTTGAGACGCCGGGACGTGGAGGGCTGGGAGGTCGCGTGGAACGCGTTCGTTGCCGAGAACCCAGAGGTGCAGGGCTCGCTGGAGCAGTGGAAGCAGCGTCTCGTGGACGCGCTGGGGCTGGCGTGAGCGGTGGATTCGAGTTCCACATCACGGTCCGCGCTCAGGACGCCGCCGGGCTCGCGGCGTGGGCGGGGGAGCGCGGGGTGAAGTTCACGCACATCGTGCTGGCGCGGGGGGAGACGGTGTCGCAGCCGATGCTCACGGTTCGGGCCGGCGGGGCGCTGGAGGCGGTGCTCGCTGAGGCCGACGCGATGGCTGGGGACTTGCGCGTCGCGGGGTTCGAGGTGACGCGGGTGAAGGTGGAGTCCTCGCCGTTCGGGGACGGGGTGCCCGCGACGGCCGCGGAGGCTTCGCGGCAGCCGGCGGACCGGTACTTCGAGCACCATCTCAAGCTGCTGCTGGCGCCGGACGCCGACGAGGTGGCGCTCGCTGAGTTGGTGGTGCCGCACGGTGCGCACTTGTCGCGGAACGCGCGGCGGGTGCGCGAGGACGGATGCGCGGAGCGGTTCGTGACGCAGCGGTGCCATCGGGTCGGTGCGGACACGGCGGTCGGGAAGCTGGAAAGGCTTGTCGCGGCGGTGCGGGGCGCGGGGTACGAGATGGTCGGTGTCGAGCGTGAATACGTGGTCTACGACAGTCGGCCTTCGGTGGACGCCGGGTGGATCGGCTGAGGCGACGGGGTTCCGGGACCGGCTTGCGGCAGCGCCGATCGCTGCCGGCTGGTCAGTCGGTCCCCGCCTCCAAATAAGCCAGCACCGCCCGCACCCGCCGGTCCCCGGCCTCGTCCGGCGGCAGCCCGAGCTTGCCGAAGATGTTCCCGATGTGCTTGCTCACGCTCCGCTCGGTGATCACCAGCGTGGTGGCGATGGTCGGGTTGTCCAGCCCCTGCGCCATCAGGGACAGGACCTCGCGTTCGCGCGGGGTGAGGGCGTTCAGGGGGTCGCGGCGCGTCAGCAGCTGGGTGACCACCTCGGGGTCCAGGGCTGTGCCGCCGGCGGCCACGCGTTCCAGGGCCTCCTGGAATTCCGAGACGCGGGCCACGCGGTCCTTGAGGAGGTAGCCGATGCCGCTGGCGCCGTCGGCGAGGAGTTCGGCGGCGTAACTTTCCTCCACGTACTGCGACAGGACCAGGATCGGCAGTCCCGGGAGGAGTTTGCGGGCCTGGATCGCGGCGCGCAGGCCTTCGTCGCGGAAGCCCGGGGGGAGGCGGACGTCCAGGATGGCGGCGTCGGGGCGGTGCTCCAGCAGGGTCGGGACCACCTCCGGGCCGCTGCCGGCCACGGCCACCACTTCGTGGCCGACCGTGGTCAGCAGCAGTTGCAGGCCTTCGCGCAGCAGCACGTTGTCCTCGGCGATCACAAGCCGCACGGCAGCTCCACCTCCACGTTCGTTCCGGTGCCGTCGGTGCGGGCGCCGATGCGGGTCACGCCGTCCAGGGCCGCCACCCGGCGGCGGATGCCAGCCAGGCCGCTGCCGGCCGTGGGGTCGGCGCCGCCGCGGCCGTCGTCCTGGACCCTGATGGTCAGGTAGGGGCCATCATGCCGGAGCGACACCCAGGCGTGGGCGGCGCCGCTGTGTTTGGACACGTTGGTCAGGGCCTCGGCGATCACGAAGTACGCCGCGGCCTCCACCGCCGCCGGGCAGCGGCGCTCCGGGTCCGGGATCTCCACCGACACCGGCATCGGGCGGCCCGCGGCCAGCGAGCGCACCGCCCCGGCCAGGCCGCGGTCGCTCAGGATCGGCGGGTGGATGCCGCGGATCACGTCGCGCAGCTCGGCCAGCGCGTCCTCGATGCCGCCGCGGGCGTCGAGCATCAGCTTCCTGGCCCCGCCCGGGTCGGCGTCGAAGGTCTGGTCGGCCAGGCCCAGCCGCAGCGCCGCGCTGACCAGCTGGGCCTGGGTGCCGTCGTGCAGGTCGCGCTCGATGCGGCGCAGCTCGGCGCCGTGCGCCTCCAGCGCCTGCGCGCGGGTCTCGGTCAGCGACTCCACGCGGGCCGCGAGCTCGGTCCGGCGGGTCGGGCCGAGCAGGCGCGCGGCGTACCAGCCCTGGAAGCGGGCCAGCAGGGGCTGCAACCACAGCTGGAGGACGGTCAGGAACACCGCCATCCCCAGCGGGTAGGCGATGGCCTGCGGCCAGGTGTAGATCTGGGCGCCGGCGCCGAGCGTCCCGGGCTTGAGCGTCCACCACCAGAACGGCAGCCCCAGGTCCCACGGGATCCCGATCCACAACTCGACCGAGATCACCGGGACGAACAGGCCGAGGAAGCCGTGCACCACCATCCACGCGATGTCCCGCCACACCGAGGACGAGCGCATCAGCGCGAAGTACTGCCGGTAGGGGTCGGTGTGCAGCGGCGTGGACGGCTCCCGGATCGGGTGCCCCAGCACCTTGGCCGCCCGGCGCCGCTCGATGTTGGTCAGGACCCGGATCCGTCCGGCCACCCACGGCAGCCCCGGCACCCCGAACGCCAGCAGCAGCGCCAGCGGCAGCAGGCACACGCCCAGCAGCGCGGGCAGCGCCGTGCGCAGACCCGCGACCAGGTACCAGGTCGCGCGCAGGCTTCGGGCGAAACGGTCGCGGATCTTCATCGTCCCCAACTCTAGAGCCCAGGTCGCGGTGCGTCGGCCCGGCTGGCCCCACCGTTCATGGTGTAGCGCGCTACACCAAGAAGAGGGGACCGGGGCCGCTGGGGCGGGGAGCGCTTGGAAACTAGCGTCGAAGGCGTCCTGATCCACCGATCGCAGGAGCCCCATGACCTCCCCGAACACCCTCACCGCGACCGGCACCGCCGTGGTGTTGGAACGCGTGACCAAGTCCTACGACCGTGGCCGCGTGACCGCCCTGGACAACGTCTCCTGGGCCTTCCAGCGCGGCACCTTCACCGCGATCATGGGCGCCTCCGGCTCCGGCAAGAGCACGTTCCTGCACTGCGCCTCCGGCCTGGACCGGCCGAGCTCCGGCACGGTCCGGCTCGGCGAGACCGACCTGGGCGGCCTGAAGGAGACCGAGCTGACCCGGCTGCGGCGCGACCGCGTCGGGTTCGTCTTCCAGGGCTACAACCTGGTGCCCTCCATGACCGTCGAGCGCAACATCACGCTGCCGCTCTCGCTGGGCGGACGGCGCGCGGACCGCGGCTGGTTCTCCGAGGTCGTGCACCGGGTCGGGATGGCCGAGCGCCTCGACACCAAGCCCTCGCAGCTGTCCGGCGGGCAGCAGCAGCGGGTCGCGGTGGCGCGGGCGCTGGTGACCCGGCCGGAGATCGTCTTCGCCGACGAGCCCACCGCCGCGCTGGACCCGCGCACCGCCGGGCACGTGCTGCGGCTGCTGCGCGAGGCCGTGGACGCCACCGGGCAGACCGTGGTCCTGGTGACGCACGACCCGGCCGCCGCGGCCTGGGCCGACAGCGTCGTGTTCCTGTCCGAGGGACGCATCGTCGACGAACTGCCGCACCCGACCGCCGCGACGGTCCTGAACCGCTGGGAGACGCTGTGAGGAAGGGCATCGCCTTCGGGGTCGCCGCCGCGCTGGCGGTGGCGGCCATGGTGCTCGGCGCCTTCGGGGTGCTGATCGAGTCCGGCGTCCGCGCCCACGGCGCGGTGGACCGCTACGCCTCGGCCGCCGCGGCGGTGCACGGCGAGCAGAGCGTGACGCGCGTCACCGGGAGCGGGGACAACAAGAACTCCGAGAGCCGGCCGCTGGTCGAGCCGAACCGGGTGCCGACGGCCGACGCCGCGGCGCTGAAGGCGGTGGCCGGGGTCGGGGACGTGGTCGCGGACTACTCGTTGCCGGTGGTGGTGGCGGGATCGGGGTCCCAGGCGGGGGCCGGGGCGGCCGGCACCACGCTGACCGGCCACGGCTGGGACTCGGCGAAACTGACCTCCACCACGCTGGCCTCCGGACACGCGCCGACCTCGTCGCAGGACGTGGTGCTCGACGCGAAAACGGCTGCTGGTCTAGGAATCCGGGCCGGTGCCGACCTCCGGTTGCAACTCGGCGGGGAGCCCCAGAACTTCCTGGTGTCCGGCATCAGTGCCGGCGGCCCGGCCGGGACCCTGTACTTCACCCAGCAGCAGGCCGCGACGCTCTCCGGCCACGCGGACCGCGCCGACGCGCTGGTCGTGCTGCCGGCCGCCGGCGCGCACGTCTCCGCCTCCGCGCTGCGTGCAGCCGTCCCCGGCCTGGACGTCGCCACCGGCGCGGCGCGCGGCGACGTGGAGAACCCGGCGATCCAGAACGGCCGCTACGACAACCTGGGCTCGGCCGGCACCCTGGGCGGCGTCGGGCTGCTGGTGGCGCTGCTGGTCGTCTCCGGGCTGCTGGAGCTCTCGGTGCGCGACCGGACCCGGGAGCTGGCGGTGATGCGGGCCGTGGGCGCCACGCCGCGGCAGGTGCGGCGGGTCATCGTGCGCGAGATGCTGCGGATCGCGGTGCCCTCGGCGCTGCTCGGGGGAGTCGCCTCGCTCGGCCTCGGAGCGGCCCTGAAAGCATGGATGACCTCCCATGGCGTCCTGCCCGCCGGCTACGCGCTCGCCCTGAGCCCGATCCCGGTCTTCGGCTCGGCGCTGGTCACCGTGCTGGCCGCGGTCGGCACCGGCTGGCTGGCCTCGCGGCGGGTGTCGAAGATCAAGCCGGTGCAGGCGCTCGGCGAGAGCGCCGTGGAGCCGACCCGGCTGCCCCGCTGGCGGGTCATCACCGGATCAGTGTTCCTGGTGTTCGGCGCGGGGATGCTGGTGCTGACCTTCACCGCCGGCGGCCAGACGGCGGCCTCCTCGGTGGCCGGTCTGGTGGTCTCGCTGATGTGGGCGGTGGCCCTGCTCGGGCCGTGGATCGCGCGCGCCGGCGTCAGGGTGCTGGGCGCGCCGCTGCGCCGGCTCTGGCCGATCACCGGCGACCTGGCCGCCACCTCGGCGCGCGCCGCCGCCGTGCGGATGGCCGCCGTCATCACGCCGATCGCGCTGGCGGTGTCCTTCGGCGGCACGCAGCTGTTCGCGCAGACCACCTCCGCCAACGCCACCTCCGCCGAGGCCCGCGACGGCCTGCTCGCCACGCGTGTCCTGACCTCCTCCGGCCCCGGCGTCCCGCACGCCGCCTACGACGCCGCCAAGAAGCTGCCGGGGGTGAGCGACGTGACGGCGGTGAAGCGGACCACGGTGGTGATGCCGGTGTGGAACCTGGACACCTCGCTGCAGTCGCTGTCGGCGCAGGGGCTGGAGGGCGGAGCGGCCGCGACGCTGGACCCGAAGGTCACCGCCGGCTCCCTGGCCGGGCTGAACGCCCCCGGCACCGTCGCGCTGAGCACGATGGTCGCGCACGACACGAAGGTCGGCGACGTGCGCCAGCTCTGGCTCGGCGACGGCACACAGGTGACGCTGAAGGTGGTGGCGCTGTACGACCGGGGGCTCGGATTCGGGGACGTACTGCTGCCCCGGGACCTGGTGGCCGCGCACGCCGCCACGTCGCTGGACGACGACCTCCTCGTCAACGGCACCGGCGATCTCAGCCCG
Organism: Catenulispora sp. MAP12-49; assembly: GCF_041262705.1. NCBI lineage: Bacteria > Bacillati > Actinomycetota > Actinomycetes > Catenulisporales > Catenulisporaceae > Catenulispora > Catenulispora sp. MAP12-49. The sequence continues at coordinate 8,234 of NZ_JBGCCP010000064.1, read as the reverse complement.
CTGACGGCCGAGTTCACCGGGCTGCACACCGCCTCGGCGGCCGACTATGGAAGTGCCCTGAGCGAGCAGGCCCACCGCGACGGTCTGATGGGTCTGATCGCGGTGGTGGCGATCGCCGGCTTCATCCTGATCGGCGTGGTGACCACGTTGGGCGTGGCCACGGCATCGCGACGCAGGGAGCTGACACTGCTGCGGCTCATCGGTGCCACCCGCGACCAGCTGCTGCACGCACTGCGCCTGGAGACGGTCATCATCATCGGAGTCGGCACCCTCGCCGGAGCCGCGGTCGCGGGCGTCACGCTGATCGCCTTCGCCGCCGGCGTCACCGGCCTGCCGATGCTGTCGATCCCGCCCCTGGCCTGCGCCGGGATCCTGGCGGCGGTGGCGATCCCGGGCACCGCGGCAGTGATGCTGCCGGCCCGCCGGATCCTGCGGCGGCGCTCGCCGCGGATCGAGTAAGGGAAACCACGCAGCGGTGACTCAGGGTGCGTTCACGGTCGGTTGCTATGGTGCGGGTGAACCACCTTGCCCCGGCCGTGCGTTCCATAGGTATACACGCCATGGGGCGTGATATGCGCGGCGTGTCCGTCAGGGAGGATTCCCGCAGCCTCCGTTCACTCCCCAGTGGTTGGCGGGCACGCCGCTCGATGGATCGACAGGATCGGGCGGACCGATAGGGTCCAGCGGTGAGCTTGGTGGCGCGCCTGGCGCGGTTCGCGGACACGGCCTCGCTCGGACAGATGCGCGTCGGGGCCTCGCGCCCCGGGGGGCCGACCGCCCCAAGATGACTCTTGTACCCTCACGCAGTCCCTCCTACAGTGCAGCGACCTACCGTGATCACGCGGCGCTGGCCGCGGGAGGGGGTACGCCTGGATGGGACAGCGTTCTTCGAAGCGTGCGGTGCCCGGCGAGGCCGACTACGTCGTCGTCGGGGCCGGGAGTGCGGGGTGTGTGCTGGCCGCGCGGCTGGCCGCGAGCGGGGCCCGGGTGGTGCTCATCGAGGCCGGCGGGTCGGATCGGACCACGCTCGTGCGCAAACCGGGGCTGATCGCCGCGGTGCACAGTGTGCCGCAGCTGAAGGCGCGGCTGGACTGGGGTTACTACTCGGTGCCGCAGGGGGATGCGCTGGGGCGCAAGATCCCGCAGACGCGCGGGAAGGTGCTCGGCGGCTCCGGTTCGGTGAACGGGATGCTGTTCGTGCGGGGGAACGCCGCCAACTACGACTCGTGGGCCGCAGAGGGCTGTCGGGGCTGGTCGTATTCGGACGTGCTGCCCAGCTTCAAGAAGCTGGAGAGCTGGGAGGACGGCGAGAGCGAGTTCCGGGGCGGCGGCGGGCCGATCAAGGTGCGGCGGCAGACGGATGTCACCACCGCGACGCTGGGCTTCATGGAAGCGTTCGCCGAAACCGTCGGGGTGAAGGTGCTCGACGACTACAACGGCGAGTCGCAGGAGGGCATCGCGATCGTCCAGCAGAGCGCGGACGGCGGGCTGCGGTACAGCTCCTCGGTCGGGTACCTGGACGACCACGGCATGGCGCAGCTCCGCGTCGTCATCGGGGTGACGGTCGCGCGCGTGGTGCTGGAGAAGGGCCGGGCGGTCGGGGTCGAGGTCGTCGCCGAGGGCGGCGGGCGGCAGGTGGTGCGGGCCGCGCGCGAGGTGGTCCTGTGCGCGGGGGTGTTCGGGTCGGCGCAGCTGCTCCAGTTGTCCGGGATCGGGCCGGCCGAGCACCTGCGGTCGCTGGGCGTCGAGGTGGCGGCGGACCTGCCGGTCGGCGACAACCTGCACGACCACCTGTTCGTCCCGATGTGCTTCCTGATGCCCGAGGCGCGGAACAAGGGGACGGCGCCGTACTTCGCGCGCGGCTTCGTCAAGGAGATGACGCGCGGCGGGACGTGGGTGGGGCGCACCGTGTTCGAGGCGGTGGGCTTCGTGCGCAGCCCGTCCGCCGAGACGGTGCCGGACCTGCAGATCCACGTGCTGCCGTGGTCCTACCCGGGCCCGAACCAGGACGCGCCGGTCCGGCACAAGGCCGACCCGCGCCGCACCCTGACCGTGATGCCGACGCTGATCTACCCCAAGAGCCGCGGCACGCTCCGCCTGGCCTCGGCCGACCCGACGGCCGCGCCCCTGATCGACCCCGCCTACCTGCACGAGCCGCAGGACGCGGAGCTGCTGCTGGACGGCATGGAGATGGTCCGCGAGGCGATGGCGCACCACTCCCTGTCCGGCCGCGTCCTCGGTGAGAGCGCGCCGGGCTCGACCCACACGAACCGCGCGGCGCTGGCCGCCGAGCTCCCCAACCGCGCGACGACGGTCTACCACCCGGTCGGCACCTGCCGGATGGGCGTCGACGAGCGCGCCGTGGTGGACCCGGAGCTGCGCGTGCGGGGGATCGACGGCCTGCGGGTCGCCGACGCGTCGATCATGCCGAGCATCGTCGGCGGGAACACGAACGCGGCGGCGCTGATGATCGGGGAGCACGCGGCGGCCTTGATGCTGGGGTGAGGGGCTGAAACCGGGGAGAGGACAGGCCCGGCTCGGAGGTGTTCCGAGCCGGGCCTGGTGCCCCGCAACGCCTTTCGGCGTCGTGTGTACCTACCGCTTCCAGAACGGAGTACGGCGCGGCTTGGCCGCCGGTTCGGCCGGTTCCAGCGACTCCAGGAATGCGATGGCGCTCTGCCGGCGCTCGTCGACCGGCGTGCCGGACGCGGTCAGGGTGCTGACGAACGCGAGGATCTGCGCGCCGTGCGCGTCCGGGTCGACCTCTCGCAGCTCGGCGATGAACTCGGCCAGCAGTTCCTCCTGCGCCTCGGCGGTGTCGCTCGCGGCGGCGATCAGGCGGGGCAGCCACATCGCCGCGAAGCCGTCCAGGTCGGGTGCGGGGGCCGCGGCCTTGTCCGGCGACATGCCCAGCGCCTCGTCAAGGAACTCCTCCCTCATCGGAGGCGTCGTAGGCGTCGGCGCCTGCGGCATCTGCGCCCGCGGCATCGGCGCGCTGGGAGCCGGCGGCGCCGCCCCGAAGCCGGGGCCGCCGCCGGGGGCCATCGCACCCGGCATGGGCCCGCTGTGCTGCGGGCTGAACGACCGCTTGGCCATGACCCTCCTGGAGTCCATCGGGGCGCTGCTGAGCGCCGAGGGCATGGAGACGCTCAGCGGCAGGCCCACGCCGTCCGCCTCGAACTCCGCCTCCGCCCAGCCGGCCGGCAGGTCGACGGGCTGCGTGACCTGCTTGAGCGCGCCGTCCTTGTTGACCACGCGGGTGTCGACCACGACGAACGCGGTGAAGCGGGACAGCACGCTGTGTTCGACCGAGGTCGCGACGATCGCCCGCTCGATCTCGGGCTGCCCGTAGTAGGTCGAGACGTACCGGTCCTCCAGGTCGCGGATGCGCCCGCGGGCCCAGAACTGCGCCAGGCCCGCGTCCGCGATCTCGGCGGCGGTCACGCGCCGGCTCCAGGCCGAGCCGTCGGCGGCGGTGCCGGTGATGACGATCGCGGGGGAGTCGGGGGAGTCGCCGGACTCGGCGGACTCAGCGTCGGCCCCTGCCACAGAGGCGGCCAGCCGCCCGGCCACCACCAGCGGCGCCCCGACGAACAGGTCCGGCAGCCGCGTCGGCGTCACCGAGTCCTGATCCACCTCCAGGCCGCCGGCCCCGGTCAGCCGCAGTCCGGTCACCAGCGGCGTGCCGATGCGGCGGTGGATGGCGTCCATGGCCTCGTCCAGGCGGTCCTCGGACTCCACCAGCTCGCAGTGCCCGCCGCCGGCCGAGGCCAGACGGCGCAGGAAGCCGGCGTTCACCGCGCTGTCGATGCCGACCGTGTGGACCCGGATGTGCTTGAGCTTGCGGCCCAGGGCCTTCAGCATCCCGTCCTCGTTGCCGACCTGGCCGTCGGTCACCAGGATCAGGACCCTGTCACGCTCCGGGTCCGCGCCGGCCAGCAGGTCGGCGGCCTGGCGCAGCGGCGTCTCCATCTCGGTGCCGCCGCGTGCCTCGACGGCGGCCAGGTGCTGCACCGCGCGGAAGCGGTGGCGGTCGGTGGCCTCGGACAGGCCGGAGGTGAGTCCGGCGGGGGTCTCGATCACGTCGTCGAAGGTCAGCACCGAGAACCGGTCGGCGGCGGTCAGGGTGTCGACGATGCGGGCCGCGGCGCGGCGGGCCGCCGCCATCTTCCAGCCCTCCATGCTGCCGGAGCGGTCCAGGACCAGCGCGACGTCGCGCGGCCGGGTCGCGCCGGTCGGCTCGGGCGGCAGGACGGTCAGCAGGAACGTGCCCGCCGCGCCCTCCTCGTCCCGCGCCACCGCCAGCGACGTCGCCGCCGCCGCGCCGCCGTAGGCCAGCCGCAGCACGAAGTCGCGGTCGGCGCGCGCGCCGGGGTCCAGGCGCACGAGGCAGCGCCCGGCGTCCCGCTCCTCCACGCTCACTCCGTGCAGGCTCGACGTCAGCGCGGCCAGCGGCAGCCCCACCGGGTCCACCGCCACCTCGATCGACAGCCGCACCGGATTCGGGAAGCCGGGCAACAGGATCGGCGGGCTGATGCGCGAGGCGTCGGGCACCTGCTCGGTGTCGGGGGCCGTGCCGCTGCCGACCTGCTCTCCGGGCAGCTCGGTGCCCGGGATGTAGCGCGGCGCGACCACCAGCGGGAAGCGGAACGTGGCCTGGCCGTCCTCGTACGGCAGCCGGCCCGACAGCGTCGTGCGCACCACGACGCGCTCCCCGGGCATGATGTTGCCGACCCGCAGCGTGAAGACCCCGGGCCGCTCCTCCTCAGCGATCGAGGCGCGCTTGCCCTCGGCGATCGCCGCGTCGTAGTCGGCGCGCGCCTGCTCCCGCTCCTTCACAACACCCTCGATCACGCGGTCGGCGGCCTCCATCCGCAGCCGGGTCACCGCCGCGCGGTCCGGCAGCGGGAAGACGTACGTGGCCTCCAACGGGACGTCGTACGGGTTGCGGAAACCCTGCGCGAGCTCCGTGCGCACGGCCAGCCCGGCCACCGAGGAGCGCACCTCGATCAGCTCCAGCGGCAGGTTCCCGCGCTCGGTCCGCAGCGCCCCGAGGCCGCCGTCGGGTTCGGGCCGCGGCGCTTCCTCGACGACCTCGACGACACCAGTGCGAACAGTCATATCGCTTCCCCCTCTAGGAGCAGTTGCAGGCGGTATCAGGCCTCGGACAAGCCGAGTCGGTCCAGCAGGTCCAGCAGCGGGCGCGCCGCCTCGGCGATCGCGGCCCGTTCGGCGGCCTCCGGTGCGCGGCCGGACGGCAGGAGCAGGGTGACGCCGGAGCCCAGGCGGATGCCGTGGACGGGTGGTGCGGCGTCGGCGGATGTGGCGTCGGTGGATGTGGTGTCGGCGGATGTGGCGGGCGAGTCTGGTACGGGTGCTGATTCCGCGGCGGCCGACGAGGCCGGGGCCGTGACCCAGAACCGTTTCCGGGCCTCGGTCTGTGTCCTCTGTGTCCTCTGTGTCTGTGGGCTCGCCCTCGGGCTTGTGGGTACCGGCACGTCCACCGCGTCCACCTCAGCGATGAGAGCGTCCAGGTCGGCGGGCAGCATCGCGATCGCCTCGATCGCGGACTCCTGCGCCCCGAGCAGCCGCTCCTGCACCGCCGCCACCGTCAGCCCGTCGGCCTGCAGCCGCTTGATGGCGACCAGCTGCGCCAGGTGCGACCGGTCGTACAACGCGGTCCGGCCGCGCATCGCCGCGGGCCGGCCGAGCAGGCCGATGGAGGTGTACCAGCGGATGGTCCGCACGTCGGGCACCTCCCTGATCCGGCCGTTGGGTTGGGTCGGTGAGGCGTCCGCCAGCGCCGCCGCGGCCAGCCGTGCCAGCCGGTCGATGGTCCATGCCGCCGTGTCACCGTTCACGGGACCTATAGTGACACTGTCATATGACAGTGTCAACGTGGCGGAAGTCCGTTGATCCCGGAGGAGGGCCCTGATACGGTCCCGCATGTGGTGGTGAGCCCCCGGTTCCGCGCGCCCGTGCTGCTCGCCGCCGCTGTCGCGGCTTTGGCCGGCGGTCCGTTCCTGGTGCCGGCCTCGGCGTCCGGGCAAGCCGCCGTGCCGCCCCCGCCGAGCGTGGACGTCGCCTCCTACGTGGTCGTGGACTACGCAACCGGCCAGATCCTCGCTGAGCAGGACCCGCACCGCAGGCTGTATCCGGCCAGCACGCTCAAGGTCCTGACCGCCGACACCCTCATCCCGCATCTGGACCCGGACCGCGAGGTCACCCCGCAGGCCGCCGACTTCGCCGCCGAGCCCGACGGCAGCGTGGTCGGCATGACCGCCGGGGTCACCTACACCGTGGCCGACCTGTGGCGCGCGACGTTCGTGGAGTCGGCCAACGACGCCGTCGCCGAACTCGCGCACCTGTCCGGGGGCCTGAGCGCCACGGTCTCGGCGATGCGGCAGGAGGCCAAGAGCCTGGGCGCGCAGGACACCACGGTCGTCGACGCCGACGGCTACGACCAGGACGGCCAGCTCACCAGCGCCTACGACCTGGCGCTGTTCGCCCGCGCGGGCCTGCACCTGTCCGACTTCCGCGGCTACTGCGACCTGAAGCAGACCACGTTCCCCGGCCCGAAGGGCACGACCCTCACGCTCACCGGCCACGACCCGATGATCAAGAGCTACCCGGGCATGATCGGCATCAAGGGCGGCCTGACCACCAAGGCCGGCCACACCTACGTCGGCGCCGCGACCAGGAACGGGCACACGGTCATCGAGGTGCTGATGCTCGGTGGCACGGACATCTTCGACCAGGCCCCGAAGCTGCTGGACTGGGCTTTCCAGGCCGACGGGAAGGTCACGCCGGTCGGGGTGCTCGCCGGCGGCACCTCCGGTTCGGGGTCGAAGATGTCGGCGGCGCCGTCGCCCACGCCGACACCGACGCCGACACCCACGCCGACGTCCACACCCACACCCACACCCACACCGACGTCCACGTCCACACCGTCACCCACGCCGACACTGTCGGATAGCTTGACCAGACTGTCGCCGCAGCCCCGTCCGGGAATGACAGTGACGATCGATGTTTGGACGCGTTCGAGCACCGATGCCGCCTCGCGGTCGCAGACCTCTGCGACATCTTGGTCGGGCGCGGCGTGGATGGGTGCCGGGGCGGCATTGGCAGCGGTCGCCGTACCGTTGGGCGCGCAGGGAGCTCATCGGCGTCGCAAGCGATAGGAGTTCAGCCCGCATGCAGGAAACGCTCCCCGAACCGTTCCTGGACCGCATCGTCGAAATCCTTCAGGCCGACCCGCGCGTCCTGGCGGCCTTCCTCCTGGGCAGCCACGCACGCGGAACCGCCGACCGGCACAGCGACGTCGACCTGTGGCTGGTCGTCGAGCCCGGGGCCGAGGACGCCTTCCTCGCCGGCTGGCCGGAACTTTCCGACCGCGTCGCGCCCTCGGTGCTCCGGCAGCACGTCTTCGGCAACACCTTCCTGCACATCACGCCGGACTGGCAGCGCTGGGACGTCTCCATCGGCCTCCCGGACGACGTTCCCAGCCGCACGCGCAGCACGGTCAAGCCGCTGTTCGACCGCGCCGGACTCACCGATCGACTCGCGCCGCCCGGCGCGCCGAAGGCTCCGGACCCGGCGAAAATCAACGCGCTGACTACAGAGTTCCTGCGGGTCATGGGCCTGCTCCCGGTGGTCCTGGGACGCCGGGAGCACGTCGTCGGCGTATCCGGGGCCGGGCTGTTGCGCGCTCTGATCGTCCAGCTGTTCCTGGAGGACGTGGCGGTCGAGGACCGCGGCGGCGCATTGCATCTCAATGCTCTGCTGCCGTCCGAACGACTGCGCGCGCTGTCGGATCTGCCGTCGCCGGCAACGACGCACGACAGCGTGCTGGAGGCACACCTGGCCTGCGCCCGCCTGTTCCTGCCCGCCGCGCGCGAACTCGCCGCCCGAACCGGCGCGCACTGGCCGTCAGAGCTCGAAGACGCCCTGCGCCGCCGGCTGCACACCGAACTCGGCGTGGAACTGGACTGACAAAGATCTGGACTGGCAAAGATCTGGACTGGCAAAGATCTGGACTGGCAAAGATCTGGACTGGCAAAGATCTGGACTGGCAAAGATGGCGCCTCTGACTCGTGTGGGTCGGGGTGGGGGTGTTGGTGCTGTCGGCTGGTGGTTTTTAGTGCCTGTTGCTCAACCGAACATGGTGTGTGGTGTGGACTCGTCTGGGTGAGTTGGTGTCAAGACACGCATAAAGGCAGGGCCTCCTGTGTAGC
>NZ_JBGCCP010000063.1:0-30527 GCF_041262705.1 Catenulispora sp. MAP12-49 | reverse complement strand
GCGGGCAGCACCGTGCAGGCACATTTTCGCGCCGACCCAACGGCGCGGCAACGCGCCATCCCCACTCGCTCCGGGGAGTGGGGGGCCGCGCTGCTGGGCGGCGGTCGCTGCTTGTGGTCGCCTTCGTCCCGGATTCCCCGTCGCATCGTCGCCTAACGGAAGCAGGCCGGTCCGGTGGTATCAAGTCGGATCGCCCAGCTGGTGGCCGGGTATCAGCGACTTGACACCACCGGCCCGGCCTGCTTGGCTTCGCCCGCCGACGCGACGGGGAATCCGGGACAAACCCACCTGTGGGAAGAGTTCCCGCGCCTTGTGCACGCACCGCCTGGCCGCCGCTGTGCCTCACCGAGTGGACCGAGTCCACACCACAGGCGGGGGTTGTCCCGGATTCCCCGTCGCTTCGGCGGTGCTTGCACAACCATCCCGGACTGGGCGATGTCAAGCCGAACGAAACCGGTGGCCAGCAACAGCGATCCGGCTTGACACCGCCCAGGCCGGGATGGTTCCCTCCGGGCGACGAAGCGACGGGGAATCCGGGACACAGGCGACCACAAGCAACAACCGCCGCCCAACTACGCGGCCCCCCACTCCCCGGAGCGAGGCCGCTCGCCGCGCAGGCGCCGCCGGAGGCGCCTGTAGCCCTTGACCTTGCCCTTGACTGTCGCTCTTGCTCTTGGCTGTGGCAGTAGACCCGACCACCTACCCACACCACCGCCGCCCACACACGACGTCACCCACCCCGAGCCGCGCCACCAGCGGATCCCGCAAACCGTACGCGAAGCCGTAAAAATAGCCTGTAAACCCACACACCAGCTGCACTCACACGAAGAACCGACCCACGCCTAAGCCACAGGCCCCGGTTTGGCCCCGAACGCCAAGCGCGCAGCGGCATCCCCCTCATTGGACGCCGCCGCGCGCTCGCCTGTCCCGATCGGCAGTTGCCGATCGGGGGTCTTCGATCAGCAGCCGCGGACCCCGGGGCCGGCGTAAGCGCCGCGGTTCGGTGCGCCCGGCGGGATCGGGCTGCCGAAGTAGTCCTGGCCGCCGTTGTTCGCGATGGGGAGTCCGTCGGCCAGGGCGGGTGACTTGGTGCACAGTCGTTCGCCGCGCGGGCCTGTGCCGCCTGCGACCAGCAGTGGGTTCGTCGTCAGCGTTCCCGTGCCCGGTGCCGTTGTGGTGTTGTAGAAGGTGTTGTTCGTCAGCTGGTAGCTCGTCGCCGGGGACAGGGCGAAGGTCGCGTCGGAGGGGGCGCCGGCGTTCACGACCACGTTGTTCGTGAACTGCACGTTCCGGGCTGTGCTGTCGTTGTTCTCGCGGAGCACGGCCATGGCGGCGCCGGGCTTCACGTAGATCGTGTTGTTGTAGACCTGGACCGGGCCGGAGGGGCCGGAGCAGTTCTCGATGCCTCGGTAGCTGTCGTTCTGGCTGATGTTGTAGCGGATCACCGAGTTGCGGACGTAGCCGTCGGTGGTGCCGCAGATGAGGGCGAAGCCGCCGTCGTTGTCGTGGCTGTAGTTGTACTGGTAGACGATCGTGTCGGTGAAGTCGTCGATGTCGTAGGCCATCGAGTCTTGGTGGCCGTGGCCGCCGGAGACTTCGTTGTACTGGAACGTCACGTGGTCGGAGTCCCAGGGCCAGATGCCGGCGTTGTAGCCGTGCGAGGTGACGTTGAAGCCGGCCAGGGTGTTGTGGTCGACCAGGCCGCCGGAGGTCTGCTCGACCACGATGCCGTCGCCGCCGGTCCGGGACAGGGTGTTGCCCTGGATCAGGACGTGGGTGAACGGGTGTTCCTGCAGCCCTTCGTACTGGGCCCAGGACGAGGCGGTGACGATACCTTCGCGGTTCACGCGGGTCAGTGTGTTGTCGGTGATGCGTACGTCGTCGAACCAGGTCGGGACGCTGGTCCCGTGCACGCTCACGACGATCCCGTCGCTGCCGTCGGCGTCCTTCGTGTCGTCCCCGAGCACGTCGTGCACGGTCACGCCGCTGATCACGATGTGCGACAGCTTGCCGGCGTCCTGGGCGTCCACGTGGATGCCGCGGCGGTTGGTGCCGGGGTTCGCCGCGTTGGTCACGTCCAGGTGGTGGATCTCGAAGTACTGCTGGTTGCGGAGCGACACTGTCTCGGTCGCGCCGTTGCCGTCGATCCGCGGGAGGGGCCGGTCGGCTGTGCCGTAGGCGTCCACCACGATGTCCGAGCCCGCGATGCCGGAGCCCTGTGGTGCCAGGGTGCCGATGCACGTGGTTCCGCGGGCGAACAGGATGTGGTCGCCGGGGGAGAAGGCCGGCTTGTTCACGTCCGCCAGCGAGGTCCACGGATGCGCGGCCGAGCCGTTGCCGTCGTGGGTCCGTGAGCAGTCGACGTAGGAGAAGGTGCCGGTCTGGGGCCCGATGCCGTGCGCGTGGGCCGGCGCGGCGCCCAGGGCCAGAGCAGCGGCCGCCACGGCTCCCACGACAGTGCGGCGGGCGGTGAGGTGTGCCATGCGTTCCTCTCGAATCAGCTTCCGGACATCCGGAAGTCGTACTCGGGCGGTACTGGTAGGTCGGGGTGGGCGGCGAGCCACAACAGGTCCAGGGAGGCCTCGCCCTCCTGGAGGTTGTCGACGGTGATGCCCTCGTCGAGGAGCCGCCGGACCTGGTCGGTGTCGCCGATCGCCAGCGCGGCCTCCGCGTGGTACAGGCGGATCCGGCCGTGGTCCCGGTCCTCGGGGGCCAGGGCGGCGATGACGCTCAGCGTGTCGTGGGGGCGGTCGGCGGCAAGCAGGGCCTTGAGGGTCTCGATGGTGAGTTCGCGCAGATCAGGGTACATGCGGTGGGCCGCCAGGGTCTGGCTCGCGGCCTCGTCCGGCGAGTCGGCGAGGTGGGCCAGGGCCCGCTGCGCCCACGCGTTCGGGCGGTCGGCCAGCGACCGGGTCCACGCCTGGCGGGCGCCGTCGCGGTCGCCGTCGGCGAGGCGGAGGAGGCCGAGGTGGTAGAGCGTGTGCCAGGCGGAGGCGGAGGCGGAGTCGGAGTCGGAGTCGGGGGTGGAGGCGGAGGCGGAGTCGGAGTCGGAGTCGGAGTCGGGGGTGGAGGTGGAACCGGAGCCCGAGTCGGAGGCGGCGGTTTCGAGGAGGTCGCGCCACTTCGAGCCGGTGACCGGCGACGCCGGCGGCTCGCTCGACGGCAGTCGCCCGGTCCGCAGCAGGTCCAGCCACGGCTGTTGCTCGGCATCGCAGGATCCGAAGGGGCGGAGGCCGTCGTCGGCCAGCACCCCGGCCGCGATCTCCAGGGCGCCCCAGCCAGAGCCCTGATGCAGCTGCTCCGGGGCCGCGTGGTCAAACTTTTGTGCGTCGCCGAGCGCGGCGTCCAACGAGGCCCGCGGCACCAACCGCTCCAGCGCTCCGGCCACCGCCTCGCGGGACTCGTCCCACGTCCCGTGCACCGCCGCCGGATCGGCTTCCAGCAGCCCGTACGCCTCGACCCACTCCCACGTGGCCCCGCCGGGCAGTTCCAGGTGCTCCAACTGCGTCCGGGCCAGCCCGGCCTGGATCTCGATGTACTCCGCGTCCGGACCGGACAGCCACTCCTGCCAGCGCCGGCCGCCGGCGCCGATGCCCCACTGGAAGAGCTTGCGGCCGATCAGGCGGTCGGTCGAGGTCTGCACCAGGCCCGAGCCGCTCTCGTCCAGTGCGGCGATCCAGGGGCGCTCGCCGGACGGGATGTCCATGAAGAAGTCCGCCGCGGCCGGGAACCGCGCGGGGTAGCTCTGGTCGGCGGCATCGGCGGCATCGGCGGCATCGGCGGCATCGGCAGCGTCGGTGGCCTCGGCGGTGTCGCCGTTCGGGAAGTCGATGAGCTTCAGCTGCGCCGTGTAGTCGAAATGGAAGGCGCGCTCCGCCGGCGCCACCACGCGCACGTCGGGGCTCTGCGGCACCGCGATGTTCGACCACCAGTACACCGGCGTCGGCGCCTCGGCCGGGTTGTGGAGCGAGACGTGGACCAGCAGCGCCGGCGATCCGGCCGGCAGCCAGGCGTCGACGGTCATCACCACCCGGCGCAGCCGCTCGAACTCGTACATCCGCAGCACCGGCGTGCCGTCCGGCGCGGTCAGGCGGACCGCGTGCAGCGGCGAGCAGGTCAGCGGCCAGTGGCCGGTCGCGCCGATGTTCCACTCCACGCCGCCGGCCAGCCACGCGTCGCGCAGCGCCAGGTTCGCCGGCTGCAGGATCGGGTTGCGGTGCAGGAGTTCGCGGCCGGTCGGCCGGTGCACCAGGGACCACAGGCGGCCGCCGTGGTCCGGGAGGAACGTGGCGGTCAGCACCTCGTTCTCCAGGACCAGGGTCGGCACCTCGCGCGGGGTGCGCTCGCGCGTGTACGAGTCCTGCATCGTGTACGGCAGCAGCGTCGGCGGCCGGCCGTACTCCAGGTTGCGGGCCATGTCCGGGTAGGGGGCCACGGCCGAGTCGAATCCGGGCCGGGCGATTCCGGTCAGGATCGGCAGCAGTCCGGCGGCCGGGTCGGCGGCGCCCTCGATGGGCAGGACGTCGCGGCGGAGGTGCGTGTTCACTTGCCGATCCCCACTGTCATACCTTGGATGATGCGGCTGCCGAGCCAGCTGAACAACGCGATCATCGGAGCGAGCACCACGCACACCCCGGCGAACATCGCGCCCCAGTCCAGGCCGTTGAGCTGGGCCTCCTGCACGAAGTTGGACAGCGCCACCGGCAGCGTCACCTTGTCCTGGCTGTGGGTCAGCACGATCGCGAACAGCGTCTCGTTCCAGGCCGAGATGAACTGCAGCAGGAACGCGGTGATCAGCCCGCCGCGGGCCACCGGCAGGATCACCTTGGTGAAGGTGCGCACCATGCCGGCGCCGTCCAGGACCGCGGCCTCCTCCAGCACCTGCGGGATGCCGGAGAAGAAGCCGGTCAGCAGGTACACGGTGAACGGCATCGCCAGTCCCAGGTACACCAGGATCAGGCCGGGCTGGGAGTCGTCGAGGTTCGCCTTGGCCATGCCGATGAACAGCGGGACCACCATCACCTGCCCGGGCACCCCCAGGCCCATGGCGAAGGTCATGCTCATCGCGCCGGAGACCCGGTTGCGGCGGCGGGCCAGCGCGTAGGCGCAGGGCGCGGCCACCACGACGGCCAGCACCGAGGACAGCACGGCGACCAGCACGCTGTTCAGCGCGGCCTGGCCGAAGCCGCCGTCGGAGAACACCCTGCTGTAGTTGGCGAACTTCGGGTGCGTCGGCACGCCGAAGGGATGGTTGAGGATGTCGGTGCCGTCGCGCAGCGAGGTCAGCAGGATCCAGCCGATCAGGGCGATGTCGGCGGCCACCACCACCCACACCGCGCCGGTGGCGATCCGCATCGGCAGGCTGACGGGCTTGCGCCGGGCGGCGGTCATTGTTCGGGACGTCATGAGCTCCCCCGGATCAGTACTCGATGGGGTCGCGGCGCAGCAGCCTGCGCAGCACGACCGTGAAGACGACCACGAGGAACAGGCTCACCAGCGCGGCGGCCGTGGCCAGGCCCAGCTGCGGCGTCGAGGCCGTCGGGAACGCTTCGATGTAGACGTACATCGCGGTGTTCCAGGAGTCCGACGGCGGCTGCGAGCCGCTGCTGCCGCCGTACATCAGGATCAGCTCGAAGATCTTCACCGAGCTCACCGTCCACAGCACCGCGCAGACCGAGATCACGTCCCAGCACATCGGCAGCGTCACGTGCCGGAAGCGCTGGAAGGCGTTGGCGCCGTCGAGTTCGGCGGCCTCGTAGAGGTACTCCGGGATCTGGTCGACCGCGGCCATCAGGATCGCGGTGTAGTAGCCGGTGGCCGTCCACACCAGGGTTCCCAGGATCATCGTCTGCAGGTGCTCGGTCGCCAGCCACTGCGGCGGATGGCTCCAGCCGAGCCACCCGAGCACCTTGTTCACCGGTCCGTCGGGGGAGAACAGGACGCCCGCGGCGATGCCGAACACCATCGCGTTCACCAGGCACGGGAAGAACAGCACCGAGCGGGCGAACAGCTTGCGGTTCATCTCGCGCAGGATCAGCATCAGCGCGAAGGCGATGGCGAAGGTCAGGACGCCGCCGACGAGCAGGATCTTCAGGGTGTTGGTCAGCGAGTGCCGGAAGATCGGGTCCTGCCACAGGGTCTGGTAGTTCTTCAGGCCCCTCCACTTCTTCGGGCCGATGCCGTCCCACTTGTACAGGCTGGTCCAGGCCGCGTAGCCGACCGGGACCAGGAACAGCACGGTGTAGATCAGGACGGCCGGGGTGGTGAAGGCCCAGAACATGCGGCGGCGCGAGCGCTCCAGCGGGGCGCTGCCGGCCGGCGGACGCGAGGCGGACCCGCCCCGGGCGCGGCGCGCCCGGGACGAGTCCGGCAGGGTGGCGGTGCTCATGGTCAGCTCTGGCTCTTCCAGAAGGAGACCTGGTCGGACTTCATCTTGGCGATGAAGGCCGCGGCGTCGATCTTGCCGTGCCAGAAGTCCAGGAAGTTCTGGTTCCACACCTTGGTGGTCCAGTCGCCGGACACGCCGTCGAAGGTGAGGCGCAGCTTGGGCGCGTCCAGGGTCTTCTGCACGTCGGTCAGCTCGGCCGGGGCCGGGATGTCGGTGCGCGGCGTGATGTTGCCGGCCTCGGTGGAGATGCCCGAGAGCGTCTTCTTCTGCAGGAAGTAGGCCATGAACTGCTCGGCCTGGCTGACGTTCTTGGCGTTCTTGGTCAGTGCGAAGCCGAAGATCATCGAGTCCGGCTGGGTCGCGCCCGGCGGGAGCATGAAGCCGTACTTCCAGGTGCTGGGGATCTGCTTGGCGACCTCGGCGGTGACCCAGTTGCCGTTCATCAGGAACCCGGCCTTGCCGCCGGCCCAGTTGGTCTGCTGCGCCGGGTACTTCGTGGCGGTGTAGGTCGGGATGATGTAGCCGCCCTTGACGAGTTGCTCGACCTGCTGCGCGGCCTTCAGCACGGCCGGGTTGTCCCAGGCGGCCCCGGTCTTGTCGCTCGCCAGGTCGTTGAAGTTCACGCCGCCGGCGTTGAGCAGGTAGTCGAACCACAGGCCGTTGGTCCAGGAGTCCTCGCCCTCGGAGGCCAGACAGGGCTCGCTTTTGGCCTTCAGGGCGTCGCAGACCTTGATGAAGTCGTCCCACGTGCTCGGCTGGGAGGACATCGCGGCCGAGACGGTCGGGTCGGCGGAGTTGTAGAAGATGCCCGCGGTGCTGGCCTCGTAGGGGATCACCCAGTGCTGGCCGCCGTTGGGGTCCTTCGGCAGCGAGTCCCAGTACTTCGACGGGACAGCGGCCGAGACCTTCTCGTTGTCGGTCGGGATGGTCATGTCCAGGACCGCCGAGAGGTCCTTGGCGTTGCCGTTCTGCGCCGCCGCGCCGTAGATGACGTCCGCGCCCTCGTCCCACATGTCGGGGGCCTTGCCGGCGGCCATCGCCGGGCCGATCTTCTTGGCCACGTCCCGGCCGGTCCACTCGACGTCGACCTTGATGCCGGTGTCGGCGGTGAACTGGTTGATCGCCGCCTGGATCACCTTGGCCTGCGGCTCGTCCTGCCGCCACATCGACCAGTAGCTGAAGCTGCCGCCGGACTTGCCGGAGCCGCCCGCCGACGAGCTGCTCTTGCTGCTGGAGCACGCGCTGACACCGACCGCGAGGACGGCGGCGGTTGCTATCGCGAGAAGCCGGGGGCCCCGGCCGGTGCTGCTGCCCATATTCGTTTCCTCCGAAGGCTTGGAACGCCGAAGAGCCGGACTGAGAAAGGACCAGAAGGATCACTGGGGGAGCTCTGGGAGGAGACAGTAGGACGCCGATCGCGTGAACTACAAGCATTCTTTGCAAGATTTCTATCAGCGATGCGAGATTGAGATCTCTGATTGCAGTGGCTCGCACGAAGTTGCAAAACTTGTAAGAAACGGCGGCACAAAGCAGCCGCAGCCCATGTGAGCTGCGGCTGAATCGGGTGCTGCGAAGAAGGAAGCTGTTACAGCTGGCGGACGCTGTAGTCGTAGCTGCACGGCAGCGGGTGCTCTTCGCGCAACCGCTGTGACACGACCGGACCGAGCCCGCCGTCCTGCTGGGAGTGGAACTCCCACCACATGTCCGACAGCGGGTCCTCGCCCTCGCGGACGTCCTCGACGACCAGACCGGTCTCCAGGATCCGGCGCGCCCGCACCAGATCGCCGGCGTTCAGGGCGGCACGGCACTCCAGCATCAGGATCCGGCCGGCGAAGCGGTCGGGCTCCTTGAGCCGGTCGATGATGTCCAGCGCCTCGCCGGGACGCCCGGCGGTGATCAGCGCGCGCAGGGTCTCGATCGTCATCGGCCGCAGACGCGGCGAGAGCTGCCAGGCGCGCAGATAGCGGTCCGCGGCCTCGTCCGGGCGGCCCTCGGACTCGTCCAGGATCGCCAGATTCCGGTGCGCCCACGCGGTCTCGGCCGCGGCCATCGACCGCTCCCAGGCTTCGCGGGCACCGGCCAGATCGCCGGCGTGATAGCGGTTCACGCCCAAGTGCAGCCAGGTGAACCAGGTCGCGTGCGCGGGATCGGAGGTCGCCTTCTCCAGCAGTGCGCGCCAGACCGGGCCCACGGCGTAGGACGAGGGCGGCAGCGCCGGGGCCGGCGTCGGCATCTGGCCCTTGCGGACCAGCGAGAGCCAGGACTGCTGGTCGCGGCCGATCGTCGCGTCGGGGAACGGGGTGCCCGGCAGGTTCAGCGCGCGGTTGCGGCCCAACGCGCGGCGTTCCAAAGCGCCCCAGCCGGTGCCGGCGTGCAGGACCTCCTCCGGCGGTCTGTCGGCCAGCGCCGTCATCGTCGCCAGCTCTTCGTCCAGGCGGTGCACGGGCAGCAGGTCGGCGAGCGCGGACGCCGCGGCCCTGGTGGCGTCGGGCCACTTCGCGCCGTGCACGTTTTCGGGATCGGTCTGAAGCAGCCCGTACGCCTCGACCCAGGAGAACGACTGGCGGCCCGGCAGCCGCAGGTGTTCCAGCTGGGTGCGGGCCAGACCGGCCTGGATCTCGAAGTACTCCCGGCGCGGCCCGGACAGCCAGTCCTGCCAGTTCCGGCCGCCGGATCCGGTGCCCCAGTGGAACAGCTTGCGGCCGCGCATCCGGTCGGTCGAGGTCTGGAAGAGCCCTGATCCGCCCGCGTCGACGGCCGCGATCCAGCGGCGCTCGCCGTCCGGGATCTCGGCGAAGTAGTCCGCGCCGTAGTCGATGCGGCCGGGATAGGACGTGTCGGCGTCGCGCCAGCGTGGGAACGGGATGCGGCGCATCCTGCCGGTGTAGGAGAAGTGGTATGCCGAGGTCGCGGGCATCAGTGCGCGGGTATCAGGGGTCTGTGGTACGGCGGCGCTGCTCCACCAGTAGACCGGCGCGTCCTCGGGGAAGGGGTTGTGGACGCGGACGTGGACCAGCAGGGCCGGCGAGCCGTCGGGCAGGTAGCAGTCGAGCTGGTAGACCAGGCGGCGCTGGCGCTCGTACTCGTACATCCGCAGGACCGGGGTGCCGTCGTCGCGCGTGACGCGGACGGCGTGCATCGGGGAACAGGTGAGGGCGGTGTGGCCGAAGGTGCCCAGGTTCCATTCGACGCCGCCGGCGAACCAGGCGTTGCGCAGGCCCAGGTTGGCGAGCTGGAGCTTCGGGGGGAAGTGCAGCAGTTCGCGGCCGGTGGGCACGTGGCGCAGCGACATCAGGCGGCCGCCGTAGCCCAGGAGGAACTCGGCGCGCAGGACGTCGTTCTCCAGCACCGCCGTGACCAGCTCGCGGTCGGGCGTCTCGCGGGTGTAGCCGTCCTGGAACGTGTACGGCAGCAGGGATTCCACGTGGCCGTAGCCGAAGTTGGCGACCATCTCGGCGTCGGCCTCGGAGACGTCCAGGCCGCCACGCGGGTCCGCGAGCTTGCGCAGCGGCGGGAGCGGGTTCTCCGGGCCGATCGCGGCCACCGGGAGCAGCGCGGAGGCCAGGCGCAGGACGCTCAACCGACGGCCCCCTAGGATTTGGATGGCTGACACCTTGCAGGATCGCTTCAGTGTGCCAGAAAATCTTGCAAACAAGGTCACGATCCCGTCATGGAGTGATCTGTTCGGAGCGTGACCGATCGAAGGGCTTGCCGTGAACCGCTACGAGCGCTGGAGCGTCCTGCTGGAGATGCTCGCCGAACTCGGCAAGCTGGAGATCGAGGAGACCGCGGACAAGCTCAACGTCTCGGCGGCCACGGTGCGCCGCGACTTCGACGAACTCGCCGCGCAGCAGCTGCTGTCGCGTACTCGTGGCGGGGCCACGGCGCACAGCGTCTCTTATGACCTGCCGCTGCGCTTCAAGGTGGCCCGCCACGCCCCCGAGAAGCAGCGCATCGCCTCGGTCGCGGCCGGCATGGTCGCGGTCGGCTCCACGGTCGGCATCAACGGCGGCACCACCGCGACCGAGGTGGCGCGGGCCCTGGCCACGCGCGCGGACCTGGCCGGGGAGCAGCGCGGGCCGGCGGTGACCGTCGTGACGAACGCGCTGAACATCGCGCAGGAGCTGGTGGTCCGGCCGTACCTGCACGTGGTCGCGACCGGCGGGGTCGGCTCGCCGAAGTCCTACGAGCTGGTCGGCCCGGTGGCGGCGGCGATGCTGGAACGCGTGGCCCTGGATCTGGCGATCCTCGGCGTGGACGCCCTCGACGCGGAGCACGGTGCCAGCGCGCACAACGAGGCCGAGGCCACCGTGAACCAGACGCTGGCTTCGCGGGCGCGCCACGTGGTGGTGGTCGCCGACTCCTCGAAGCTGGGGCGCCGGGCCTTCGCCCGGATATGCCCGATATCCGCTGTCACGACGCTGGTGACCGACGGCGACGCGCCGGAGGAGATGGTGGCGCGGTTCACGGAGCTCGGCGTGCGGGTGGTGCGCGCTTAAAGCTGTTCCAGCGGCGCGCTGACGAGCACATGGCGGTCGACGTTCGCGATCACCGCGGCGGCCAGTCCGGCATCGGCGGACAGGTCTGCCGCCCACCGTTCGGCGGCGCCCAGAAACGCGATCAGGTCCTCGCGCACGCCCGCCATCAGCCCGGGCAGCGCGCCGGCCGCGATCTTCACAGGGCTCTGCGATTTCTCGTCCTCGCGGATCCACAGCCCGTCGTCGGCGTGCTTGATCTGCGGCCCTGGATGGCCGTGCCACGTGTTCGGCCAGTCCCGCCAGTTCTCGAGGTCGACGCAGCAGCCCGGATTCACTGCCGTCTCGGCGTCGGCGGCCCGGATCCCGGCGCTGAGAACCAGATACTCCGCCTCGGCGATCCAGCGCAGCGCCTCGACGGCCGTCGGCTCGAAGTCCTCCTCGGCGTCCTCCGGCCGGCACCACCGGGCCAGCGCGGCCATGACCGTGCCGATCGTGGCCGGCGCGGTCGATCCGTCGAGGACCTCCCACCGGTAGGGCTCCGCCTTCTCGATCGGCCAGGGCGCGTCGTCCTCGTCGGCCCAGGGCTCGATCTCCACCACCGCGCGCAGCGTCGCCATCCGCCGATGATGCCATGCGGGAACCGAACCTAGATCGGCCGCATCCAACGGCCATGGACCTCACCCTCACCCTCACCCGCCGCACCGTGGTGCTCGGCGTCGCGACTCTTCTGGCCGCCGGCGGCGCGGTCGCCGTCGGCCTGTCCGGCAACAGCTCGGCGCCGAACGCCAGCGCCTCGCCCTACGGGTCCGTGTTGGCCGCGGACTCCACGGCGGTGGCGCCGGACGCCTTCCCCGGCATCACCGTGCAGGGCACCGGGAAGGTGACCGGGACCCCTGACACGCTCATCCTCACGCTGACCGTGAGCGACACCGCCTCGGACGTCAGCTCGGCGATGAACACGCTGGCCTCGACGATGGGCGCGGTGCAGAACTCGCTGTCCGGCAACAAGGTCGCGACCGCGGACCAGAAGACCTCCGGGCTGAACGTCGGTCCCCAGTATGAGAATTCGAGCGGCAAGACGACGGTCACGGGGTATCAGGCATCGGAGAACCTGACCGTGACGCTGCGCGATCCGAAGTCCGCCGGCGCGGTCATCGCCGCCGCCTCGGCGGCCGGCGGGAACGCCACCCAGATCTCCGGATTGTCGACCGATCTGCAGAACGACGCCGGGTTGCTGGGCCAGGCGCGCGACTCCGCCTTCAACGACGCCAAGGCCAAGGCCGCGCAGTACGCGAAGTCCGCGGGCCGCACCCTGGGCCAGGTGGTGCGGGTCGAGGAGAGCGACAGCAACCCCGCCACCCCGAGCCCGGTCGACTTCCGGGCGCCCGCGGCCGCGGCGCCGAGCGCGGTGCCGATCCAGATGGGCAGCACCGACATCACGGTCAGCGTGACCGTGGTGTTCAGCTTCGCTTGAGCCGTTCGGCCGCCCCCCCGTTCGGGTCGGTGCGGCGCCGCACCACACCGGCGGCGCCGCGCCGGCCGCCCTACCGCCTTGCCGCTTACTGCCCAACCGCCCTGCCGCCCTACCGTCCGGCCAGCACCCGCAGCAGTCCGACCAACGACGATGATGTGGCGATCTGCCCGGCGTCGATCAGCCCGAGTACCTCGTCCAGCGGAACCCAGGCGACCTTCTCGGCTTCGTTCTCCTCGGTCGGCTCGCCGACGTACTCGGCGCCGACCGCGCGGAACAACCGGTACCGCGTCCGCAGCATCCCGCCGACCGGGTGAAAGGTCAGCAGGGGTGTGACCTCCCTCACCCGCCAGCCGGTCTCCTCCTCGACCTCGCGGCGCGCGGTGTCGGCCGGGTCCTCGCCCTCCTCGATGAGTCCGGAGGGGATCTCCCAGACCCACTTGTCGATCGCGAAGCGGTGCCGCCAGATCAGCAGCACCTCCTCGCGGCCGGCCTCGGTCCTGGCCACCACACAGCTGGCGGCCTCGCGGGTGCGCACCACGTGGTGCTCGAACCGGGTGCCGTCGGCGAGCTCGACGTCGGCCATCAGGACGTCCAGCCACGGGTTCTCATAGACCGGCCGTTCGCCGTGTACGGTCCACTGGCTTCGGCTGCGCGCCACAGGCTCTGACATGCGGCTGAGCGTAGTGGACGAGCGCTGCGACACGGCCCCCGCAAACCCGATTTCGCGCCTGGCCCAAGACCGTGTAACTTATTCCTTGCTCGCCCCTTTAGCTCAGTCGGCAGAGCGTCTCCATGGTAAGGAGAAGGTCTACGGTTCGATTCCGTAAAGGGGCTCAGATCACGCCGGTGGTCCGGCGGACACGAAAGGGTGAAAGCCCGTGTCCGCCGGACTGTTCGGTTCGTTGATCGAGTGGCGGTGTAGCTCAGCCTGGTAGAGCAAGCGGCTCATAATCGCTGTGTCGCCGGTTCAAGTCCGGCCACCGCTACGCATTGCAAAACCCCTCAGCCCTGCAAGGTATCCTTGCAGGGTTGTCCATCGTGAGGGCCGACCTGGGAAGGTCCGGAGCCCTCGAAAGAAGAAAGAGGCACCCGAAGTGGCTGCTGTCGACGTCCGGCCGAAGATCACCCTCGCGTGCACCGAGTGCAAGCGGCGCAACTACATCACCAAGAAGAACCGCCGCAACGACCCGGACCGCATGGAGCTGAAGAAGCACTGCCGCTGGTGCAACAAGCACACCCCGCACCGCGAGACCCGCTAGTCTCCGCGGCCCGCGGCCCGCACTGCCGGGCCAGCGCGCGCGGCCTGTAGTTTTGGACCGCCCCGCCGACTCCTTCGGGAGTGGGCGCGGGCGGTTTCTTCATATCCAAGGAGGCACAGGGACCATGGCGCTGGACGCCGGTTTCATCGGCCGGACCTACCCGCCCACCGCGGTGTACGAGGTCGGCCGCGAGAAGATCCGAGAGTTCGCCGACGCGATCGGCGACCCGAACCCGGTCTACCGCGACCCGGCGGTGGCCCAGGACCTCGGGCACCGCGACGTGCTGGCCCCGCCGACCTTCCCGATCGCCATCACCTGGCCGGCCGCGACGGTCATCATCGAGGACCCGGACCTCGGTCTGGACTTCAGCCGCGTCCTGCACGGCGAGCAGCGCTTCGTCTACGCCCGGCCGATCTACGCCGACGACCAGCTGACCGCGACCGTGATCATCGAGGACGTCAGCGAGCGCATGGGCCAGGGTTTTCTGAGCACCCGCACCGACCTGGTCACCGTGGACGGCGAGCACGTGGTGTCGGGGTTCTCCAAGCTGGTCGTGGTCGGGGGCGCTGAAGCCGCCGGAGCCGCCGGAGCCGCCGAGGGGGAGCAGTCGTGATCAAGTTCGCCGACGTCGCAAAGGGCGATCTGCTGCCCGAGCAGACCTTCCCGATCCGCCGGGTGGACCTGGTGAAGTACGCCGGCGCCTCCGGCGACTTCAACCCGATCCACTGGAACGAGCGCTTCGCGCAGTCCGTCGGGCTGCCCGACGTGATCGCGCACGGCATGTTCACCATGGCCGAGGCAGTGCGCGTGGTCACCGACTGGTGTGGGGACCCGGGAATGGTCGTGGAGTACCAGGTGCGCTTCACCAAGCCGGTGGTGGTGCCGGACGGCGTGGACGAGGAGTCCGGCGCCCGGCTGACCGTCACCGGCAAGGTCAGCGCGGTCAACGAGGACGGCACGGTGCGGGTCGACCTGGTGGCGACCAGCGGCGGGGAGAAGGTGCTGGGACTGGCCCGGGCTCTGGTGCGCCTGCCCTGACCTGCTCGGCGGGCGAACATTTCGGACCCCGTGACGATCGTTCGGAGACTGAGATGGCGCGCCCGCCGCGCCCGGCACCCGGTAGCGTGTCCCTCATGCTCGAACAGGCCTCGGCACCCCTCGCGCCCCTGACCACCCTGCGTGTGGGCGGACCGGCGCGGCGAATGGTGACCGCGACCACGGAGCAGGAGATCGTCGAGACCGTCACGGACTGCGACCGCCGCGGCGAGCCGCTGCTGATCCTGGCCGGCGGCTCCAACCTGCTGATCGGCGACGACGGCTTCGACGGCACCGTGCTGAAGATCGCCACAACCGGCGTGGCGAAGCAGAAGACGTGCTCGGGCCTGCGCCTGGGCGTGGCCGCCGGCCACGACTGGGACGCCTTCGTCGCCGAGGCGGTGGACCTCGGAGCGGTCGGCGTCGAGGCGCTGAGCGGCATCCCCGGCTCGGCCGGCGCGACCCCGATCCAGAACGTCGGCGCCTACGGCCAGGACGTCGGCCAGAGCATCGCCTGGATCCGTGCCCTGGACCGCGAGACCGGCGACATCCGCGGCATGCAGTCGCGCTGTCTGGAGTTCGGCTACCGCGACTCGGTGTTCAAGAAGAACGCAGGCAAGTACGTGGTCCTGACGGTCTGGTTCGGCTTCGACCCCCCGGCCGCCACCGAATCCGAGCGCCTCTCGGCTCCGATCCGCTACGCGGAACTGGCCCGCGCCCTCGGCGTCGAGGAGGGCGACCGCGTCCCGCTGGCCCACGTCCGCCAGACGGTGCTGAAGCTGCGCGCCGCCAAGGGCATGGTCCTGAACGCGGAGGACCACGACACCTGGTCGGCGGGCTCCTTCTTCACGAACCCGGTCCTCGACCCGGACGCCTTCGACGCCCTGGTCGCCCGCGCGACCGCCGCCCCGCCGCGCTTCCCCGCGCCGAACAACCAGGTGAAGACCTCGGCGGCCTGGCTGATCGAGCAGGCGGGCTACCCGAAGGGCTACGGCGCGGGCCCGGCGACCCTGTCCACGAAGCACACGCTGGCGCTGACCAACCGGGGCGCGGCCGCGGCCGCGGACGTGCTGGGGCTGGCGCGGGAGATCCGGGACGGGGTGCGGGACCGGTTCGGGGTGGAGTTGGTGCCCGAGCCCGTTTTCGTGGGCGCGGATCTGTAGTCCCGCCTGGAATCTGTATTTTTTTCTGAGATCTGTATTTTTGCCTGAAGTCTGTAGTCTCGCCTGAAACGAGGTGCGGCGGGTGAGTGGGCCGTGCCCCACTCACCCGCCGCGTTCGTGATCCTCCTTATGAGGCCGGCGATGTCAGGTCGTAGATCGTGACGTTGTCCACGGTCTGTGCCTTGTAGTGGGCCGCGACCCAGGTACCGATCGAGCTGCCCTCGTCGGCGCCGCCGTTGGCCTGTCCGCCGATGCCGCCGCCGATGTAGTAGTGGATCTTGTGCTGGGCGACGTAGGCCTGGAACTGCGCCAGCGTCGGGGACGGGTCGGAGCCGTTGAAGCCGCCGATGGCCATCACCGGGTCGCCGGTGGCGAGCTGGTAGCCGGCCGCGTTCTGGGCGCCGATGGCGGCGGCGGCCCAGCGGTACTTCGACGCGTCCTGCTTCAGCAGAGCCTGGATCTGCGCGCCGGGGGTGCTGGCATCGAGGAGGTTGCCCATGCCGCCGCCGGCGCCGCCCCTGCTGGTGCCGCCGGTGGTTCCGCCGGTTCCGCCGGTTCCGCCAGTTCCGTTGGTACCGCCGGTGCCGCCAGTGCCGCCGAAGCCGCCCATGCCGCCGGGTGCGGTTCCAGTGCCGCCGCCGAAGCCGCCCGGGCCGGTCTGGCCGGTGGTGCCGCCGGTGTTGCCAGTACCGCCAGTGTTGCCAGTGTTGCCAGTGCCGCCAGTGCCGGTGGAACCGCCGGGTCCGCCCTGGAAGAATCCCTGACCCGCGCCCGGCATCGTGAAGCGTCCTCCGCCTCGACCGCCGCCGAAGCCGCCGGGGCCGCCGAAGCCCGCACCGGCCGGTCCGGCCGAGGGGATGGAGCCGCTGTGGCCCTGTCCGGTCGTGGCCACGGCGTACGCCGCCGGGCCCAGCAGCGCCGCGCCCACGCCGAGCGTCACCGCGGCCAGTCGCAGTGCCTTGCTCCGCGACGCGTTCGCAGCAGGTGCCGCCGCCGCAGCCGTGGCAGCCGGGCTCGACGTAGAAGCCGACACAGGACTCGAAGCAGACACAGGACTCGAAGCAGACACAGAACCCTGCTCGGACCCGCTCGCGTTCGCACCGCCGGTCGTCGGCACCCAACTCGGCTGCCCGACGCCTCCGCCGGTCTCGGCCGCCGGCACCGCGCCCGCCGCGCCCTGCGCTTCACCCGGGGCGCCCTGCGCACCGGCCGCGCCCTGCGCTTCGGTCCGCAGCCATCCCGGCCCGGCCAGCAGCAGCACCGTCCCGACCACACCGATGACCGCGATCAGGTACCGCAGCCACGAGTACCAGTCCGGCGTCTGCCCCAGCAGGTGGAACGACCACCACGTGGTCACCCCGACTGCGCCGGCCAGCCCGATCCGGGCCAGCGGCTCGGCGCGCCGGGCCCACAGCATGCCGCCGCCGATGCCGATCGTGACGGCGATGAGCGGGGCCAGCGCGATCGTGTAGTACGGGTGGAAGATGCCCTGCATGTAGCTGAAGACCGCGGCCGTGCTCAGCAGCGACAGGCCCCAGGCCAGCAGCGCGGCGCGTGCGTGGTCGGTGCGGCGGGCGCGGCCGGCGGCCCAGAGGCCGAAGACGAACAGCACCAGCGCCGCCGGGATCAGCCAGCTGATCTGGTTGGCGATCTCGGAGTCGAACATCCGGCCCAGGCCCGTGCCGGAGCTGAAGCCGCCGGGGCCGCCGCCTCCGCCGGGACGCCCGCCGCCGAAGCCGCCGGCACCGCCGGTGCCGCCGGGCACCGTGATGGTCTGCCCGCCGGGCGCGGTGAACTGGAGGCCGCCGCCGGCCCCGGTGGCCGTGCCGGCCTCCAGGCCGCGCCGGAACCCGCCTCCGCCGCCCCCGCCGACGCTGCCGGTCTCGTTGCCGGTCAGGCGGCCGAAGCCGTTGTAGCCGAAGGTCAGGTTCAGGAAGCTGTTGTCCTGCGAGCCGCCGATGTACGGCCGCGAGCTCGCCGGCCAGAACTGCACGATCGCCACCCACCAGCCGGCGCTCACCACGATGGCCAGGCCGGCCGCGCCGATCTGCCACAGCCGGCGCAGGAACTTGCCGGGGCCCAGGGCCAGGTACACGGCCGTCAGCGCGGGCAGGATCAGGAACGCCTGCAGGGTCTTGGTGAGGAAGGCGAAGCCGATCAGCGTCCCGGCCAGCACCAGCCAGCGCGTGCTGCCGTGCTCCATGGCGCGCACCACCGCGTAGACGGAGAGCGTCATCAGCAGGACCAGCAGCGCGTCGGGGTTGTTGAACTTGAACATCAGCACCGCGACCGGCGTGACCGCCAGCGCCGCCGCCGCGAGCAGTCCGGCCGCCGCGCCGATCGTCGCGGTGCGGCTGCGGGTCAGCACCCGCTTCACCGCCGCGTAGACGACGCCGCACGTCGCGACGCCCATCAGCGCCTGCGGCATCAGCATGGTCCAGGAGTTGAAGCCGAAGACCCGGCCGAAGACCTCCATGACCCACAGCGAGGCCGGGGGCTTGTCGACCGTGATCGCGTTGCCGGCGTCGAGCGACCCGAAGAGCATCGCCTTCCAGCTCTTCGTGCCGGCCTGGACCGCCGCGGCGTAGAACGAGTTCGCCCAGCCGGAGGCCGACAGGTCCCACAGGTACAGGACGGCCGCGGCGACCAGCAGGCCCAGCAGACCCGGCCGGGCCCAGCTTGGGTCGCTCTCCGGGCCGCGCCAGAAGCGCGTGAAGCGTCCGGTGCCGCCGGCCGCTGTCTGATCCGACGGCGGTCCGATCTCGTAGACGACTTCCGAGGTCGGGGAAAACGCGCTCATGACAGCTCTCCAGAGGTCTGAGCCGCCGGGATCGGGGATTCGTGATCGGCGGACGTGGTCGGATGGTGCCTGGGGTGGAAGACCCAGGCGCGGAGCAGGATGAAACGGGCCAGCGTCGACAGGCCGTTGGCGACGATCAGCGCCGCCAGTTCCGCGACGCGGGAGGGATGCTGCACGGCCGCGTGGACCCCGGCCAGCGTCCCGGTGGACAGCACGAGCCCGATGCCGAAGGCCACGAGGCCGCCGATCTGGTCGCGCAGGGCGTTGCGGCTGCCGGTCACGCCGAAGGTGAAGCGGCGGTTGGCGGCCGTGTTGGCGACGGCGGTGACGGCCAGCGCGACGGCGTTGGCCGCGAAGGCCCCCATCGGCCCCCGCAGCAGCACGTAAAGGAGCAGATACGCCAGCGTCGACAGGACGCCGATGGTCGCGAAGACCGGGATCTGCCACTTCAGCCCGGGCGGCGGGTCGGCGGCCCGGACGCGGGCCCGGACCGGCGCGCCGGAGGAGGAGCGCAGCGAGGCCTTGGCCACCCGCCACATGCCCCGCAGGTCGGCCTTGGCGGTCTTCACGATGTCGACGCGGGAGTCCGGGTCGTCGATCCAGTCCACCGGCACCTCGTGGATGCGCAGGCCCGAGCGCTCGGCGAGCAGCAGGAGCTCGGTGTCGAAGAACCACTCCTCGTCCTGTACCCGCGGCAGCAGAGCCTGGACCACCTCGGTCTTGGCGGCCTTGAAGCCGCACTGCGCGTCCGAGAAGCGCGCCGCCATCGTGGTGCGCAGCAGGAAGTTGTAGGTGCGCGAGATGAACTCCCGCTTGGGGCCGCGCGCCACCGCGCTGCCCCGGGCCAGCCGCGTGCCGATGGCCAGGTCCGAGTGGCCGCTGAGCAGCGGGGCCACCAGCGGCAGGAACGCGTTGAGGTCGGTGGACAGGTCGACGTCCATGTAGGACACGACGTCGGCGTCGGAGGCGGACCACACGGCGCGCAGCGCCCGGCCGCGGCCCTTGAGGTCCAGATGGACGGCGCGCACCCCGCTCAGCTCCCGCGACAGCCGGGCGGCCACCGCCCAGGTGCCGTCGGTCGAGGCGTTGTCGGCCACCGTGATCCGGAACGGATACGGCAGGTTCTCGACGAGGTAGCGATGCAGTCTGCGCACACTGGTCTCCAGGACGTGCTGCTCGTTGTAGACGGGCACCACGACCTCGACCAGCCGTCTGCGCGGACCGCGTGCCGCCCCGGTGCCGGCGTCCGGCGGTTCGCGGTCGGTGAGTGCGGTTGCGTTCATGGCACTGACGCTCGCGGGACGGCGTGGGAGGGGAATGAGGCTTCGATGAAGCCGGGATGAGAAAGGTGTTGATCACGCCGTTCCGCCTGCCCGGCCACGGAAAGTGACGATCAGGGCCCTGGCGACACCGGAGCCCCGACTCCGGCGGATCAGGCCTCGGAGGTACCGGGCAGGAACAACCGCGCGATGGTCCCGGGGCCGTCGTGCGGCTGCTCGAAGAAGATCGAGCCTCCGGACTCCCTGGCGGCGCGCGCGGCGATCGCCAGCCCCAAACCGCTGCCCGGCAGCGCGCGGGCCGTGGGGGAGCGCCAGAAGCGCTCGAAGACGTGCGGCAGCTCCTCCGGCGGGATGCCGGGGCCGCGGTCGCGGACGGTCAGCGCGCCGTTCGCCAGCCGCACCTGGACGTCCGAGCCCGGCGGGGCGAACTTCACCGCGTTGTCGAGCAGGTTCACCACCGCGCGCTCCAGGGCGGCGCTGTCGCCGTGGGTCGTCCAGGGGCACAGGTCCTCGGTGATCGTGACCGGCGTCTCGCGGGCGGCGCCGCGCGGGCGGACGCGCTCGATCGCGCGCTCGGCCACCTCATGGAGCGCCACCGGGGCGGTGACCTGCGAGGCCTGTTCGGGCCGGGAGAGCTCCAACAGGTCGGCGATCAGCACCGTGAGTTCCCGCATCTGCGTGCGGGCGCCGGTGAGCAGTTCGGTGCGCTTGCCCTCCGGCAGCGCCCGGCCGGACTCCTCGGAGCGGATCAGCAGGTCGATGGCGGTGCGCAGCGAGGTCAGGGGGGTGCGCAGCTCGTGGCCGGCGTCGTCGACCAGGCGCTTCTGCTCGTCGCGGGACGCCTGCAGGGCGGCGGTCATCGCGTTGAAGGACTCCGAGAGCCGGGCGATCTCGTCGTCGCCGGACACGGGCATGCGGACCGACAGGTCCTCGGTGCGCGCGACGTGTTCGACCGCCGAGGTCAGCACGTCCACCGGACGCAGCGCCGCCCGGGCCACCAGCAGGCCGGCGGTGGCCGCCCCGCCGATCCCCAGCAGCGACACGACGATCAGCAGCCAGGCCAGGCTGCTCAGCGAGTCGTCGATGGGCTGGTAGGGCTGTGACTTCAGGAGTACGCCCGAAGGGTTGTCCTGCGCCGGCACGACCTCGATCCGGACCTTGTCCCCGGCGGTGGTGACCCCGTCGCGCCAGATGGCGGCGGTCGGCGGTCCTCCGGCGATCTGCAGGTCACTGGCCTGGCCCTGCACCTCGGTGGATCCGGGCAGGGGACAGGTGGCGGAGGGGCTGTAGTAGGTGATGCTGACCAGGGCCTGCGGGTGGTACTCGTTGTCGCTCCCCGGGTGCGGTCCGCCGCCCAGGGGAGGGAAACAGGGGGAATCCGTCTGGAACTGCTGGCCGCGGTCGTGGAAGACCTGGCCGCTGCCCGGCCCCCCGGCGCCGGCGATCGACTTGTCCATCTGGTCGTGGAGCCGGTTTCCCACTGCTACGTAAGAGATGAGCGACACCGCGCCGATCGCGATCGCCACCGCGACGGCGCTCATGATCGCCAGCCGCGAGCGCAGGGGCATCCTCCGCCTCATCGCCGCCCGCCGGAAGCGGTGCGCAGGGCGTAGCCGACCCCGCGGACGGTCTGGACCAGCCGGGGGAGGCCGTCGAACTCGGTCTTCTTGCGCACGTACATGACGTACACGTCCAGCGAGTTCGAGGCGGGCTCGAAGTCGAAGCCCCACACGGTGCGCAGGATCTGCTCGCGGGTCAGCGCCTGGCGCGGGTGGGACAGGAACATCTCCAGCAGCAGGTACTCCGTCCGGGTGAGCTCGATGAGCTGGCCGGCCCGGGTCACCTCGCGGGTCAGGGTGTCCATGCGCAGGTCCTCGTACTCCAGGACGTGGTCCTCCCGGGAGCCCGCGGCGGCGCCCGGCTCGGCGCCCTCGCCGACCAGCGCGCCGCGCCGCAGCAGGGCCCGGACCCGGGCCAGCAGCTCGTCGAGCTCGAAGGGCTTGGCCAGGTAGTCGTCGGCGCCGGCGTCCAGGCCGGCGACGCGGTCCCCGGTCAGGTCGCGCGCGGTGAGCATGAGCACCGGCAGCGTCGGGTCGGCGGCGCGCAGCCGGCGGCAGGCGGTCAGGCCGTCCATGCCCGGCATCAGCACGTCCAGCACGACCAGGTCCGGCCGCGTCTGCTCGACCTCGGCGAGCGCGGCCCGGCCGTCGTTGGCGGTCCGGACGGCGTAGCCCTCGAACTCCAGGCTGGAGGCGAGCACGGCGCGGATGCCGGGCTCGTCGTCGACGATGAGGACCTCGGGGGCGCCCTGGGCGCCGGACGGGCCGAGCTGGCCGGCCGAACCGGCGGGACCTGCGAGGAAGGGCGTGGGAGAGCTCACGGCGACCACTATCCGTGGGGTGAATGAGGAACGTCTGAGAAACCTTCGGGAGAAGTCTTAGAGGTTTTCGCCTACCGGGCCAGGCTACTCAGCCGAAGCTTGCGGGCTAGGTTAGTGAGTGATAACTTACTTCACATGACCCGGATGAGTGCCGAAGAGCGCCGCGACCAAGTGGTGCGTGCCGCCGTCGCCGAGTTCTCGGTGCGCGGCCTGGAAGGGACCTCGACCGCCGACATCGCCAAGCGCGTCGGTGTGTCGCAGCCCTATCTGTTCCGTCTGTTCCCGACCAAGCGCGACTTGTTCATCGCCGCCGTGATGCACGGCTGCGAGCAGGTCCGCGACGTCTTCACCAAGGCGGCCGAGGGCAAGTACGGCCACGAGGCGCTTGCTGCGATGGGGGACGCCTACCAGGACCTGCTCATGGCGGACCGCACCGTGCTGAACATGCAGCTCCAGCAGTTCGCGGCGTGTCACGACCCCGAGATTCAGGAGGCCGTGCGCGGTGCCATGCAGGGCATATGGCAGCACATGGACAATCTCTCGGGTGCTCCGGTCGGGATGCGCGTGGACTTCCTCGCCAAGGGGATGCTCTGCAACGTGATCGCCGCCATGGGCCGCGACCAGGTCGACGACCCGGAGTGGCGGCCGATCCTCGACGTGCTGCGCGACGACAACGCCGAGACCGCCGGCGCGGCCGCGGATCTCGACGCGGCGGCCGCCGAGGGCGATGCCGCGCAGGAGCGGCCGGGCAGTCCGGCCGAGCCCGACTACGCCACCTACGTCGAGCAGGCTTTCACCACCTGAGCCGGCCGGACACCGCGGCCACCCGCCGCGAGGCTCGGCAGGCTCCACAAACGCATCCTGTCCGCTTCCGGGCAGAGCTCTGACCATTGAAGTTAGTGACCGATTACTACCTTTCGTAGTTAGTGACTGCTAACTACATGAGAATCTGATCTGGGGAGTATCAGCATGAGCACCGAGACCATCGACCGGCCCGGAGGCCGCGCGGCGGAGGGCCTGCGGGCCGCCACCATCGGCCACCCGGTCCGCACCTTCCTCATCACCGGCGCCGCCATGTTCATGGCCCAGCTGGACAACCTCGTGGTCAGCATCGCGCTGCCCTCGATCCGGGAGTCGCTGCACGCCGGCCTGTCGGGCCTGCAGTGGACGGTCTCGGCCTACACCCTCACCTTCGCCGTCTTCCTGCTGACCGGCTCCACGCTCGGCGACCGCTTCGGCCGCCGGAACCTGTTCGTCGCGGGCCTGGCGGTCTTCACCGCCGCCTCGGTGGCCTCGGCGCTGGCGCCGAACATCGCGGTGCTGATCGCGGCGCGCGCTGTGCAGGGCCTGGGCGGCGCGGTGATCGTGCCGCTGAGCCTGACGCTGCTGTCGGCGAGTGTGCGTCCTGAGAAGCGCGGTGCCGCGGTCGGCGCCTGGGGCGCCATCGGCGGGCTCGCCGTGGCGCTCGGGCCGGTGATCGGCGGGGCCGTGGTGGAGGCCGCCTCGTGGCAGTGGATCTTCTGGGTGAACGTGCCGCTGGGCATCGTCCTGCTGCCGCTGGCCTGGTTCGGCCTCACCGAGAGCCGCGGCCCGGTGCGCCGGCTGGACGTGGTCGGGACCGTGCTGGCCACCGGCGGGCTGCTGGGCGTGGTGCTGGGCCTGATCCGGGGCGGGGACGTCGGCTGGACCAACTCGCTGGTCCTGACCGGCTTCGTGGTCGGGGCCGTGCTGCTGGCCGCGTTCGTGGTCTGGGAGCTGCGGACCGACGCGCCGATGGTGCCGATGCACCTGTTCCGCGGCCGGAGCTTCCCGCTGATCAACCTCAGCGCCCTGTTGATGTCCTTCGGGATGTTCGGCTCGGTGTTCTTCCTCTCGCAGGTGTTCCAGACCGTCTTCAACGACTCGCCGCTGGCCTCCGGTGTGCGGGTGCTGCCCTGGACCGGTATGCCGATGCTGGTGGCCCCGATCGCCGGCATCCTGTCCGACAAGATCGGCGGCAAGTGGATCGTCACGGTCGGCCTGGCCCTGCAGGCGGTGGCGCTGGGCTGGATCGCGGCGGTCAGCACGGCCACGGTGAGCTACACCACGCTGCTGCCGGCCTTCATCCTCGGCGGCACCGGCATGGCGATGTTCTTCGCGCCGATCGCGAACCTGGTCCTCGGTTCGGTGCGGCGCGACCAGGAGGGCATCGCCTCCGGCATCAACAACGCGCTGCGGGAGTTCGGCGGCGTGCTGGGCATCGCGGTGATGGGTGCGGTGTTCTCCGCGAACGGCGGCTACGGCCCGACCGCGACCCGGTCCGCCGGCCAGCACTTCGTGGACGGCATGGTCCCGGCGGTCTACACGGGCGCCGCGATCCTGGCGGTGGCCACGCTGGCGATGTGGCTGGTGCCCGGCCGGCGCCCGCAGGCCGGCGCCGAGAGCGTCGAGGGTCCGGTGGAGGAACGCCGGCATCAGGAGGCTGTCGCTGCGACCGTGTAGCTCGCAGAACACTCGCAGAACGTTGGAAACGTCGAAGGCCCCGGCTCGTCGCCGGGGCCTTCGGGCATGTCAGGGTGCTCAGCGGCGGCTCAGCGGCTGCTCAACGGTGGCTCAGCGGCGGCTCAGCGCGCCTCGCCGAGCAGCTTCTGCAGCCGCGACACGCCCTCGACCAGGTCGGCGTCGCTCAGCGCGTAGGACAGCCGCAGGTAGCCAGGCGTCCCGAAGGCCTCCCCGGGGACCACGGCGACCTCGGCCTCGTCCAGGATCAGCGAGGCCAGCTCGGCCGAGCTGGCCGGCCGCTGCCCGCGGATCTCCTTGCCGAGCAGCCCCTTGACCGAGGGGTACACGTAGAACGCGCCCTCGGGCTCCGGGCACACCACGCCGGGGATCTCGTTCAGCATCCGCACCATGGTCTGCCGGCGGCGGTCGAAGGCCAGCTTCATCTCGTTGACCGCCTCCAGGTCTCCGGAGACCGCGGCCAGCGCGGCGACCTGCGCCACGTTGGAGACGTTGGAGGTGGCGTGCGACTGCAGGTTGGTGGCGGCCTTGACCACGTCGGTCGGGCCGATCAGCCACCCGACCCGCCAGCCGGTCATCGCGTAGGTCTTGGCCACGCCGTTGACGATCACCGTCTGCTCGGCGAGCTCCGGGACCGCCTTCAGGATCGAGGTGAAGCGCGCGTCGCCGTAGACCAGGTGCTCGTAGATCTCGTCGGTGAGCACCCACAGGCCGTGCTCCAGGGCCCAGCGGCCGATCGCCTCGACCTGCTCGGGGCTGTAGACCGCGCCGGTCGGGTTCGACGGCGAGACGAACAGCAGCACCTTGGTGCGCTCGGTGCGGGCCGCCTCCAGCTGCTCCACGGTGGCCAGGTAGCCGGTGGTCTCGTCGGTCACCACGTCCACCGGGACGCCGCCGGCCAGCCGGATCGACTCGGGGTAGGTGGTCCAGTACGGGGCCGGCACGATGACCTCGTCGCCGGGGTCCAGCAGGGTCGCGAAGGCGTTGTAGATGGCCTGCTTGCCGCCGTTGGTGACCAGGACCTGGTTCGCCGAGACCGACACGCCGGAGTCGCGCAGCGTCTTGTGCGCGATCGCCTCCTTCAGCTCCGGCAGCCCCCCGGCCGGCGTGTACTTGTGGTACTTCGGGTTCTGAGCCGCCTGGACGGCCGCCTCGACGATGTAAGCCGGAGTCGGGAAGTCGGGCTCGCCGGCGCCGAAGCCGACCACCGGCCGGCCGGCCGCCTTGAGCGCCTTGGCCTTGGCGTCCACGGCCAGGGTCGCGGACTCGGCGATGGCGCCGACGCGCTGCGAGATCCTGGCGGCAGGGCCCGGGCGGGACGGGGAGGGGGAGGCTGCGGAGGCTGTCATGCCTCCATCGTCCCACCGCCGGGGCGCCGTCCGGGGCCGTGTTCCACGAAAGGAGACGGCCGTGACACGGGCTTAAGCCGCGCGCGGCGGAACCCGTTCGCAATCGGGGACGCGCTTCCCGTACACTCTCGATCGGCGGATTCCCCTTCCCCACCTCGGCGAGGTAGGTTTGTGGAGCACGCTTAGGCAAAGGGTCGTAGCTCAACTGGCAGAGCACCGGTCTCCAAAACCGGGGGTTGGGGGTTCAAGTCCCTCCGGCCCTGCTTAGGCGCCCAGGAAAGCCCGGTAACGGGCCTTCCTGGGCGCGAAGCGTGTTCGCGGCAAGACCTGCCGCGCAACTTGCCACTTTCACCGAATGTGATGAGGACCAGGTGACCGAGACGAGCTCGACCTCCGCGATGTCGAAGCCGGACCGCGGCCGTGGTGGCGACCGCCGCCCCGAGCGCCGTCGGTCCCCGCTGGGCCGCATGGGCCTTTTCTACCGGCAGATCATCGCCGAACTGCGCAAGGTGGTGTGGCCGACCCGCAACGAACTGGTCACCTACACCACGGTGGTCATCGTGTTCGTCGCGATCGTCGTCGCGATCGTGGCTACGCTGGACTACGGGTTCAGCAAACTGGTGATGTGGGTGTTCGGCTGAGCCGCCGTACCGACATAACACCCCGAGCAAAGGAAGTATGAGCGACCGTGTCTGAGACGTACGGAGACCTCGAAGAGGCGACTGTTCTCGTGGAGAACGACGACGAGGCCGTCGAGGAGACGGAGGTCGCCGCCGACGCGGCCGAGCAGGACGCCGCCGATCAGGACGCGGCCGAGCAGGCCGAGGGCGAGCAGGCTGAGGGTGAGCAGGCCGAGGGCGAGGCCGGCAGCGGGCCCGCTCCGGGCAGCCCGGAGGCGATCGAGGAGTTCCGCGACGCCCTGCGCCGCGCGCCCGGCGAGTGGTACGTGATCCACAGCTACGCCGGCTACGAGAACCGGGTGAAGCAGAACCTCGAGACCCGCATGACCACCTTGAACATGGAGGAGTTCATCTTCCAGGTCGAGGTGCCCATGGAGGAGGTCGTCGAGATCAAGGGCGGCCAGCGCAAGCGGGTCAAGCGCAACAAGTTCCCCGGCTACGTGCTGGTCCGCATGGACCTGACCAACGAGTCCTGGGGCGTGGTGCGCAACACGCCGGGCGTGACCGGCTTCGTCGGCAACGCCCACGAGCCGTACCCGCTGACCCTGGACGAGGTCGTGAAGATCCTGCTCGAGGAGCAGCCCGAGGAGGTCAGCGGCAAGCAGAAGGCGCCGGCGGAGGTCAAGGTGCTGGACTTCGAGGTCGGCGACTCGGTCACCGTCATCGACGGCCCGTTCGCCACACTGCAGGCCACGATCAACGAGATCAACGCCGACTCCCAGAAGGTCAAGGGCCTGGTGGAGATCTTCGGCCGGGAGACCCCGGTGGAGCTGAGCTTCAACCAGATCCAGAAGAACAGCTGAGGTCGTCTGCCGGCAAGCGGATGACAGATCTTCACGCTGCTTTCGCAGGCAGCTGACAGGGCGCTTCACACACCGTGAAGCGCCCTGATCGTTTCCTGAAAGATTCTGTGGGGATCTCACCGACGTCTCCTGGTCGCCGCTGCTGGTCTTCGCCGGCCGGACCCGGCCGCCGGCGGCCGGGTCCGGCCCGACCCAGCTGATGGCCACCTGGTCCAACGGTTCGGCCACCGACAACGGCACGCCGGTGTCCTGGCGCTGCCCAAGACCTCCAGCCCCGCGGCCGCCGACTCGGCCCCGGACTTCGGCGGGGACACCCTGGCCTTCGCGCGGTCCCAGAACGGGCCCCGGCCGGGATCTGGGTCCGCGACGAGGCCGGGAACTACGTCCCGTACCAGGTCGCGGCCACCGGTACCGCGCCGACCGGGTCCCCGGACGGCAGGACGGTCGCGTTCGTGCAGGCCGACAAGAACGCCGACAAGAACGCCGACAAGAACAACGTGCCGCAGATCTGGACGGTGCCGGCCTCGGTGCCCTCCGGCGGCTGGCCGCGCCGGTCCAGCAGGCCTTCGCCGCCACCGGCGTCAAGGTCGCCAACCCGGTGTTCTCCCCCGACGGCAGGACCATGGCCTTCGACGAGACCTCGGCCGGCACCAGCCAGGTGCGCTCGGTCGCGCTGCACACCGACGCGAACGCCACGGCCAACGCCGAGACCACGATCTCCGGCGCGGCCTGGCCGGACGCGCTGTCCGGCGGGGCGGCGATGGGCACGCGGGGCGGCCCGCTGCTGCTGGTGAACCCGGCGACGGGGCTGTCCGGCCAGGACGTCGCGCTGCTGGATGCGAACCGGGCCGAGCTGTACTCCGGGTTCGTCTTCGGCGGGACCGCGCCGGTGCCGGCGGGTATCGACAAGCAGCTGGGGCAGGCGATCGCGGGTCCGTTGGGCGCCGTGGATGGGAGCGGGCACCGGTTGGCCGCGTCTTCGGGTGTCGGCGGTGTCGGCGGTGCGGGCGGTGCGGGCGGTGTCGGCAGCGTCGGCGTGCGGCCACGCTGTCACCGCAGGACGCGGCCGGGCTGCGGTCGGCGTTGCCGCAGGGCGGGGCTGCGAAGCCGAAGGCGAAGCCGAAGCCGAAGCTGACGCCGAAGCCGAAGCCGAAGCCGAAGCCGAAGCTGACGCTGAGCCGTCCGTAGTTCTCTTCGTCCGAAGCCCCCGTACCGGTGTTGACCGGGGCGGGGCCACGGTGTGTCCGGGGCATACCGGCTGGTCCGGTAAGCTTGACGGCTGTTGCCTGTGGCGACACGTCTTCCGCCGTGCCCTTGGTAGGGGTTATCGGCGACGTCTATAGAAACGAGTACGGGAATGCCTCCCAAGAAGAAGCTCACCGCGGTCATCAAGCTCCAGATCAAGGCCGGTATGGCGAACCCGGCCCCGCCCGTCGGCCCGGCCCTGGGTCAGCACGGCGTGAACATCATGGAGTTCTGCAAGCAGTACAACGCGGCCACCGAGGCCCAGCGCGGCCAGGTCGTGCCGGTCGAGATCTCGGTGTTCGAGGACCGCTCCTTCACCTTCATCACCAAGACCCCGCCGGCCGCCAAGCTGATCCTGAAGGCCGCGGGCATCGAGAAGGGCTCGGGCGTCCCGCAGAAGGACAAGGTCGCGACCCTGTCGCAGGCCCAGGTCCGGGAGATCGCCGAGACCAAGATGCCCGACCTGAACGCCAACGACGTCGAGGCCGCGATGAAGATCATCGCCGGCACCGCGCGCTCGATGGGCGTCATCGTCTCGGACAGCTGAGCCCTCGGGTTCGAAGGTTCGAAGGTCTGAAGGTTCGACAGTTCGACAGTTCGACAGTTCGACAGCTCGACGGCTCAGCCGGCCGTACGGCCGGCTGAGCCCGCACCACCAGCAGTAGTGGCAGAGCCGCGCGCGGCTCGTGAAGACCACACCTCACCCTGTCAAGGAGAGCAGCAATGAAGCGCAGCAAGGGTTACCGCAACGCCGCGGCGAAGATCGACGCCGACGAGGTCTACGCCCCGCTGGCGGCCATCCGCCTGGCCAAGGAGACCTCGGTCACCAAGTTCGACAGCTCGGTGGAGGTCTCGATGCGCCTGGGCATCGACCCCCGCAAGGCCGACCAGATGGTCCGCTCCACGATCGTGCTCCCGCACGGCACCGGCAAGACCGCCCGCGTGCTGGTCTTCGCCCAGGGCGACAAGGCCGAGCAGGCCCGCGAGGCCGGCGCCGACATCGTCGGTTCCGACGAGCTGATCGACGAGGTCGCCAAGGGCCGCCTGGACTTCGACGCGGTCGTGGCCACCCCGGACCTGATGGGCAAGGTCGGCCGCCTGGGCCGCGTGCTCGGCCCGCGTTCGCTGATGCCGAACCCGAAGACCGGCACCGTCACCGCGGACGTGGCCAAGGCCATCAACGACATCAAGGGCGGCAAGATCGAGTTCCGCGCCGACCGCCACTCGAACCTGAACTTCATCATCGGCAAGGTCTCCTTCTCCGAGCAGCAGCTCGCCGAGAACTACGCCGCCGCCCTGGAGGAGGTCCTCCGCGTGAAGCCGAGCGCCGCCAAGGGCCGCTACCTGAAGAAGGTCACCTTCGCCACGACCATGGGCCCCGGCATCCAGGTCGACGCCAACCGCGTGCGCAACGTCGCGGGCGACGACGAGGCGTGAGTCTCGCGTCGTGAGGTGTGAGTTTCGCGTCGGTTGGTTGATCGCTGATTGATCGCTGAGCATTCGCTGAGCGGGAGCCCCTGTCCCTTTGGGACGGGGGCTTTCGTTTTCGAGGCTGGGGTCTTTGGGCTGCGGTTGGGTTGTGGGATTAGAGGAATTTTTACGGCTGTGTGTCCTGAACGCGAAGGGGGCTCGTTGTAGGGGAGTTCTCTGGAGCGGTGCTGCTCGGACGATGAAGGTTTGGCCCTTCGGAGTCG
>NZ_JBGCCP010000062.1:0-30708 GCF_041262705.1 Catenulispora sp. MAP12-49 | reverse complement strand
CTTCTGAGGTTGAAGGGTTGGGATTTCGCCAGCTTCGCCATGGTGATGGCGCGGGTGCAGTCGCAGCATGTTCGAACTATGGGATATCTGGATCGGGGGCGGTCTGAGCGTGAGGGCCAGGGCCGCGCGGGAGCGCTGCGGTTCGTCCTGGCGCGGGTGGCGCAGTTGGCCTTCGAGTTGTTCCGGGTGCGGCATACCTCGAATGGGGTGTCCTACCGGCTTCACCGCATGGGCTGGATGCCACAGGTGCCGCACCGTGTGGCTGCCGGGCTGGATGCGCTGGCCGTGGTGACCTGAGTAAAGGATTCCTGGCCGCAGGTGAAAGTACGGCTGCCTACCTCAGAAGCGTGGGGGACAAGGCGAAGCCTCATCTTCCACACTTGTAGTCCGAATCTCGGCGCATATCGACCCCGGGAGTAAGCTCAGGAAAGAAGAACTCTTTTTTCTGCCGGCCATCTTTTCGCTTCCATTACGAGATCTTCGAGCTCCGAGGATATCGCGACTTTTCTACTCTTAACGCCCCTAACTAGGGCGTCAAATCGTTCCCGAAGGAGTACGCCAACTACCTTATCAACCGGCCCTAGCGAAAGAGAATCTATCAAGTCTCGGTGAGAGTTGGCTAGTTGCAGGAACTCGCTAACGCTAACTCCCGCAGCGCTGAGAAGTCCTTCGATGGTGATCGCGAATCGCCGCATATCGGGTGGAAGGCTTCCAGCTCCCCACAAGATAACGGCAGAATCGATGATCTCGTTACGTTTGTCAAAGAGATCATAGTTGGGGTCTGGATCGACTTGCGCAACGTTCGAAATATTCGCTAGCACATCGTCAACAATTTCCAAAAGACCGCGGAGTCGCCCGTCAAGCCTAGCCTCGCGCCAAGAAAACCGCGCACCTTTGTAAATTACGTCGTGCGTTGATTCCTGAAGTGCGTGCTGGATGTAGGTGGTAAACTGCATCTCCAGCTTGACGTCAGCTAGGTCGCTATGGCGCTCAAGGTAGCTGACGGGAAAGGTGGCAATCAAATGCGGCTGCTGATACCTAAAATCTGTAGGCTTCCCCACATCCGTATTCTTCGTCTCGACTACAGGAAATACTTGTGCCGCAGTGCGAAACGCTGCGACAACGTCAGCGGGATGCAAGAATACGGCGCGAGCGGCAATTAGATCCTCGAGATCCCGTACGCTCGAATAATCGCCTTTCTGAAGTTTCGCAAACACTGATTCAACTGACTTCACTCGCACTTGCAAGGCCACGGGACGAAGGTCATGGAGCTCTGCTGCAAGTCTAGCTTGGAGCCACTCAGAGCCAACCTCAAGAGCCTCGGCTATTTGACTGTAGGACCCGCGAAATGAGGTCGGTACGCCAGTCGCCATTAGAGCCCCAACAGCACGTTGCCAAGTATGGTGGCACGTAGTTCTCTATTTGTCTTCTTGTTAGACCCTTGGACAGCGGCAATGCGGTACTCATTCGACCTTCGAGTCTCTTGAAGTTCTATCTCGCGAGCGAATGACTCAAGACGGCTTGCGGCCTCCTGTGGGCTGGGCAGAGTCCCGATCGCATACAAGTCGCCGACTGCTGCCCACAAAGAGTAGAAGTCTGCCACGTTTGAAAGCCGGTTCGACTTCAGCGATACATGAGAGTTCACCTCCCTGAGGTAATCCAGCGTCGCGATAAACCGTGTATCGGCCTCAGCTTCGCCATAGATTTCTCTATCGTTCTCGGCGTAGATATCGTCGAGATAGTCTTTACCCTCGTGGATGCCCGCCATGGAGATCGCGTAGAGCTCCGAAACATATTCGACATCTTGCATCCTTCGAACTCTTGCCTGGGTGACTAGGCCTATAGCGGTCCAGAAGGGATGCTCGGCAAGCTGCTCGACCTTTCGAATGAACGCACCATCGAACTGGGCATGCCTTAGTTCTTGCTTGTTCAGTCTGGCCACGTTCCTGTTAAGGCGGTCAAATGCGTCATTAAGCTCTGCCACCGAGGCTTGCCTAATATTCTCGACGGTAAAGACGTACTCCAACAGCGACAGTTTCACGTCTTCTGGAAGTTCGGAATAGTACATATTGCCGAGGCCGAGGTCATTCAGGCTCTCCGCTGTTGTAAACTCGTCGCGCTGAAACTCAAATAGCGCGCTCAACCGCTGCTTCCCATCGATAACTCGATATATCGTGGGCCTATCAACAGCAACGTCGACTTGCAGGAAGATGGTTGGGGCCGGAAAGTTCCTAATGAGGGAGTCGACGAAGAACTGCTTGTAGGCATCGTTCCAGACGCTACGGCGCTGATATGGCGGGTTGAAGTCAAGTCTTCCGGCAGACTGAAGGTCCAGGAACCAGCCAGCTGCTTGGGTGGTTGTGGAGCGTTTAAACTGGACTCCAGTTGCCGCCACGAAGGTCCCCTTCCGTGATGATCACTATCGACTCAAACCGACCAACCGAGGATACTACGGGATACGGATCGCTGGCTGCTAGTTGTGATCGTTGGATGTCGTAGGGCGGCCAGCTCTGTACAAGTAATGCCAAGAGGTTGCGTTGTGGCTAGCCGATGGCTTTAGAAACATAGTGAACGATTGTCGCGTCGTCGTGGCGCTTCGTACGTGGAAGACGTTCACCCCTGGGATCGCCAGACTCGACGGTCCGCACGCGAGTGATGAGACCGTCAGGCCCGTGCTTGTCGAGGAGATCAAGGTACGCCGGCCACTCGCAGAGTGACATTTGGTCAAGGGGTCGCGTAGCGCCATCGGAGTACAACGCCATGCGCCGTGCTTGGTCGCGTGGGTACGAGGCAGTTAGCGCGTGATAAGTGGCCTCAGGATCCTTGAACGCAACCCACCAGCCGTCTCCCCGATTTCGGGTACTGGTCTGCGCGTCCACGAGGTGCCGGAGTGCTTCTCGG
Source organism: Catenulispora sp. MAP12-49 (assembly GCF_041262705.1). NCBI lineage: Bacteria > Bacillati > Actinomycetota > Actinomycetes > Catenulisporales > Catenulisporaceae > Catenulispora > Catenulispora sp. MAP12-49. The sequence continues at coordinate 27,807 of NZ_JBGCCP010000062.1, read as the reverse complement.
TGCTCCGGCGTATCGAAAAGCAGGCCTGCAAGGGCGACCGGCTCCGGCTGGGAGTACCGCTCGATTGCCAGATAACATGTGATCTGGGGGCCATCGTCGGCTGTCTCGACGACAACCACGCAGTCAGATGGCGCGAGGGTATCCACCTGCTCAGCACCGATCCGGAGGATGCCATATGCCGCGCACGGAGTGTTCGGGTCGTCTAGGTTGCAGGGTGCACCGTGCAGATTCACAACGGCTTCGATACCGCGCGCTAGCCTTTCCGCGCGCGAGAGATCCGGGCGCCCCTGCGAGGGCGGCCGCGGTAAAGGCGCCTAAGCCGGCCACGGTTCACCACGTTCACCGAACAGCTCGGACAGGGTGGGGAGCGGCTTGTGCGCGCGGCCAGGTCACGTCCACTCGAGTGGTGTATGTGCTCTTGTTAGGTGGTCGTCTTGCTGCATGGGAGTGCGGCTGGTCCGGTGAACAGGGGTGTGGTGGCGGTGCCGAGGAGTTCGGCCATGGAGCCTTCGGAGAGGTAGCGGCGGTCGGCGACTTGCCATTCGTCGTGGAGTTCGGCCAGGACGGCGCCGGTGAGGCATTCCAGTGCTGCGGGGTTGGGAAGACCTGGACGACGTCGGCTCGGGGTCTGACCTCTCGGTTGAGGCGCTCCAGCGGGTTGGTGGACCAGATCTTCTTCCAGTGAGCCGCTGGGAAGGTCGCGTAGGCACGGATGTCGGTTTCGGCGGCCAGGAGCATGTCCTTCACCGTGGGGAACTGTGCGGCGAACAGCTCGGCGACCAGGTGCAGTTGGGTGTGGACAGCCTCGGCGTCCGGTTGGGCGAAGATGGTGCGGATGGTGGCCGCGACCATCTCTGCGGACCGGGCTCGATGCGTGAAAGGGCATCTCTGACGAAGTGGACTCGGCATCGCTGCCAGGCGGCGCCGAGGAACACCTGGGCGGTGGCGGCGACCAGGCCGGCGTGAGCGTCGGAGATGACTAGCTGCACCCCGGACAGTCCCCGGGCCCGCAGCGAGCGTAGAAACTACTTCCAGAAGGCCTCGGTCTCTTTGTCGCCGACGGCGAAGCCGATGATCTCCCGGACACCTGTGGCGTTGACGCCGGTGGCGATGACCACGGCTTGGGAAGCGATGCGGTGGTGACCCTGGCCTTGCAGTACGTCACATCCAGGAACACGTAAGGGAGCGTCGTGTGGTCCAGGGTGCGGCTCTTGAATTCGCTGATCTCGGCGTCTAGCCCGGCGCAGATCTTCGACACCTGACTCTTGGAGATCCTGCTGTCCGCGCCAAGAGCCTTGACCAGGTCGTCGACCGAACGCGTGGACACCCCATGGACGTAGGCCTCCATGACCACCGCGAACAGCGCCTGATCGATCCGGCGGCGCTGCTCCAGCAGTGACGGGAAGAACGAGCCGGTGCGCAGCTTGGGGATGTGCAGGTCCACGTCCCCGGCGGCGGTGGTCAGACCGCGGTAGCGATGCCTGTTGCGCTGGTTGATGCGCTCCGGGCTGTGCTGGAACGGTGCCGCGCCGATCGCCGCAGTGGCGTCGACTTCGATGAGTTCCTGCAGGATCGGCTCCAGCACGGTGCGGACCATGTCGGTGTTGTCGGAGGAACGCAGTGACGCCAGCAGGTCCAGTAGTTCAGACTGGGAGAGAGCCATCGCGGGTCGTGTCCTTCCACAGAGAGCGTCCTTCCATCTGTGATGGCTCCCTATGCGCTAGAGCCCAGATCAAGGTCAGTTACACCACACCAATGGACGCTATCGGCGGCCACACACAGAAGAACCCTGTCGCGCTCGCGAAGCCTCCGCGGATTGAAGAGGAGGAGATCGAGCCCTACAGCCGGTCCTCTTGGAAGCGGCTACGGGGCGCCGAAACGGGTTCCGGTGGGTTCTCGCGCTCGTCTTCGGCCTGAGGCAGGGCGAGGCACTTGGGCTGAAGTGGGAAGACTTCGATCTGGACATCGTTGGCGATGAAGGATTCCGGGTCCGTCGCAACCGGTTCCGCCCGCGATACGCCCATGGATGCTCTGAGCCATGCCAACGGCCCTACGCCGGCCGCTGACCGGTTCGTGTCTCCACGAGGCCCAAGACGGGGCCGGTGAAGTCGAAGGCCGGTCGCCGCTCGTGGGCGTTCCCCGGGCCGATTGCTGTCGTCGCCCGCATGCATCGTGCGGCGCAGGACGAAGAGCGAGCAGCAGCAGGCGACCGCTGGCTGGACGAGGGCTGGGTCATCGCGACCGACGACGGCGACGCGGTGAACCCGCGGAACGACTGGGCCGAGTGGAAGGGCCTGCTTCGAGAGACAGGCCTCCGAGACGGCCGTCTGCATGATGCCCGCCATACTGCGGCGACCCTGCTTCTGCGTGCGGGGATCGTCGAGCGGACCACCCAGTCACTGATGGGTTTGGGGAGACTCGCGGAACGCTCAGCGATATCAGCACGTGACCGGCGTGATCCAGCGAGACGCCGCCTCGCGCGTCGGAACTCTCCTGTGGGGCGTCGGCGAGCTGACTCCGACTCTGTCTCAGCGGGCGAACCGTCTCAAATCGTCTCAGGCGAGGTAACTGCAACTGGAAATGCAACTGAGACGGATCGCTCGCACTGATGTAGCAGGAACGAAACAGCCCTTGAGCTGCGTTTCCGCAGCTCAAGGGCTGTTTTCGAAGCGGTGACGGTGGGATTTGAACCCACGGAGGCTTGCACCTCACACGCTTTCGAGTCGTCCCTCTTGGCGTTCACGCTGGTTGCGTGGCTCGCCGTCCTGGCTGCGACCTGCTGGAACGGGAACTTCGGCGAGTCCAGAGGGCGGGGAGTACAGCGTGAACTGAGACCCCAACTGAGCCCGTGGCTGACACGGCGACTCGGCGGTGTTTGCCGGGCGCCGGCGGCCGAAGGCTGAGCGATGCTAGGTGAGATCACCGTTGCTGAGGCCTTACCAGAGCCCTGATCTACTGGTAGTAATTTCAGTAGTGCACCCACCGTAAGCAGCGGCGTAAGGGCGAAATGCCACCCTGGGGAGGGCCAACGGTGATCGAGCCTGTAGACACCACGACGTTCACGACGTGCATGGAGCAGTTGCAAGAGGGCTACGTAGCCACCGTTGCAGCGGCTGCGGGTTGCACAATGGAGTTCGTGCGTCGCGATATCTACGGCATCGATGTTCGGCTCATTAGGCCGCGCGGCGTAGACGCTGAGGAAATTCGGGTGGACGCGCAGTTGAAGAATTCGACGCGTGTAAAACCGAACCCGGGAGCCTCTCACTTCAGCTTTCAGTTCAAGGAGCGCTCACACATGGCGCACCTAACTAAGCCTCGTGGGCAGGCAAAAGCAATATTAGTCGTTATGGCTACAACCGGGAGCCAGAAGGCTTGGACTGAAACGAGCCACGATCAGCACATCGTACGGCACTGCTGCTATTGGATGAATCTTGAAGGTCACGAAATCAAGGATGGTGTAAAATCACCATCAGTTCGTGTGCCTACAGCTAACATTTTCGATGCCGAAGCCTTGACGATGATTCTCGACAAGTTGGAGCGAGGTGAGCCACTGTGAACAGTATCCAGTCAGGGCTTGTCGATCCAGCGCGCTTGAGCATCCTGCTGGAGGAGGCTGGTTGGCGTTTGGTTGGCGGGCGCCCCAACGTCTACAGCAGGTTTGCTCCGCCTGATGAATCTGTAGATGGGCGAACGAGATCCCTCGTAGTTCCACTCGATATGTCTGCACCGGACTTTGAAGACTCTATGAGTGCTGCGCTTGCGGAGCTTTCAGGTGCGGAGTATCGCGATAGTTGGCTTCGAGAAATTTCACCGAGACTCGGTAGCGCTCCGTCGGATCAGTTCAAATTTCGCAAGGAGAGCGGCGCGCCGATAGGGCTAATTGCCTGGCGGCAAGGAGAGCAGCTAATTCGCTCGGCGCAGTCGGCGCTCTTGGCTGGCGCGAAGACCTGGCAGAAGCGGGCTCGATATTTTGGAAGTCGTGAAGGTCGCTTTGCTGGCCGATATCTTGACTCTATCCTCATGGGGCAGACGGCAGTAGGAAGCTATGTAGTTACGGCCTATGCGCCGACCGACACCTCTGTTGCCGTGCGGGGCGACGCGGTTAACGCGCTTGGCTACGAGAATATCGACTACGTCTTTAGTCGGGAAGTAACCGTGGCGGTTGTACGTGCCATGCAGGCAACAGCAGAGGCTGTTCAGCATTATCATTCCACGGGATCGTATTCGGGTTTCGACGCGGGTGTTGCCTCTGGCGTCTCATCGGAAATGGCGACGGCGCTAAGTGGCATTGCCTCCGATTCGGATGGCGCAGACATCGCCATCGAATGGGACCGTGCAGTCCCGCTTAGTGATTCGAGTCTTGATAGCTACTTCGAGCTGCAAGCAAGCGATGCGCCTGTTTTGGTGGCGGCATCGGAGCAGCTGGCTGAGGGCGATCCAGCCCGGAGTGTCACCGTAACTGGAAGAGTGGAGGTCTTGACCAAGAAACAGGCCGGTGGACCTGGTGTTATAGCGATTGAAATCTTCGGTTCCGAGTCGCCGCGTAGAGTGCGCGTGCGTGTAGTGTCGCCCGATGATCACCATCAGATGGTTCGCGCATATGACGAGGATCTAGCTGTCCAGGTTTCGGGAGAGATTCGGCGCGAGGGCAACTATTATTGGCTGGACGACGCCCGTCTAATCTCGATACTCGGGAGTATTGAAGAGCTTGCATCGCGTTTCGACGTAAACCCTTCTCAAGAGCAACTCTTTGACGACGACTCCGAAGACTTCGAAACCTGACGGTAAAGGCGGCCATCTGCGAGCCGTGGTCAGGTCAGGCCCGCCTGAGAACTACGGAGCGCGGTCCGGGAGGAACGTCAAATCCCGCTGTTGATTTCACCGCGCCGAAAGGGCACCTTCAGTAGTTTCCCTCCGTATTTATGCAAAAGCTGCCCACTTGCACGCTGATGCTGCCAGTATTCGAGGGGGAGCGCTCAGTAGACAACGAGGCTGTTCAAAAGGGGGACGCGATGACGGATCCAGGACCGGCTACCACCTCGGGTGCTTGGACTACGGTCCCAGCCGAGCATCAAGCGTCAACTGACTCTGGCGGGTCATGGACGGTGACGGCAGACCCAGACAGCGCCGAATCTCCGCCGATCTCGACCACTACATCTAGTCCAGACAGCAGGGACGAATCTTCGCGAAAAGCCCGCACGATTCGAGCAGCGCTGCGTATTGCAGTGGCTATCTGGTGCGCTTACGTAGCGACCCAGACAATAGTTATCCTGACCGGCGTATTCGTAATAAACACGCCGCTAGAAGCTACGGTCTATGCGGCGGTGTTGGCCATCACTGTGTTTGGCGCCGCCTACTGGCTCCTACGCCGATTGAGCGAGCAGGCTGGCGATCGGACGCGGCATCGACTGACTGAAGCGATCAGTAGCGACGCCGATGTGCCGCAGGTCCGCGTATATGGAGATAGGGCGACCATCCATCTGCATAACCAGGGCCAAGGCAACGCAACTGATGAGCAAAAAACGAGCCGGTTCGTCGATGAGGCCATCAAAGCGGCGATTCATGATGACGCTGAGCAAAAACTCTTGGTGCAAATGTATAGCGAAAGGCTAGAGCAAGCTAAGATCTGGTTTTGGTGTTCTGTCGGATTTGGAAGCCTTGGCGCAATAATCCTCCTCGCAGGAATTGGGTTGGCTGTCTTCCATGCCAATACCTCCGGGCAAAGGTATATCGGTATCGTAACTAGCGCCGCTAGCGTTGTGCCAAACCTTCTGGCCCTACTGTTCTTCCGTCAGTCGAACCTTGCTCAACGGATGATGGAGAATCAAGCCGAACAGTTGCGTGAGGTCACGCGAGAGAAACGGAACGTAATCATCCATGAAGGTCGCCTGTCTCTCGCGGTCGATCTGCTCGAAAAGATTTCGGACATGAAGCTTCAGGACGCGCAACGTGCAAAGTTGGCTAGGCGAGTCTCGTCCGGAGAGCAAACCTCAGAAGTTCCGTCTGAACGTTCAGAATCTGACAGCCCATCACAAAAAACCTCGTGAGAAGATCCCCACTCGGGTTGTGTGGTAACGACTTCCCTCATGGGACATCACGCATTCAAAGTCAGTAGCCGCTCGTATCGTCTATCAGTGATTCTGATAGTTCGGTCATGTGCGTCACGATGACTTCAGCGCCGGCAGCCGTGAAGGTCTCGTTCTTGCCCAGCTTGTTCGCGTAGCCGATGGCGGCTACCCCCGCTGCATGCGCAGCTTCGATGTCCGTAACAGAGTCGCCGATCAGTACGCTGCGTTCCGGCTGCTGCCCAGTTGCCTCGATGGCGGCGAGGAGTAAATGAGGGTTTGGCTTCAGTAGTTCGGGATTTGGGCTGCGCCGCGCAGAAACGAAAGATACGTAGCGTGCCAGGTCATGACGATGTAGGTACTCCTCTACGGCATCCGCACCGTTGTTGCTGACTACCGTCACGACCTTGCCCGCACGATGGCACTCTGCGATAGCGTCATGCGCGCCCGGAGTTGGTTCCGCAGACTCGATGGCTACCAGTTCCTCATCGCGAAACAGTTGCCGTACCTGTTCGGCAAGTGCGGTTGGTAGCGCTGGCGCTGCGTGCAGGTACTCCATTGGATCCGAAGCCGCCAGAAGGTCAGTCGGCAGTTTCGCGGATGCCTGGACGAGTCTCCGAAGTCGGTCAGCGACTTCTGGCGCTGGCCGACCAGCGAACACACTGCACACAGGTCCGTCGAAGTCGAACATGACGTGTTTGGAACGGCCGAGGACTTGCGCGAGGTTGTCGTTCATTGTCCGACCACCTCTCTACCGACGCTCCCCCACACCCCGTCGAACCATGTCTGTGCCTGCTCTACAAACTGGCTGTCCTTGGTGTCCTTGTCCTCAGTCATCGAGTGATGGAACAGGATCGAGTTCTTTCCCATCGGGTCGAAGATCTCGACCTGTTCTCCGTTGATCGGCACCGAGTGGCGGATTACGGGATAGAAGCCAAAGAAGGCCTCTTCCTTGTTGATGATGTATAGCTTGAACAGCGGTACTCCACCGTAGACGCGGATCTCTGCCGAGGTCTTGCCCACAAGCCCAAGCTCCGCCAGCTCAGCGACGGATTCGGCGATCCCCTGCGTGTTGCGAAGCATGATCCTGTTCATCCGCTCGCGAACCGCCGGATCATCTGCCAAATCTTCCGCTCGGACTGGAAGGCCCATCGGAATGGTCATGTCCGGCAGCAGTATCCGGATGCTGATCGAATCGGGGGTGAGCCGGCCTTCTCGGATCCTGTCCAGCGGTTCCTGAACGGCGCCGTACAGGGTCTCACCGGAGAACCCTGCGAAGTCGAGCGTCACTGCGGACGCAGCGAACGCGCGCTCAATGTGTGGCCGCAGGCCGACCGGGCGTTCGGCGCGCTCACGGACGAAGACGCCACTGCCCTGGCGGGACACGATCAGACCCTCACCGCGAAGGATGTCCAGGCCGTTCTGCACGGTCTGTCGCGCAACGCCGTAGCGCTGCGCCAGCTCAGCGCCAGAAGGCAGCTTCTCGCCAGGAGCAAGCTTCTTGGTCAGGATCGCCGCGCGTAGCTGGTTGGCGATCTGGATGTAGGGCGGCCGCGGGTCGTCCTGGTCGAGGCTCATAGGGACAGTCTACGGAAAAGAACCAGGTCATCTAGGCGTCTAGGCAACCGTTGACATGCCTAGGCAACCTAGCCTATCTTCCTGACTAGGCAAGCTGGGCAAGTCCAGCAAGGCCGTGAACTCTGTCGAACCGTGCTGAACGGCTCTGAATGGGGTTCGGAAACGGAACGGCCCCGGCGGGTGGTGAGAGACCCGCCAGGGCCAGCGCTTCGAGTCTGGAGGACTGGAATGCACGACCAGCGTAGCGCGCAGATGAGCGCGCAAACCTCGGCGATTGCCGAGGTCGAGCGGCGCAAGCCGTACCGCGTGGCCGAGGTGGCGGAGCTGCTGGACGTCCACGAGAGCACCGTCTACCGGGACATCGACGAGGGGCGCCTCCGCGCCCTGCGGGTCGGCGCCAAGCGCGGCGCCCTGCGCATCATGCCCGCCGACTTCGCCGCGTACCTCGCGAGCATGGCTACGGCCGGTTCGGCGGTGGCGGCATGACTGACGTGATGAAGGCGATCCTCGCCGAGATCCACGAGGGCATGGAAGACGAATTCTGCGACCGTACGTACCTGCTGGAGTCGGTCGAGGAGCAGTTGGCCGGCCTGTTGGAATACCTGACCGGCGCCGACGTCGAGGCGGTGACCGAATGATCGTCCTGGGAATCGTGGTCGGCATCGTCGGCCTGGTCATCTACGAGGTGCGCGCGGACCGCCGGGTACGGCGCTCCACTGCCGGTGCGACGCCGGTCGTGGTGGTGCGCGGACTGCGCCCCCGCTGGTGGCGCCTGCTGCTGGCCAAGGCGATCGGTTTCGTCGTCCTGACCGGCGCGTTCTTCGGCGCGGGGTTGGTGCTGTGGCACCTGGCCGGCACCGCCACCCCGTCGAACGTGGAGCACTCCTGGCCGATGCCGGGCGCCACCTCCACGCCGGACCTGACCCCGATGCACGGTGCCTCTTCGACTTCTACGACGTCCGGAAGGGGGCGCTGACCATGTCCGACACCTTCGCACTCCGGCATGTGCTGGACGGCTACCGCGCCGACATCGCCCGGCGCACCGAGATGATCCGTACCCACCGCGAGAGCGCGGCGGCGCTGGCGGCCGACAACTACACCGACGCGATGCACGTCGAGGTGGCCGAGGCGCTGCTGGCGGCGCTGGCCGCCGACCCGGCCCCGGCGTGGGCGCCGGTCACCGACGTGCAGGCCGCCGCCCTGGTCGCCGACAACGTCGGGATCGGTGGCCTGCCCGGTTCGCGCAAGTCCGCAGTGCGGTTGCTGGCGCTGGCCGCGCTGCTGGACGCCCAGGCCGACATCGCCGCCGTGGACGGCGCGCCGGCCGCCGGGCTCATCCACGACCACGCCGCCGACGACTGCCCGGCGTGCCTGCTCACCGGTGCCGGTGACCTGGCTGCGCTGGACGGCATCGAGACCAGGGCGGGGGTGGCCCGATGAAGATCCGCCTCATGGACACCCCCGATCAGGTCAGGGCGTACGCCGACGTGATGCACCAGGCGTTCGACGTGGTGGAGGAGTCCGGCGACTACGCCAACCGCGGCACGTCGCGGATGGTCCGCAAGTACATGGACCTGCGGCTGCGCGCTGACTTCGACCTCGGCGACGGCGCGGACCTGCTCGACGTGGTGCGGCGCCTGGCCGGTGCCGCCGCGCGGTGGAAGGCGGCTGGCACCCGCTGGCGCACGGTGATCACCGACTCGGAAAGCCTGGATGGGATCGCGCTGGTCTGCACCGACCCCGGGCACCCCGACGTGATCGACGGCATTCCGGGCGCGTCCTCGTGGATGTACGACTGCTGCGACCCCGACGTGATCGAAACCCACGATGTGGCCATGGCCGCGTTCCTGATCGCTGCGCTGAACGAGGCGCTGCCGCTGCTGACCGCTGACCAGCGGATGAAGCGGAGGTGGGGACTGTGAGGCGCCCGCGTCTGCTGGACCTGTTCAGCTGCGCCGGTGGCGCGGCCATGGGCTACCACCGTGCCGGCTTCGAGGTCATCGGCGTGGACATCGCTCCGCAGCCCCGGTACCCGTTCGAACACCACCAGGCGGACGCGCTGGAGTTCCTGGCCGGCCACTGGCGCGAGTTCGACGCCATCCACGCCAGTCCGCCATGCCATGACCACACGTCGCTGACGTCCGTGGCCGGCATGGACGGTACCGGCTGGTTGCTGGAAGCCACCCGGGACGCCTTGTCCGGCATCGGGCGGCCGTGGGTGATTGAGAACGTGCCCGGCGCGGAGATGCGCGTGGACCTGATGCTGTGCGGCTCCATGTTCGGACTGCGCACCTACCGGCACCGCTGGTTCGAGTTCGGCGACCCGATGCTGCCGCCGACGCTGGCGCACCCCCGGCACGTGGCCAAGACCAGCACCAAGAGGCGGCGTACCTGCTGGGAGGCCGGGATGAACATCTCGGTCACCGGCGACATCGGCCGCACCATCGGCTCCCTCGCGCTCGGCATCGACTGGATGAACGGCAACGAGCTGTCGCAGGCGATTCCGCCGGCCTATACGGAGCACGTCGGAGAGCACCTGCTGGCGCAGGTGGCGGAGATGGCGGTGACGCGATGAGTTTCACCGACTTCGCCCCGATCGCCGCGGAGACCGTGTGGCGTGTGGTGATGCAGGCCGCTGGCTACCAGTGCCAGTGCACTGGCGGTTGCAAGCCTGAGGGGGCTCACAAGACGAACCCCGGCCATCGCTGCAAGCGCGAGCACAAGCCCTGGCAGCCCCTGATCGTGACCGCGGCCGCGCCGACCGGTGACCCGCACAAGGACATGGGCGCCGAGCAGGTGGCCTACTGCGGGCCCTGTTACGACGGGCACCTCGCCGCCACCAAGCGCACTGCCCGTGCCGCCGCCGACAAGCACGAGACCGACACCCCGCTGTTCGACCTCGCACCCGAAGGGAGCGACCTGTGACCACCCTCATCGAGCACGTGAACGGCCATGCCGCCGCCCCGGTCGCGTCCTGGCCGACGTCGGCCACAGCGCCGGTTGTCGCCGAGCAGCAGGACGGGCCCGCCGTGATGGCGATCGAGGGCCCGCTGAAGGCGATCGTGGTCGCCGTGTCCACTGCGGTCGGCGCGCTGGGCCTGCTGGGGTTCGTGAACTCCTTCCATCGCGTGGACGCCACCGCGCAGCCGTCCTTTCACGGCCTGGCCTGGACCGTTCCGACCGGTATCGACCTGGGCATCTTCGTCTTCTCGGCGCTGGACATCGTGCTAGCGATTCTCGACATGCGGATCGTGTGGCTGCGACTGATTCCGTGGGCGCTGACCGCGGTCACGATCCAGTTGAACATCGCCGACCAGACCGGGCAGGCGCCGCTAACCGGCTTCGACAAGCTCGCGCACGGTGTGCTGCCGGCGATGTGGGCTCTGTCGGTCGAGGTTGGCGCACACGTGGTCCGCAAGCGGGCCCGGCTGACCAGCACCCGGCGCATGGACCGCGTCCGCGTGTCGCGGTGGCTGCTGGCGCCGCTGCCGACGCTGGGCCTGTGGCGCCGGATGGTGCTGTGGGAGGAGCGTTCCTATCCCGCCGCGCTGGCCCGGGAGCGGGCTCGTGTCCTGGCCCGGACCGATCTGCAGGACCGGTACGGCCGTGGGTGGCGGTTCAAGGCGCCGCGTCGTGAGCGGGCCCTGTACCGGCTCGGCGAACTCGCCCCGACCTCGATCGCCGAGACACTCGCCCCGATCGAATTGACCCCGATCGCCGGATTCGAATCGACCTCGACCCCTGAGACCGAATCGACGTCGATCGGTGACGCGGGATCGACCTCGACCCGCCCGGCCCGATCGACCTCGACTCGCAAGCCGAAGAAGGCGGCCGGATCGACCCCGATCCGTGAGCGTGACTTCGCCGAGTTGCTGGCCGATGCCGAGCAGGTGCCGACCTGGCGCGGCAAGCGCTCGGCCGAGCGGATCCGCACCGTGCTGCGCATCGCCCCGGTCACCGCTCGCAAGCTCGCCGCTGAGCTGACCGCAAAGGACATCGCCGGGAGCGGGTCCGGATCGGCTCCGATCGACACCGACACCAGCACTGCCGAGGAGGTGGCCTGAGATGAGTGAGACCTACCAGAACCCTGCCGCCGAGCAGGACGCCGTGACCGGCGCCGACGTGATCCCGTTCCCGGCCCGTCCGGACTGGATGGGTGAGGACGGCGAGCCCACCGCCGAGTGGATCGACGACTACGACCGCCGCCACGGCATCACCACCGACGCGACCGAATCGCGCGTCGTCTCCGGTGTCGTCGTCGGCGCCGAGGACGCCACGCCGGCCGTGTGGAAGGCGTGGCGTGCGGGCAAGCGTGCGTGGCGCTGGGCTAAAGCCGCGTTGCGGTGGCTGCTGGCGCACCGCGCCACCAAGTTCGGTGCCCGGCACGCCGCCTATCTGCTGGCCGGTGTGCGCGTCGGGATCCGTCGGCACTGGGAGGCACGCTCCACCGCCCGGCATGAGCGGATGATGCGCCACTTCGAGGCCGCCGGCGACCGGGAATCGGTGCTGGAGTGGGAGAAGCGCGCGGCGGAGTTCCGTACCGAGCGGGCCGAGCGGCGCATGCAACTGCTGGCCGCCCCCGCGCACGCCGCCCGCGGCGTGGCGCACGGCATCATCGCCGCCTTCCTGATCCTGGGCGCGGTCGGTATTGCCCTGGCCGTCTCCAGCCACCACCTCGGCGAGGTCACCACGCCGTTCACCACCGCGTTCACGGTGATCCGGGACATGGTGGCGGTGGTGCGCGCGACCTGGCGGCCGGCGCTGTTCACCGCGCCGCTCCTGGGGCTGGGCGCGCTGTGGAATCTGGGCCGGACCTCGGGTGAGCCGGTGGGCTGGGCGCTGGCCCCGGCCGAGCAGAAGGCCACGGCCGGCGCGGTCATCACCGCCGATGCCATCGTGCGGGCCCTGTCCTTCCTGGGCATCTCGGAGTTGAACAAGGCTCTGAAGAACGGGTGGATCCCGCACTTCCACACCCCGCCGATCCGCGACGGCAAGGGCTACCACGCCGTGTTCTCCCTGCCGGACGGCGTACTGCCGTCGTGGATCGCCGACAAGAAGGCGCTGTTGGCGCACAACCTGCACCGTGGCGAGATCGAATGCTGGCCGGCGGACGCGTACAAGGCCAAGACCGGCCCGGCCAAGCACGTTGACCTGTGGGTGGCCGACGCCGGAGCGCTGGACGGGCCCGCAGCGGAGTACCCGCTGCTGCACGCCGGCACCGCCGACGTGTTCACCGGCGTCCCGCTCGGCGTCACCCCGCGCGGGGAGCAGTTGACCGTGGCCCTGACCGACGGCGCCAACGGAGTCGTGGGCGGCCGGCAGGGACAGGGCAAGTCCAATGCGGTGCGGGTGGCGATGCTCGGCGCGGCGCTGGACCCGCTGGCCGAGCTGCGCGCGTACGTGTTCGCCGGCAACGGCGACTTCGACGCCTACGCCCCGCGCCTGGCAGTCTACCGCCGCGGCGCCGATGCCACCACGGTTGAGGCCGCGGTGGAGGCGTTGCGCTGGTTCAACGAGGAGGAAGTCACCCGCCGCGAGGCGCGCCTGGCCGAGCTGAACGCCAAGAAGCTCACGCGGGAGTTGGCCGCCAAGCACCCTGACCTGCGCCCGATCGTCGCGGCGTTCTCCGAGTGCCACGTCATGTTCGGTGACAAGGACCTGGGCGACCTGGCCGAGGAACACGCGGTCGGCACCATGCGGCGGGCCCGCAAGACCGGGATCACGCTGCTGTTCGACACCCAATCCTCCCGCGCGGACGCGATCCCAGGTGCGGTCATCGAGCTGATGGGCTGGAACGCCTGCTTCAGCGTGAAGACCTGGCGTAACAACGACGGCTTCCTCGGCGACGGCTCGTTCCAGGCCGGGATCCGCGCCACCGAGCTGCGGTTCAACATCGACCGCGGCACCTCCCTGGCCACCGGCGTGTCAGAGAACCTGTTCGACGTGCTCAAGTGGCACTTCGTCGAGGTCGACGACGACACCGGATTCGACGCCGCCGCCGACGTCATCGCCCGCGCCATGGCCGCCGTGGACCCCCGAACCCCAGTGAAGGACAACGCGACACCGCCACCGGCACCCGAGGTCCGCGACCTGCTGACGGACCTGGACGAGGTGTTGGGCGCTGAGCCGGTCCCCACCGCCGACGTGCCCGGCATGCTGCGCAACCTCGCCCCGACCTGGCGCGGCTACCAGGCGCTGACCGGCAAGGAACTGCGCACGATCCTCGCCGACCAGCACGGGATCAAGGTCCCGACCACCGGCAACAAGCACCCGCTCGACCCGGCCGCGGTCCGCCGCGCCCTGGCCCAGCGACCCGCCGACGAGGGCCCCGGCGGCGACCAGAACGGCGAGTGAGGTTAGACCGCCAGAACGTCCCAGATGGCCGCTGCGCCACCCTCGCGCAGCGGCCGTCTAACCCCCGATCCGGACCTAACTTTCTAACTTCCTGCTGGTCAGGGCCGATACGGGCCGTGTCACTCGCGAAGTGAGAAACCTAACCCGCTACGGCGGACCTAACTACCGGATCGATCTTCAAAACCCTGATTTTGACCCGCCCCGGGAGGGCTGAACCTTGTCTGAAACCACCATCCCGCAGCCCACTGCGACGCCGCGGCGCCTGCCGGTGTCCCCGATCTCGATCGCGCTCGCGCTGGCGTCCCCGGCCGTGGCTTGCTGCATGCTCACCCTGGCCCGGCACTGGTCCGACCACGGCGCCCGCCACTCCATCGGCGACATGGTCCCGCTGGGTCTGGGCGCCATCATCGGCCTGGCCGTCACCGCATGGGCATCGGCCACCGAAGACGCCGTGTTGGTCGGCACATGCGCCAGCCTCACCGCCGTCACGCTCGGCGTCGGCATGATGGCGTACCCCGCCGGACTCGGTGAACCGCTGATCGTGACCGCCACGGCGACCGTGCTCGGATGGGTGCTCACCCGCCGCGTGCGCCGCGCCGCCGACGTCCGACACGAGGGCTACGCCGAGCGCGCCAAGGACCGCGCCCACGAGGCCGCCATCGTCGGCATGCAGTGCCAGACCGCCATCGAGGTCACCGCACTGCGGGAGCAGGGCGCCACCGACCGGGAGCGCCTGGCGCAGCTCGGCGCAGCCAAACGGCTGGAACTGGCCTTGGACACGGCCGAGTACGAGGCGCTGAAGCTGGAGCGCGACGTACGCCGCCGCGCCGCCCTGACCATCAGCCCCACCGCACGCGAAGCCCTGGACGCCGCGCCCCGCCTGGCGATCCAGCATGCGCCCGCCGGCTACGCCGACTACCCGGAGCCGGTCGGCGCCGATGAGCGGAGGTCGGCGTGAACGCCGTGCCGTTCTTGCATCCCAACGGCGAGGAGTTCGCCGAGGACGAGGTTCCCCTTCAGTGGGCGCTGCCGCACGACGAGGACGCCGAACGCGCGGTGCTCGGCGCGGCAATGCTTTCGCCGGCAGCGCTGGCCGAGGTTCGGCCGATGCTGACCGGGACGGACTTCTACGTGCCCAAGCACGAGCAGATCTGGGAGGCCATCACAGCACTCGCCGACGCCGGCCGCCCCGCTGATCCCCTGGTGGTGGCGCAGTCCCTCGGCGAGCAGCTGCACCGCATCGGCGGTGCGCCGTACCTGCACACCTGCATGGCCTCGGTCCCTACTGCTGGCTCTGCCGGCTGGTGGGCCCAGATCCTTCTGGACAAGGCCTATGCCCGCCGTGTCATCCAAGCCGCTACTCGCCTCGGGCAGATTGGGCGGTCCGAGGACATGGACGCGCCGCTGCGGGCACGGGTCCGCGCCGAGTACGCCGCGTTGCTGGAGGCCGAGACCAAGGGCTGGACCGACCCGACCCCGCTGGGCAAGGCCACCGGCACGCTGCCGGAGTTCCCCGGCGACGCGCTGCCCACATGGGTTGCTGAGAAGGTCGCCGCAGTCGCCGACGAGACACAGACCCCGATGGACCTGGCCGCCTCGGTGGCCCTGGGCGCTCTGGCCACCGCATGCGGTGGCAAGGTCCGCGTGATGGTGCGCCCGCGTATCCGCTGGTCGGTACCGACGAACCTATACCTGGTTACGGCGCTGGCCCCGGGCACCCGCAAGTCCCCGGTGTTCAACGCCATGACCGCGCCGCTGCTCGCAGCCGAGAAACTGATTCAGCAGCAGGCCCGCCCGGTCATTGTGCAGGCCGTAGTCGATCGGCAGATCGCCGAGCAGCGCGCCGCACACGCAGCCACCGCCGCAGCCAAAGCCAAACCTGCCGACCGCGCAAAGCTCGAAGCCGAAGCCCGCGACGCCGCCGCGGAACTGGACGAATCCTCGGTGCCGTCCAAGCCGCGGCTGGTCGCCGACGACGTGACCCCGGAAACCGCCGCCACCATGCTCGCCGAGCAGAACGGCCGCCTGGCGGTGCTGTCCGCCGAGTCCGAGATTTTCACCATCATGGCCGGCCGCTACGGCGGGCAGGCCAGCCTGAACGTGTTCCTGAAAGGCCACGCCGGTGACCTGCTGCGCGTGGACCGCCGAGGCCGTGAGGAGTCCATCGACGAACCCGCCCTGACCATGGGCATCTGCACGCAGCCCTCAGTGCTGCGCGAACTAGCCGCCGTCCCCGGCGCCTCAGGCCGCGGCCTGCTGGGCCGGTGGCTGTACGCGCTGCCGATCGTGAACTTCGGCGACCGCATAACCGACCCGGAACCGGCCGAGCCGACAGCCCATGCCAACTACGCCGCGCAGCTGCACTCCCTCACCCTCACCATGGCCGAACGCGAAGAGCCGATCGAGCTGACACTCAGCACCGAGGCGATGCAGGTCGAACGCGACATGTCCGACCGCTACGAGAAGCGCATGGCCGATGACGGCGACCTGGCCGGCATCCGCGACTGGGCCAGCAAAGCCGTAGGCCACGCCATGCGCATCGCCGGCCTGCTGCACGTCGCCGAGCACCTGCGCGACGGATACGGCGCACCTATCAGCGCCGAGACCACCGCGCACGCCGTACGAATCATGGACTACTTCACCACCCACGCCCTGGCTGCCTTCGACGCCATGAGTACGGACGAATCCATCGTCCGCGCCCGCGCCGTCCTGGAATGGCTGGAACGCAACCGGCCCGACCGGTTCACCGCTCGGCAGCCTTTCAGCTCCATGTCCAGAAGCCGCTTCCCGAAGATCTCGGACATGGACGCGGCCCTGGCCCTACTGGAACGCCACGGCTACATCCGTCGACTCCCGGACCCGCCGAGCGGACCGCGCGGTGGGAGGCCCTCGACGCCGGCCTACGAGACTCACCCCGAAATCGGGACCTGACCCCCGCCGCATCGCCGCAAAACCCGCAAAACCCGGTTCTGCGGGTTTTGCGGCGATGCGGCGGCCCTAACCATCTGAATTCACCGACAGGAGAGACCGCATGAACCAGCCCCGCACCATGCTCACCGTCGAACAGGCGGCCGACGCCATCGGCATCGGACGAACCACCATGTTCGCCCTGCTCAAATCAGGCGAGGTCGAATCCGTCCTCATCGGGCGCCTGCGCCGCGTGCCGGTGAGTGCGATTGACGGCTATCTCGGCCGGTTGGTTGCTGAGCAGCACGGCCCGAGCGAAGTGGAGGCATGACATGGCTGTGAAGAAGGACCCGGAGGAGGAACCGAAGGGAACGCGCGCAGCCAACGGCGAGTCAACCATCTACTTCGGCAGTGACGGTTACTGCCATGGCCGCGTCACGATGGGCATCCGTGACGACGGGAAGCCCGACCGTCGCCACGTGAAGCGCAAGGTGAAGCCCGGTCAGGAAGAACGAGCACGCAAGGAGGTCGAGAAGGCCGTTCACGAACTGGAAAGGGAGCGAGACAACGGGACGGCACGCAAGGCCGGCCCCGCTTGGACCGTAGCCAAGTGGTTGAACTACTGGATTGAGCACATTGCCTCAAAAACGACGGGCGACAGCGGGAACGGCCTCGCGGCGTACGAAGTCGCGGTGCGCGTCCACCTGATTCCCGGCCTGGGGGCTCACCGGCTGGAGCGGATTACGCCGGAGCATTTCGAGAAGTTCTACGCCAAGATGCAGGCCGCCGGAAGTTCGGCAGCGACGGCACACCAGGCTCACCGGACTGCAAAGACGGCGTTCAACGAGGCGCTGAGGCGCGGTTACATCAAGCGGAATCCGGTTGCTCTCGCCCATCCGCCGAAGCTCAAAAAGAAGAAGATCCTGCCGTACAGCGTCGAGGAAGTGCAGTGCCTTCTTGCCAAGGCCGTTGAGAAGCGGAACAGCGCGCGGTGGGCGATTGCTCTGGCGCTTGGGCTTCGTCAGGGCGAAGTGCTTGGTATGAAGTGGGAGGACGTCGATCTGGCCGCTGGCAGCCTGAACGTCTGGCGGAACCGACTGCGACCGAAGTACAAGCACGGATGTACGAACCCGTGCGGCAAGAAGGCGGGCTACTGCCCGGCACGAGTTGCAGCGCGAGACGAGACGGGAGAGACGAAGTCGGAAGCTGGAGTTCGGACTCTCGCACTTCCTGCTGAGCTGGTGGAGCTACTTCGCAATCACCAGGACGAGCAGGCAAAGGAGAAGGCTGACGCCGGGAGCGTCTGGGCCGAGAAGGGCTACGTCTTCACCTCGGAGACAGGTGAGCCGCTGAACCCTCGTACCGACTACACGAGGTGGAAGGACCTTCTCGCGGCCGCGGGCATCCGTGACGGCCGGCTCCACGACGCGCGACACACCGCCGCTACCGTCCTGCTGCTGCTCAAGATTCCGAACCGGATCGTGATGGACCTGATGGGCTGGTCTTCCGAGTCCATGGCCACCCGGTACCAGCACGTCACGGGCGAGATGCGAGAGGACGTCGCCAAGCTCGTTGGCGATCTCATCTGGAAGCCACCAGAGGAGGTCACGGAGGAGCCCTCCGGAGTGGTCGAGGAGGACCAGGCCGGCACCGACGAGAAGGGGTCAGAAGCGGGGTACTGAGACCGTATCTGAGACCCTCATGACGAAGGGCGGTAGCCGAGTCAACCGGCTACCGCCCTTCACCTGCGGTGACGGTGGGATTTGAACCCACGGAGGCTTGCACCTCACACGCTTTCGAGGCGTGCTCCTTAGGCCGCTCGGACACGTCACCGTGGAATACCTTACCGGATCTGTGGGGGTGCTTCGCTCACTTTCGGCGGTGGTGTTCGAAGAAGCGGTCGAGGGCGTTGCGGCAGTCGGGTTCGAGGACGCCGGGTACGACTTCGGGGTTGTGGTTGAGGCGGGGGTCTCGGAGGACGTCGTACAGGGAGCCTGCCGCGCCGGCTTTGGGGTCCCAGGCGCCGAAGATGACGCGGGTCAGGCGGGATAGGACGATGGCGCCGGCGCACATGGTGCAGGGTTCGAGGGTGACGACGAGGGTGCAGTCGGTGAGGCGCCAGGTGGTGGGGGTTGTGGGATTTTTTTGGGTGGCTCGGGTGTGGAGGGTGCGGGCTGCTGCTCGGATGGCGACGAGTTCGGCGTGGCCGGTGGGGTCGCCTTCGGCTTCGCGGGTGTTGCGGCCGGTGGCGATGACGGTGCCGGCGGGGTCGAGGATGACGGCTCCGATGGGGACGTCGCCGGTGGCTTCCGCTGCTGTGGCTTCGGCCAGGGCCAGGCGCATCCAGGGTTCGTAGCGGCGCTGGGTGGGCGTGGGCGGGGGTGCCGTCATGGGTCCAGTCTCGTCGGTCGGGGGCTTGGGGATCGCCTGGCGGTCTGGTGTGACCGATGCCATAGGCGATCGGCCTCACAAAAAGCGCCGCCGTCCCCTTTTGGGGACTGGCGGCGCCGAGTCGGTGGAGCACCGACCGGTCGGGCCAATCGGGGTGTTGTGGCAATGGGGCTTTTGGGGGGTTCAGTAGAAGAACGTCCTCAGCAACTGCTGCTGCCTCAGCCGCGCCATGCGGGCCCGGCGCGGGGCGACGCGCTCGCGCAGGCGCTGGGCTTCGGCCAGGTCGGCGAGGAAGTCCTCGCGACGGCGTTTGCGGTCTCGAGCCTCCCGCGCCGGTGCTGGCTGCGGTCGCGACTGGTCTGCGGGCATGTGCTGGTCACCGCCTTCACATCGCGCCGGTCCCCTGTTCCGGAAGCCGGCGGTTTGACCTTTTTGAGAGGTTACCTTGTCACCGTATGTGCTTGTCCAGTACTTACCGGTGCAGCGTTACGGCTCGTCGGATACCGTTTGCCCATGCCCACCGTGTCCATTCATGTCGTCGACCACCCGCTTGTCGCTCACAAGCTGACTCTGCTGCGGGACGCGCGCACGCGAACCCCCACCTTCCGCGCGCTGGCCGACGAGCTCGTGACCCTCCTGGCCTACGAGGCCACCCGCAACGCGCAGGTGGAGCCGAGCACGGTCGCCACGCCCGTCGCCGAGGCGCACGGCGTCACCTTCAGCGGTCCGCGGCACCTGGTCGTGCCGGTGCTGCGGGCGGGGCTGGGCATGCTCGACGGCATGGTCCGGCTGCTCCCGACCGCCGAGGTCGGCTTCCTGGGCATGGTCCGCAACGAGGACACGCTGCAGGCCTCCACCTACGCCACCCGCCTGCCGGAGCAGCTCCACGGCCGCCAGTGCTACCTGCTGGACCCGATGCTGGCCACCGGCGGCACGCTCATCGCCGCGATCCGCCTGCTCGTCGAGCGCGGCGCGGCCTCGGTGACCGCCGTCTGCCTGCTCGCCGCGCCCGAGGGCGTCGCCGCCGTGCAGGAGGCGCTGGCCGACCTCGACATCCCTGTGGCGATTGTCACGGCGGCCATCGACGAGCGGCTCAACGAGAACGGCTACATCGTCCCGGGCCTCGGCGACGCCGGGGACCGCCTGTACGGCACCGCCTGACATAAGAGACGACGCCCGTGGGATCGGAGCTCCGGTCCCACGGGCGTTTTCGAATCTGGCGAAGGCCTCACGGCTGTGGCGAAAGTCTCACTGCGCCTTCAGCGCCGCCAGCACCTTCCCCATGCTTTCCTTCGCGTCCCCGAACAACAGCGACGTGTTCTGCGCGTACAGCAGCTCGTTCTCGACCCCGGCGAACCCCGGGCGCAGCGAACGCTTGCAGAACACCACCTGCTGCGCCTGGTCCACGTTCAGGATCGGCATCCCCGAGATCGGGGAGCCGCTGGGCTGGCGCGCCGCCGGGTTCACCACGTCGTTGGCGCCGATCACCACCGCCACGTCCGCCGAGGCCAGCTCCGAATTCGCCGTCTCCAGCTCCAGCAGCGACTCGTACGGCACGTTCGCCTCGGCCAGCAGCACGTTCATATGCCCCGGCATCCGGCCGGCGACCGGGTGGATGCCGTACGACACCTGCACCCCGCGCGAGGTCAGGAGGTCCGCCACCTCCCGCACCGTGTGCTGGGCCTGCGCCACCGCGAGTCCGTAGCCCGGGACGATGACCACCTTGCGCGCGTACCCGAGCAGGATCGCCACGTCCTCCGGCGAGGAGGTCCGCACCGGCTTGGCCGCCCCGTCGCCGTCGGACGCGGCGCCGCCGGCCGTGGCGGTGAACGCCCCGAACAGTGTCCCGGTCAGCGGACGTCCCATGGCGGCGGCCATCATCCGCGTCAGCAGCGTTCCGGACGCGCCGACCAGCGTGCCCGCGATCACCAGCAGGGTGTTGCTGAGCACGTAGCCGCTCGCCGCGACCGTCAGACCGGTGAAGGCGTTCAGCAGGGAGATGACGATCGGCACGTCCGCGCCGCCCACCGGCAGCACGAACAGCACGCCGAAGGCCAGCGCCAGCAACGCCAGCAGCACCATCAGCGCCGTGCTCGGCCACGGGACGAGCAGCACCGCGAACAGCACCGCGGCCGCCGCGACGCCCATCGTGATCCAGCGCCCGGCCGGCAGCACCACCGGGCGGGTCGTCATCAGCTCCTGGAGCTTGGCGAACGTGATCATCGATCCGGAGAACGAGACCGCGCCGACCAGGATGGTGAACGCGGTGGCCGCAAGATCCGCGGTGGCCGCGTGCTCGATCCCCTTGCCGGGCCGCAGGAACTCCACGGCGGCCACCAGCGCCGCCGCTCCGCCGCCGACGCCGTTGAACAGCGCGACCAGCTGCGGCATCGCGGTCATCCGCACCTTCCGGGCGGTCGGCAGGCCGATCGCGGCGCCGACCACGATCGCGCCGACGATCAGCCCCAGGTGCTTCAGGTGCGGCGTGGTCAGGGCGACGACCACCGCCAGCGCGGCGCCGCAGGACCCGATCACGGTTCCCATGCGCGCGGTGCGCGGCGCCGACAGGCCCTTGAGGGTCAGGATGAAACAGACGCCCGCGATGAGGTACGCGGTGTCTCTCCAGGCGCTGCTCACTTGCCGGCCTCTCCGGAGGAGGAGGAAGAAGAAGAGGAAGAGGAAGAAGGAGAAGCAGATGACCCGGCCGCGCTACCAGAAGCGCCGAAAGCGCCAGTACCGGAAGCGCCGGAAGCGCCGGAACCACCGGAACCACCGGAAGCCCCAGCCGCCCCCGAACCGCCCGGCGCCCGCTTCGGCTTCGCGAACATCCCCAGCATCCGGTCGGTGACGGCGAACCCGCCCACCATGTTCACCGTGGCCATCACGATCGCCAGCAGCCCGAGCGCCAGCTGCAGGTTGTCGGTCGTGGACCCGGTGGCGATGATCGCGCCGACCAGGATCACGCCGTGCACCGCGTTGGCACCGGACATCAGCGGCGTGTGCAGGATCGAGGAGACCTTGGAGATGACCTCGAAGCCGAGGAAGACGGCCAGCACGAAGACCGTCAACCACGCGGTGGAACTCATCTGAACTCACCCTTCAGCAGCACGCAGCAGGCGGCGGCGATCTCGTCGCCGGCGATGTCCTCGGGTGTTGATAAAAGCACCCCGTCCTGGCACATGGCCAGAATGAACGCCGCCATGTTCGCGCCGTACAGCCGGGAGGCGTGCGCGGCCAGCTGGCTGGGGACGTTGCGGCCGCCGTGCACCAGCACGCCGTGGTGCCGGACGTCCTCGCCGGGTCGCGACACCTCGCAGTTGCCGCCGTTCGGGTTGTCCGCGGCCAGGTCGACGATCACCGAGCCGGGCCGCATCCGCTCCACCATCTGCGCGGTCACCAGCAGCGGCGCCGGCCGGCCCGGGACCGCCGCGGTGGTGATCACCGCGTCGGCGGCGGCCACGTACGGGGTCAGAGCCCTGCGTTGCCGGTCTGCGGCGTCGGCGGCCTGCTCGCTGGCGTAGCCACCGCTGCCAGAGGTCTGACTTTCCACGTCCAACGTGATCGACTTGGCACCCAGCGAGCGGATCTCCTCGGCCGCGGCGGCGCGCACGTCGTAGGCCTCCACGACCGCGCCGAGCCGCTTGGCCGTGGCGATCGCCTGCAGCCCGGCCACGCCGGCGCCCAGGACCACGACGCGGGCCGGCGGAACAGTTCCGGCGGCGGTCATCAAGAGCGGAAAGAAGCGCGGCAGCCGTTCGGCGGCGATCAGGCCCGCGCGGTATCCGGCCACCATCGCCTGGGAGGACAGCGCGTCCATCGACTGCGCGCGGGTGATGCGGGGGAGCAGTTCCAGCGCGAAGAAGCTGGCGTGCCGGTCGACCAGGACGCCGGCCGGGCCGCGGCCGTCCTTCGGGGACGACAGTCCGATCACGGCGGTGCCCGGCTTGAGCTTCGCCGCGGTCTGCTGGTCCAGCTGTCCGACAGCGGTCAAGAGATCGATGTTCCCCAAGATTTCTTCCGAGCTTTTCGCGATCATGACGCCCGCGGCGCGGTACGCGTCGTCGCCCTCGGTGGCGGCATCGCCGGCTCCGGACTGGACGTACACGCTGTGACCGGCGGTGATCAGGCGTCCCGCGGATTCGGGGGTGAGTGCCACGCGGCGCTCAAATGGGGCGGTTTCGGTCAAGACACCGATCTGCATGCGATCAACCTAGCCGGGGAATGCTGCCTTTGTGTGCCTCCTGCCGCAGAAGTCCACTGAGTCGTTATCGCCAGCCTTGCCGCTGGACCACATCAAAACCCGTTGCCCCGGCTAGGCTTTGACACAGTGGGGAAGCTGTTAGGTAGGAGTGAACCGGGAACGCTTCGCATGATGCTGACTTCCGGTCGCGCGGCACCTCGACCGTCCAGATGAAGGGGATCTGACGTGAAACTCAAGCCGGCCGTGCAGTGGGGCATCGTGCTCTTCTTGATCTACTTCGTGGTCCAGAACCCGTCAGGGGCGGGGAACCTGGTCCAAGGGGCCTTGAACTGGGTCGCCAGCGTCGGCAAGACGCTCGGTGACACATTCCACAACCTCGTCACGAGCTGATCGGGCAGACGGTATCCCGACGTGTCCGACTCATCACCGCCGCTGTACGGCCGGATGTTGCTCCGGCCCGAGCTCGAGGACCGCGCCAAGCGGTACCTCGTGCCGGGCGAGCGTCTGGTCATAGCGGTACGACACCATTTGGCCGCGATCATCATCCCGGTGCTGATCGCGGTCGCCGCGGCGGTGGCCGCGATGGGCATCGACATCTTCTCCTCACCCGACGCGGGCCAGTTGCGCCTGGGTGCGTGGGCGGTGGCCGGCATCGCCTTCCTCTATATGTTCTGGAACCTCGCAGTGTGGAACCAGGACCTCCTGATAGTGACCAACAAGCGGATCCTGCACACCCACGGGGTGATCACCCGGTCGTTCGACGCGCTGCCCTTGGGCAAGGTCAACGACATGCGGGTGGAGCGGGACCTGCTCGGCCGGATCCTGGGCTACGGGCGGTTCAACGCCAAAGCCGTGGGCGACGCGCCGCTGGGCAGACGCGGCCTGGACTACATCTCGCACGTCGAGCAGACCTGGCTGGAGATCAGCAACCTGTTGTACGGCCCCGGCGCCAAGTCGGGTCCGAAGGATCCGCAGGAGGTGCGCATCGTCGGCGCGGTCCTGCCGGACATGAACGGCGAACCGGTGGAGATCGTCATGCCGCCGGTGTCCGTGAAGAGTCCTGCGGACGACGACAAGGCACACCCCGTGAACGCCGCCATGCTCAACGTGCGGTCGTTCAGCGACGCCAAGGGCGAACGGGCGTTTGAGACCGACGTCACAACGGCGGGCAACAAACGTCGCAGGATTCGCTTTTTCCGCTAACCGGACATCCGTGTCCCAGGCCCAGGTCGCCCCCGAAACGGGGGCGTCTGGGCCATCTTTCTCATGTACAGCCCGTTTCCGTCCCTGCCCGAAGGGTGGCCGGTATCTAAGCGTTCGCTGAACGAATCATGGACTTGTCGCTTGTTAGGCAGGCCGACGGTGACTAACGTCCACAGGGCTTCGCCGCTCCCAACGGGCCAGCAGGTTCCGGGCGTCGGGGCACCGCCGAATCCGCGCACGCGCGGAGCCGGGGAACCAGGTTCGTCGGCGCGGCCCGAGCGGTTAAGCGAGGGTGGCGCCAGTGGGGTGAATCGGTCGGCGCGCACTCGCCGTCAGGTGTGCGCGTGCCACCGTAGGGCTACTTCTTCAGTCCGAATCCGTCAGCTAACCCGGTAGGCGGACAAGGAGGAGACGGAGCCAAGAAGCTCGCATGAGTGTCACCGCCCGACATCGTCGTCCGCGTGCCCCGAAGTACACGAAGCTGGCCCTCGGCGCGGCCGCGGCCGGGACCATGGTCCTGGTGCCCAGCGTCGCCAACGCCGACCCGCAGCCCACCATCGCGCAGGTCAACGACCAGCTGAACAAGCTCTACCAGCAGGAAGCCTCCGCAGACGAGGCGTACAACGCCGCCCAGGATGCCCAGGCGAAGCTGCAGCAGCAGGTCGACGGCATCAACCGGCAGATCACCGCCGAGCAGGCGACCATGGACCAGACCCGCACGCGCCTGGGCGGCCTGGCCGCCGAGCAGTACCGCAGCGGCGGCATGGACCCGACCCTGCAGGTGATGCTGCAGGCCGACCCCTCCACGATGATGGAGATGTCGGCGACGGTCGGCCGCGTCCAGGCCAACAACGCCGACACCCTGACCCTGCTGGCGCAGCAGAAGGCGGACCTGGCGGCCAAGGCCCGGCAGGCGGCGGAGAAGATGGCGCTGCTGGACCAGCAGACCAAGGCCGCCGCGGCGACCAAGAAGCAGTACGACGGCGACGTGGCCAAGGCTCAGGCGCTGCTGAACTCGCTCCAGGCGCAGCAGCGGGCCGCGCTGCAGGCCGAGCAGGCCCGGCAGCGCGCCGCGGCCGTGGCGGCCGCCCAGGCGGCGTCGCAGAACTCGACATCGTCGAGCTCGTCCTCCTCCGGCTCCTCCTCCAGCGGCTCGACCAAGGTGTCGATCCCGTCGGTGTCCGGCCGCGCCGCCGCGGCGGTGGCCTTCGCCCAGTCGCAGATAGGCAAGCCGTACATCTTCGGCGCGACCGGCCCCGGCGGCTACGACTGCTCGGGACTGACCCAGGCGGCCTGGAAGGCGGCCGGCGTGTCGATCCCGCGCACCGCCACGGCGCAGATGCAGGGGCTGCCGGCCGTCCCGGCCTCCTCGGCCCAGCCGGGCGACCTGGTGTTCTTCTACGGGAACAGCAGCTACGTGGACCACGTCGGCCTGTACATCGGCAACGGCCTGGTCATCCACGCGCCGCACCCGGGCACGGACGTCGAGATCGCCGCGGTGAGCACCATGCCGCTGGTGTCGTACGCGCGGCCCTGAGGTGCCCCTCGGGCGCTACTGAGGCGCCCCTGAGGTGCTATGAACCCGCCCGCGCTCGGCGCGCTGCGGTTCGTCCCGGTCTGTGTGGGTCCGGGAGGAACTGCCGCGCGCCGCGCCGGGCACGGCGTCTGGCCTGGTCTTTCTCCCCGGAGCCGGGCCGGACGCCACCTTCGCGTCGAGGCGTCCGCGTCGGCGCGCCGCCGGAGCGGGCCGGGCTCCGCCGGAGCCCGGACGGGCTCTGGACCGCCCCTGGCCTGCGTCTGGACGGCGTCTGGACAGGGCGCGTAGACATCCGTACTCGCGACGAGCGGAACGGCTCCGCATTTTTGCGTAGTACCGCTCACAGCTCCTAACAGGCCCCGCTGCTGTTAAGCTCGGGGGCACAGACGTCTACCAGAAGGGAGGTGGCCACGTGAAGAAACTGCTTCTGCTCGCTGTGGCTGCCATCGGCGGTCTGCTGGTCTACCGGCAGGTCCAGTCCGACAAGTCGGAGCAGGACCTCTGGACCGAGGCGACCGACCCGGTCCCTTCGGCCTGAGAACCGCTCATCCGGCTTCCTCGGCAGCTAGAGCCGAGGCACGGTCCGCCTTCCGGGTTCGGGAGGCGGACCGCTCTAACGGGGCCATGGCGCAATTGGTAGCGCACCTGCTTTGCAAGCAGGGGGTTAGGGGTTCGAGTCCCCTTGGCTCCACATATGATCTTATCAATGCTTAGGCGCAGGTCAGAGGCTATATTTGGATTGATCGTGTGGAGCCCGCAGGGCTTCCACCCGTAGTCGCCGGGCGCCGATCGCAATTTCTTGGAAGCCTGGTCAGGGCGGGTCTTTGCGATCTTCAGAGGGGGATGCCCTCGGCCGCCGACCGGGCCGTCATAGGGTCTGATCCGAGAGCTGTGGTGTATGAGTGGTGGCGTTTCCCGTGCCTCCATACTCCGGTTCCACGTGCCGAATCGTGGTCGAGACCGCGCGGTCGACGCCACCGGCTCTGACGCTCGACCAGGTCGTGATCAAGCGGCTCGCCGTCCGCGAGAACCAGCGATGATCAGCTCGTTGTCCGAGCCCGATTCTGGGCTCGGACGCCGTCACCTGGTGTGTTGGGCGCGTTGGTAATAATCTTGTTGCCAGCTTCCCGATCATGACCGCCTCAGGCCACTTACTTCCGTCAGATGCATTCTTTGGACGGGAGAGTTCATGGAGCCGGTTTCGACGGTGGTGGCGGTCGCTGGTTTCGTCGCAACGATCGTCAACACGCGTGGGCGGCTGCGGACGCAGAGGGAGCGGTCGCGGGAGGCCGCACGGGCGGACCACATACGGGCGTTGCCTCCAGGGAGCGTTGTGGGTCACGTCGACCAGCACCAGCGATGCCTTGCCGAGCGAGTCACGGCCTACAAGCGTCGGCACGTCGTCCAGTTCTCCCACGACCACGGCTACGAATCCCGGTCCGCCTTGAGCCGTCGGAGATCTGGAATCACCCACTGGCCACGCCATGATGCTGTTTAAATGTGCCGAACTACTTTCCTAGGCCGATGACACTGAGCCTTTGTACGTGCCTGCAAAGCGCGAAGCCGAGCGT
>NZ_JBGCCP010000061.1:0-33201 GCF_041262705.1 Catenulispora sp. MAP12-49 | reverse complement strand
CCGATCGACTATGCCAAGCGGGCTGGGAAGTCGAAGTTCCGGTTCGTGACCGATGCCTACCGGTACATCCTGCAGGTGCTGCGGATGGTGATGTACTTCAACCCGTTGAAGGTGTTGATGCCGCCGGCGTTGTGGCTGGTCGGGATCGGCGCGGTGAAGGCGGTGTTCGACCTGGTGGTGCACCCGTTCCGGTTCGCACAGAACACGGCGCTGTTGTTGCTGTCCGGCCTGATCATCGCCTCCATGGCGCTGCTCGCCGACCTCATCGTGCGGTCGCGACCGGAGTGAGCGGGCGCGGTTGGGGCGCTCGTCTGGTGACCGCCGCGTCCGTGCTGGCCGCGCTCTACCTGGCGATCGGCGGCATCGCCTCGCAGCTGGCCGGGCGCAGCGTCCTCGCCGACACCGACTACATGGTGCGCTACGGCGTGTACGCGAACGCCGGTTTCGCCGACTCGCAGAGCAAGAACCTGATGCAGTCGGACGTGTACAGCGCCGAGATCCCCGCCGAGGACCTGTTCGCCAAGGGGGTCAAGTCCGGCAAGGCCACGGCCTGGGACCCCTACATCGTCGGCGGCACGCCGCTGGGGAGCATCACCAACAACGCCCTGGCCTCTCCGGTGACCGCGCCGTACTACGTGCTGCCGTCATGGCTCGCGCCGGCCTACGAACGGCTGGCCGAGGTGCTGGTCGGTCTGGTCGGGCTCTATCTCTTCCTGCGCCGGCTGAAGCTGTCGCCGCCGGCCGCGCTGGTCGGCGGGATGGCTTACGTGTCCGGCGCCTACATGGTGGCCTGGCAGGGCTGGCCGCAGACCCGGGTCGGCGCCTTCGTCCCGCTGGTGTTCTGGGCTGTCGAACGGCTGCTGCAGCTGCGGCGCTTCCGGGACGTCGCGGTGCTCGCCGTGGTGGTCGCCTGCCTGATGCTCGGCGGATTCCCGTCGGTCGAGGGCTACGCGCTGCTCACCGCGGGGGTCTACGCGCTGGTGCGGACCCGCAAGATCGGCCGGCTGGCCGCGCTCGGCACCGGCGTCGCGGCCGGCGTCGGGCTGGCGATGTTCCAGCTGCTGCCGTTCGCGAAGTTCTACTCGTCCTGGCTGATCGAGGGCCGCGGACAGAACGGCGCCGACCACCTGGATCCGGTGTCCTTCCTGACCTCCTTCGCGCCCTGGGCGTTCGGCGGCGTGGCCTCCACCGACCAGCAGCTGTTCTACCTGGGCCCGAACGCGGTCGAGGCGCTGGGCTATGTCGGCGCGGCGGTGCTGGTGCTGGCTCTGGTCGCGGTGATGGCGGTCCGGCGCGGCCGGATCCTGTTGCCGAGCGGCGTGTGGGTCTTCTTCGTCGCCGCCACCGCGATGTGGATGCTGCTCGTGTACCACGGCGGCTGGCTGCTGGCGGTCGGGCAGCACATCCCGGTGCTCCGATCGCTGTTCGGCGCGAACTTCATCGGCCGGGCGCGGTGTGTCACCGGGCTGTTGCTGGCGTGCCTGGCGGCGGTCGGGTTCGAAGTCGTGCTGCGCAAGCGGTCTGAGTTCGCCGCGACACCGGCGGCCGCGCGCGGCCGGTTCGGCCGGTGGGTCGGGCTCCGGATCGTGCCGCGGCTGGGCGTGGCGCGGGTGACCGGTTCGCCCCGGTGGCCCGGGATGAGGGTCGCGATGGTGCGCTGGGCCCCGCTCGCATGGGCGGCGCTGGTGGTGTCGGCGGTCGGGCTGGAGGCCTGGGCGCTGGTGGGCCAGGGACGCTCGGTCGCGGGCGCCGACGGGGCCAGCGGGTACAACGGCGGCGACGGGGCGAAGGCCACGCAGGTGGCCGTCTCCACGTACGACGCGCAGGTCCGCCACGGACTGCTGCTGATCGCGGCCGCGGTGCTGCTGGTCGGCCTGCTGTACCTGGTGTCGCTGTTCGGCGATTCGGTGCGGCGCCTGGGCCTGGTGCGGGTGCTCGCGGCGGCCGGGGTGGTGGCCATGGTCGCGGCCGAGGGGACGTCCTTCATAGGGCGGTTCACTCCCAGCGCCGACAAATCGACTTTCTATCCGGTGACGGACACCCAGGAGTTCCTGGCCGCGAACCTCGGCCACTCCCGCTACGCGGCCACGTCCGAGGCCACGGTCCTGGGGACCGACTCGGTGTACGGGCTGCGGGCGCTGAACGGGCACGCGTTCCTGAACTCGGCGTTCGCGACGCTGGTGAAGGGCGTGCCCGGGGACCCGGTGCCGGCGCCGACGCGGCTGGCGTTCAGCCCGGACGAGGCGCAGGCGACCAGCCCGATCCTGGACCGGCTGGGCGTCGCCTACTTCACCGCGGCGCCGAGCGAGCAGGTGTTCGGGACCGTGCACACCGCCCAGGGCGACGGTTCCTCGGTGGACCTGCAGCCGAACGTGCCGGTCACGGTGCAGCTGCCGGTCGGGGACGACGTCAGGGCCCTGGGCCTGGTGCCGACCTCCGCCGACGACGTGTTCTCCTACGCGCCGACGTCCAGCGACGACTGGATCGAGGTGACGGTCACGGACGGCTCCGGCTCGGTGACCTCGAAACGGCTGACCCAGGGCATCCAGACCGGGGTGGAGTTCGACGTGCCGATCGCCATGGACTCCCCGGCCTCGAGCGGGCCGCGCACCGCGACGATAACCCTGCACTCGGCGAAGACGAAGCCGCTGGCGGTCCAGGCCGTCGCCGGCACCCCCGCGCTGGCGACGGTCACCGACCCCGGCGACGGACTGAAGCTGGTGTACGCCGGATCCTCGGTGATCTACCAGCGGCTGAACGCGCTGCCCCGCATCCGCTGGGCCGACTCCTCGGTGGTGATCCCGGACGCCACGTCCCGCGTGAGCCTGCTGGCCTCCGGGAGCCTGGACACCTCGACAGTGGTGTTGAACAGCGGATCGGCGCTGTCTGCCCCGACGGTGCTGTCGGCGGAAGCCTCCGACACCGGAACGGCGGCGGCGAGCCCGCCCGCGGCCGTTCCCGACGGCGCGGTGACGGTGACCAGCGACGGCATGGACTCGGTCGGCGCGCAGGTCGACTCCCAGGCGCCGGGCTACCTCGTGGTGG
Source organism: Catenulispora sp. MAP12-49 (assembly GCF_041262705.1). Lineage (NCBI taxonomy): Bacteria > Bacillati > Actinomycetota > Actinomycetes > Catenulisporales > Catenulisporaceae > Catenulispora > Catenulispora sp. MAP12-49. Next base: position 30,156 of record NZ_JBGCCP010000061.1, on the reverse strand, counting down.
CCGACTCCGACCAGGTCGGCTGGTCGGCCACGGTGGACGGCAAGGCCGCCCGCCTGGTCCCGGCCGACCAGGGCCTGGTCGCGGTGGCGGTACCGGCCGGAACGCATACGGTGAGACTGCGGTACAAATCGCCGGACAACGGCATCGGCGGCTACGCCAGCGCCGCGACGGCGTTCGCCCTCGCCGGCGGCGTGGGCGTGGAGACCTGGTGCACGCGGCGCGGCCGCGCACTGCCGTGGGAGCTGGCCTGGATGCGCAGCCGAGCCCGGCGCGCCGCGGCGGCGGTGCCCGGCGGCGCGGGAGCGGCCGGCGTGGTCGCGGCCGGCAGCGGCGGCGGCGCGGAGACCGGGGACGGTGACGTGCGCGGGCCCGATGCGCGGGAGGGGACGAGTGCCTGAGACGCCTGAGACGCCTGAGACGTTGATGCGCGGCGCGGGCCCGCGGTTCGGCGGTTCGGCGTTCGGTGGTTCAGCGTTCGGCAGATCGGCGTTCGGTGGTTCAGCGTTCAGCGGTGGGCTCGGGGGATCAGTCTGTGGCAGCGGACTCTGTCGCGGGATCGGTCGTGGGCTCCGTCGTGGGCTCGGTCACACGGTGTCGCCGGCCCAGCCCGGCCGTTCGCCGTTCGGCGCCGAGCTCGGTCGTATCGATTCGCCCGCCGACCTCGGCCACGCTTGGTCAGCCTTCGAAACCCAGCTCGGCCAGCTTCGCCAGCAGCGGTTCGACCACGCGCGCCGGAGTGAAGCGCTCGCGGGCGGCCGTGCTGGAAGCGTGCTTCAGCTTGGCCAGCTCGCCGGGGTCGGCGGCCAGGTCGGCCAGGGCGTCGGCGAGGGCGGCGGCGTCGCCGGGCGCCACGTAGCGTGCGGCGTCGTCCAGGGCGCGGTGCTGCGGCGGGGTGTCCGAGGTGACGATCGCGCAGCCGGCCGCGGCCCCCTGGTAGACCTTGTTCGGCACCACCCGCAGCGCCTTCGGCCCGGTGCCGAAGATGCCCAGGCACACGTCGTGCTCGGCGACCAGCCGGGGGAGCTCCGCGGCGGGGATCCAGTCGTGCCAGGTGACGTTCCCGGCGTCGCCGGCGTTGCGCACGGTCTCGGCCTTGTCCTGGCCGCCGCCGACCATCGTGAAGGCGACCGGCCGGCCGGCCAGGCGCGCGATGGCGCTGCCGATCGTCGCGGCGCCCTGGAGCGGCGTGAACAGGCCGTAGAACACCACGCGCAGCGGGCCGTCCGCCTGCTCCGCCGGCTCCGCCTCGGCCTCCGGCGCGAACCACTCGTCCGGAGCACCCACGGGCACCACCACCGCATGCTCACGGTGTTTCGCGGGCAGAGTCTCCCGGTGTTCCTCGGTGTCGACGACGACCACGCGCGCCGCGCCCAGCGCCGCGGCGTCGACGGCGCGCAGCAGCGGCTGCCGCACACCATGGCTCACCTGCCGGTCCCGCCCGGTGTCGGCGGCCCCGATGAGGTGGTCCAGCACCACCCGCCGGCGCCCGAACAGCAGCCGCGCCAGGTGCACGTCGAAGTGCCCGAGGTAGCCGACCACCACGACGTCGGGCTTCGGCCCGCGCACCGCCTGCCGGGCCAGCCGGGCCCAGCACCGCGCCAGCCGCACGCCCAGAGCGGGCACCCGCCACGGCTGGGCCAGCATCTTGACGCGTGCGGCGGTATCGAAGCCGAGGGGCGCGTTACACTCGCGGACCTCATGACCCGCACTACGCAACCCTTCAGCGATGACCCCCACCCGGGGGTGCGCCGCCACGTCGTAAGTGCCGAAGATCAGGACGCGCATGGTCAGCCACAGTAGCGGTTCCAGCTATGGCCGGCGGGCCGCCCGCACGGAAAAGGACGCGCTCGCGCAGAGCGACGCGCCCGCCGCCGGCGACGCTGCGGCCGAGCCGGAATCCGCCGCAGTTTCTCCGGTGCAGCCGGCACAGCAGCCCGGCCTCGCCGCCGGCTCCGGCTCCGGCTCCAGCACCGGCTTCAGCTCCAGTACCGGTACCGGCACCAACGCTGTCCCTGGCCCTGACCTCGCGCCTGATCCCGATCCCGACGCCGACCCCGACGAGCCATCCCGCGTCGCCCCCAACCGCCGCGGCCAGATCGCCCGCCTGGCGTTCCTGGCCCTGACCATTGCGGCCGGCGCCTATGCCGTGGGCCGCCAGTGGACCCGCGTCCAGGAGGGCTTCGCCGAGCTCGGCCCGGTGCCCCTGCTCGTGGCCCTCGTTCCCGCGCTGGCCTCGATCGCGGCGATGATGCTGGCGTGGCGCGGGCTGCTCGGGTCGCTCGGGTCGCCGCTGCGCCTGCGCCCCGCGGCGCGCATCTTCTTCACCAGCCAGCTCGGCAAGTACCTGCCCGGCTCGGTCTGGCCGGTGGTCGCGCAGATGCAGCTGGGCCGCGCGTACCGCATCCCGCGTGCTCGCAGCGCGGCGGCCGCGGCCCTGGCGATGCTGGTGTCCCTGTCCTCGGCCCTGCTGATGGCGGCCGCGACCCTGCCGCTGGGCGGCGGCACCGACGCCGCCGGCTACCGCTGGGCCTTCGCCGTGGTTCCGCTCCTGCTGGCGGGCCTGCATCCCAAGGTCGCGAACCCGGCCCTGCGGACGCTCTTCCGCCTGACCCGCCGCCCCGCCATCGAACCGCTCACCGCCCGCACCATCGCCGAGACGGCGGCCCGCAGCGCGGTCGGCTGGCTCCTGGCGGGCCTGCACATCTGGGTCCTGGCCATCGCCCTGGGCGCCACTCCCGGCCGCACCCTCCTGCTCGCGATCGGCGGCTACGCCTTCGCCTGGAGCGTCGGCTTCATCATCGTCTTCGCCCCCGCCGGAGCCGGCGTTCGCGAACTGATCCTGGTCGCCGCCCTCCAGCCGGTCCTGGACCCGGGCAAGGCGACCGTCGTCGCCCTGGCCTCCCGCCTGGTGACCATCGTCGCCGACCTCGTCGCCGCCGCCGTCACCGCGCGCGAAGGCCGCGCCGGCAAGGGCGACGCGGCCGCGGACGGCGAGACGGTGACGGAAGCCGCTGGGGTGAGCGCTTAGGCGTTCGGGCGCGAGCCGCCCTACGACCCTCTACAACTCTCTACGACTCCTTGGGCGGCAGCGGCGGCATCCGAAAAGCCTTCCGCACCACCGGATTCCGCTTCACCGCCAATTCCGTCGCGGCCATCCGCCAGCGCACGTAGCCCTTCTTCGAGTACCGCCACTCCCGCTTGTGCCGCGCCCAGTCCACCTTGCGCGGCTCGGGGATCGCGCCCAGCTTCTCCGAGGCCAGCGCCTGGTACTTCTCCTGCAGGGAGGTGCGCAGGGCGGCGTCCTCGTCGTTCTTGTTGACGCTGCTGATGTTCGCGTCGTGGCGGCGGTACAGGAACGACGGGGTGCGCGAGAACGCGAACTTCCGGCCGTCGATCAGCAGTGTCGCCCACACCGGGTACAGCATCTGCGCCAGCAGGGCCGGGTCGAGTTCCACCGCCTGGATCAGTTCGGTGCGGACGAAGGCGCCGTCGTTCACGTCGATCCGGCCGATGAGCAGGTCGCCGAGGTGGGCGGGGCGGCGGCGCTTGGCGTACTGGCGGTTCAGTCGGCCGTCGGTGATGTAGTACGACGCCGCCGACACGTCCGCGCCGTCGCGCATGTTCCGCAGGTGCAGCGTGATGTGCTCCGGCAGCATGATGTCGTCGTCGCCGAAGATGGTCAGGTAGCGGGAGTCCGCCAGGGAGACGCCCAGGGCGATCGCCGCTCCCGGGTCCTTGCGGCCGTCGTGGACCTCGACGCGTGCGTAGTCGACGCCGACCGCGGTGCCGGCCTCGGCGGCGGAGGCGCCCATGGCGGCGACCGCCTCGCGGGTGGAGTCCGTCGGCGAGGCGTCGTCCACGACCAGCACCCGCACCGTGGCCCCGAGTTTGTCCGAGGCGGCGCGGGCCGAGGCGACGATGGAATCCACCGTCTCCTTCAGCAATCCCGGCCGCTCGTAAGTGGGGACGATGACTGTGAGTTCAGGCTCGGTCACGGTGCTCCTCAGCAAGTAGACGGCATAAGGGTATTAGGAACCGGCCCGGGTACGCTTGCGTCCTCAGACTTGGGTACCCAAGTGAAGTCTGCCGAGCCTGGAGTCCGGAGCACTGTGAAGATCAGCGTCATTGGAATGGGCAAGATCGGCCTGCCGCTGGCCGTGCAGTTCGCCTCGAAGGGGCACCAGGTCTACGGCGTCGACGTCGTGCCGCGCGTGGTCGACCAGATCAACGCCGGCGTGGAGCCCTTCCCCGGCGAGGCCGAGCTCGACGTGCGTCTGCCGCAGGCCGTCTCCGCGGGCAACCTCACCGCCACCCTGGACGGGGTCGCCGCGGTCGCCGACAGCGACGCGGTCGTCGTGGTGGTGCCGGTGGTCGTCGACGAGGACGCCGTGCCGGACTTCCGGGCCATGGACGCCGCCACCCAGACCATCGCCGCCGGCCTGAAGCAGGCGGCCGCCAACGGCCGCACCGGCATCCTGCTGAGCTACGAGACCACGCTGCCGGTCCACACCACCCGCGAGCGCTTCCTGCCCGCGCTGGAGGCCGCCTCGGGCCTGAACGCCGGCCGCGACTTCCTGCTCTGCCACAGCCCCGAGCGCGTGTACACCGGCCGGGTCTTCGCCGACCTGCGCAAGTACCCGAAGCTGGTCGGCGGGATCGACACCGACTCGGCCGCGGCCGCCGTCGCGTTCTACGAGGCGGTGCTGGACTTCGACGAGCGCCCCGACCTCAAGCGCGGCAACGGCGTGTGGGACCTGGGCTCGGCCGAGGCCGCCGAGCTCGCCAAGCTCGCCGAGACCACCTACCGCGACGTCAACATCGGCCTGGCCAACCAGTTCGCGCGCTTCGCCGACCGCACCGGCATCGACATCTTCCAGGTGATCGAGGCCTCCAACAGCCAGCCGTTCAGCCACATCCACCAGCCCGGCCCGGCGGTCGGCGGCCACTGCATCCCGGTCTACCCGCGCTTCTACCTGTTCAACGACCCCGAGGCCTCGATCGTGCGCGCGGCCCGCGAGTCCAACCTCGCCCAGCCCGCGTACCTGGTCGGCCTGCTGGAGGGCCTGCTCGGCGGCGCGACCGGCGGCGGCGGGCTGGCCGGCCGCAAGGTGCTGGTGCTCGGCGCGGCCTACCGCGGCGGCGGCGTGAAGGAGACGGCGTTCTCCGGCGTCTTCGGCCTGGTCGCGGCGCTGGCCGGGGAGGGTGCCCAGCCGGTCGTGTCCGACCCGCTGTACAGCGCCGAGGAGCTCGAGGCGCTGGGCCTGCCGGCCTACGAGCCCGGCACCGAGGTCGCGGGCATCATCGTGCACACCGAGCACGAGGAGTACCGCGAGCTGTCGGCCGCGGACTTCCCCGGCGTGAAGGTGCTCGTCGACGGCCGCAACATCACCGAGCCGGCCAAGTGGGACGGCGTGGCGCGCAAGGTCCTCGGCATCGCCTGAGACCAGCGGTATCGCCTGACGAACCAACGGGGGGAGAGAGAAACCATGCCGATCCGCGCGATCGTCCTGGACATCGGCGGGGTCCTGGAGCTGACTCCGGACACCGGCGTCGTGAAGCGCTGGGAAGCGGAGTTCGGACCGGGCTGGGTCGAGCGCGTCGACGAGGTCTTCCTCGCCGGCGAGCTCGGCCACATCACCCTCGACGAGGTCCACGAACAGGCCGCCGCCGCCCTCGGGGTGCCGGTGGCACGCTTCGAGGCCTACATGGAGGACACCTGGGTCGAATACCTGGGGACCTACAACGCCGAGATGGCCGAGTATTGGCGCGCCCGCCGCGCCGAGGGCTACGCGACCGCGATCATCAGCAACAGCTTCGTCGGCGCGCGCGAGCGCGAAGAGGAGGCGTACCGGTTCAGCGAGCTGACGGACCTGATCGTGTACTCCCATGAGGTCGGCCTCAAGAAGCCGGATGCGGCCATCTACGAGCTCTGCCTGGACCGGCTCGGCCTGCCGGCGCGGGAGATCGTCTTCGTTGACGACTACGAGCCGAACTGCGTGGCCGCCCGCGACCTCGGTATGGCCGCGGTGCTCTTCGAGGACACCGCACAGGCCATCCGCGACCTCGACGCGGTGCTGGCAAGAGCCTGAATTCCGCCGCGCACCGATGACTTCGGGGCCGCCGGATCGTCTGTACAGGCATGAGTGAGCTCAAGCCCCTGCGGGCCAAGAACCTGTCCCTGCCCAAGTACGGACTCGCCCAGCTGGACTGGGAAGAGGTTGAGCACGCGGTCGCCGCCGCGGTGGCCGGCCCCGGCCGCTCCTGGTACCTGACCACGCTGAACCCCGACGGCTCCCCGCACACCACCGGCTTCGGCCACAGCTGGCTCGACGGCGCCGTCCACTTCACCACGGACCCGGGCGTCCGCAAGACCCGCAACCTGGTGGCCGACCCCCGCTGCACCGTCGTGGCCCCGCTGGAGGGCTTCGACGTGACCTTCGACGGCGAGGCGCGCCGGGCCGGGGACCCGGCGGTGGTCCGGGCCGTCGCCGAGAAGTACGCGGCCGCCGGATGGCCCTGCCAGGCGGAGGGCGACGTGATCACCGCGCCCTTCAGCGCGCCGAGTGCCGGGCCGGGACCGTGGCAGGTCTACCGGATCGACGTGGCCTCCGCGGTGGCGCTGAAGACCACCGGGGACGGCGGCGCGACCAAGTGGTGGTTCCGGTAGGCCTGCGGGCCGCAGCGGCCTCCAGAAGCCGCTCGCACCGACCCCAGCGCACCCTCACGGCGTCGTCTGCTCCCCCTGCTTCGCCGACAGCGCCAGCACATCCGCCGGCACCGGCGTGTCCTGCCGCATCGCCGTGAACAGCTCCTGCGCCAGCGGCGCCAGCTGCACCCGGTTCGGATCCGGCTGGTACCACTGCCACGGCACCGTGAGGTAGGTGATCTGCTGCCGCGGCACCTCCTTCAGGTCCGAGGCGAAGTCCGCCAGTGCCGGCAGCGAGCCGAGCGCGGGGTCGGTGGTCAGCGCCTTGGTGGCGGCGTCCAGCACCTTGTAGAGCTTCGCCGGGTCGTCCAGCGTCCCGTTGTCCGCCAGGGTCTGGAGTGCGGAGTTCAGGAACTGCTGCTGGCGGCTCATCCGGCCGATATCCGAGCCGTCGCCGAGGTTGTGGCGGGCGCGGACGAAGGCCAGCGCCTGCTCGCCGTCCACGACCGTGGTGCCGGCCGGCAGGTTCAGGTGCGAGTCGGGGTCGTTGACCGGCTGGTCCAGGTGGACCGGCACGCCGCCGATGGCATCGATGATCTTCTTGAAGCCGGTGAAGTCGACGACCAGGACGTGGTCGACCGTCAGGCCGCTGATCGACTCGACGGTCTTCACCGTGCAGGCCGGCCCGCCGATCGAGAAGGCCGCGTTGAACATCCCGAACTGCGGCTGGGACTGCGCGCCGTCGGACTCGGTGCAGGCGGGCGTCTGCACCATCGAGTCGCGCGGGATCGAGGCCACCGTCGCGCTCTTCCGGTCCGCGGCCACGTGCAGCAGCATCGTGGTGTCCGACCGGGCCCCGGAGTTGGCGTCGCCGTACTGCGCGTTCGACCCGTCCCGGTCGTCGGAGCCGATCAGCAGGACGTTCATCGAGCCGGGGCTGCTGGAGGACGGGCTGCCGGGCGAGTGCTTCATGGTGTCCGCCGGGTCCGGCGGGCCGCCGGCGTGGATGTCGACGGTCCTGATGTTGTCGTTCAAACGGTTGTACAGGGTCCACAGTCCGGTCGTACCGGCGACGGCCAGGACGGCCAGCGAGGCCGCGCAGATCAGGACGACTCTCCGGCGCGGCATCGAGCCGCTGTCCGCCTGGCCACTGGTCCGGTCGTCCATGATGGGACGAGACTATGTCATCTTCATACTTACTTCGTCCCGAGATGTCCTGCCGATGCGACATCTGTGCGATCTGTGCGAACCGAACAAAAGTGCGCCGGGGCGGTGACCCGCCCCGGCGCACTTTCGCTGGTCGAACGCAGCGTTGGCGGACCTCAGCCGGTCCCGGCGCCGTAGCCCTCGGTGATGCCCGAGCAGATGTCCTGGTCGGCCGTCCGAGAGTTGTTCGCGATGTCGGTCGGCAGCGTCCCGGCCGGGGTCGTCGAGCTGCCGGAGGTGGAGCCCGAGGTGGGCGCGCCGGTGTTCCCGCCGGCGCCGCCGCCCTTCGGGTGGGCCGCGGCGTAGTCGTCGCCGAGCGTCACCACGATCTGCGTCCCGGAGCCGCCGGACTCGACCTTGGCGCCCGGGTACAGCGTGGCGAGCTGCTTGGCCTTGGCCTCCTCGCGCGAGCTGCCGTAGACGATCGTGGTCACGGCGGTGTGCGGCGGGGTGGTGTGGCTGGTCACCGCGTTGTAGCCCTGCGCCTGCAGCGAGGTCGTCGCGTCGCCGGCCAGGCCGGTGACCGTGGTGCCGTTGCGCACCAGGACCGAGATGGTCGACGGCGAGATCGACGGGGCCGGCGGTGCCGAGGTGGTCGGCGGGGCCGAGGACGTCGAGGCCGGCGAGGACGGCGCGCCCGAGGCGCCGGAGCCGTTGCTGCCGTCCAGCAGGGTGTCGCTCTTGAGGTGGTTCCAGATCACGCCGGCGGCCACCGGGTCCATCTCCACCCGGCCGTCCTGGGTGCGGTAGTGGCCCGGCAGGGTCAGGAACTGGATGTGCGCGGGGTCGATCCCCTTCATCGACGTGGCGAAGCCCGACAGCGCGGTCAGGCTGCCCAGGCCCGGGTCGAACTGCGCGTACTTCAGCGCGTCGTTGAAGATGGCGCTGAGCGTCGTGGGGTCGTTCATGACCCCGTCGCTCTCCACCTTCTTGATCATCGAGCCCAGGAACGCCTGCTGGCGCCGGGTCCGGCCGATGTCCGAGCCGTCGCCCAGGCCCTCGCGCTCGCGCACGTAGTCCAGCGCGGTCTGGCCCTTCACCGTCTGGATGCCCTTTTTCAGCGTGATGTTGTCGCCGCCGGCGTCACTGACGTCCTTGGGTACGCAGACCTGCACGCCGCCGATGTCGTCGGTGAGCTTGGCGAAGGCCGCGAAGCCGACGACGACCGTGTGGTCGACGCGGATCCCGGACATCGACTCTATGGTGTTGATCTCGCAGGCCACGTTGCCGTTCGGGGTGTTGCCGACCGCGAACGCCGCGTTGAACTGGTTCTGCTGCGGCCTGGTCTGGCCCTTGCTGGGGTTCTTCGGGTCGATGTCGCACGCCGGCATGTTGACCATCATGTCGCGCGGTATCGAGATGCCCACGGCGTGCTGGTGGTCGGCGTAGACGTGCAGCAGGATCGAGGTGTCCGAGCGGGCCCCGTCGCCGGTCGCGCCGCCGCCGAAGGCGTTGTTGCCGTTGTCGCGGCTGTCGGAGCCGACCAGCAGGATGTTCTCGGGGCGCTGGCCCTGGGCGTTGGCCTTGGCCTCGGCCGGCCGGTTGGTTGACAGGCCCGAGGTGTCGAACGTGTTGATGCTGCCGTTGAAGTGCTGGTAGGTGAAGGCGCCCGCGCCTATCACCGTGACCGCCAGCGAGGCCGCGGAGATCGTGATGACGCCCTTGGGGGCCAGGCGTCCGCGTCCGCCGGCGGGTATGGCCGCGCCGCGTCCGGTCCGCCCGCCGCGCCCGCTGCGGCCGCCGGATTCGAGTTCGCCGTCGGCCCCGCCGTCCTGCTCGTAGCGGTAGCCGCCGCGCCCGCGGGGCGGGCCGGGGGTGTCGTCGCCGTAACCGTCGGCGCCGCCGCCCCGAGGGGTCGGGGCCGGTGCCGGGGCCGGTGCCGGGCCGCGGGCAGCGCGCCGTGGCGGAGGGACGTCGCGGCCGTCACCGTGCGCGTCGTACGCGTCGCCGTAACCGCCGGACGACTGCCGGCCGCCGCCTGCCCGCTCCCACGGGAGTGGCTCGTTCCGCTCGCCTGCCACACCATCTCCTCATGCCTGGGTCCGCGGTGGTGCGGCCCGGTTCGCCACCGCGGATGCTTCACCGCGCGAAGACGTTACTCGACAGGAAGCACGCCGAGAGTGCCCTCAGCGGTTCCACTCTCGCCGCCACCGCCTCCGGACAGGGACGCGACCCGCGCGTTCACCTTCTCCGAAGCCATGCGCCCCGGGAGTCTCGCCGGGTCGACATTCCGGCACAGTACCAAGGAAGCGCCCACGGCGAGCTCGGATGTGAAAGCCGCGCGGATCTCCGGCCGTGAATCATAGGCGCAACCGCTGAGAACCCGGCTGCCGGTGCGCAGGCCCCAGCGTGCCGCCGCCTCGGCCGCGTCCCGCACCAGTTCCCCGTGGGTCCAGCTGTTCCCGTCGGCGACCAGGGCCGGGCTGTCGGCGGTGACGGGGGAGTACGGAGCGAACACGTCCGGCTGCGCCGGGGCGACCGCGGCATAGTCGGTGAAACCTTGAGGAACGTTGGGGAACCGCGCGCCCAGCGGCCGCAGCGCCAGCGCGATCCGCTCGCCCTTGCACGCCAGCGCCTCCTCCAGCCGGTCGGGGCCGGCGACCACGGCCGCGGCGCGCTCGGCGGCCGCCGAGTCCTCACCGACGCTGGCCACCACGCCGGCGGTCCAGCAGGCCAGCAGCCAGATCGGGGTCTGCCAGTGCGTCGGCAGCAGGATCGCGACCTCGTCGCCGGGAGCCAGGGCCATCTCGTCCTGGATCAGGTTGGCGGTCTTGGCGACCCAGTTGTCGAACGTGGCGTAGGACAGCTCCACCCGCTCGCCGGTGTGGTCGTCGTAGTACGTCAGGAACGGCCGGGACGGGCCCATGGCGAGCGCGGCTCGCCACACGTCCGGGAAACTACTGTTCGCTGCGGTCACGCCGAGAGGATACGGGGGAAACAGGCTGCTGTTGCGCAAGCACGTCGGTCAAGGACCGTTTATGCTGGCCCGCACGGCGTGCCGGGTGTGCACAGCCATGCGCGGTGTTCGTAGAGCACGGCGCGCTGAGAGAACTGGTGAGGGGACACGAGCGTGACCGAAGCGATCCTTTTGGTGGGTGGCAAGGGCACACGCCTGCGTCCGCTGACGGTGAACACCCCCAAGCCGATGCTTCCGGTGGCGGGTGTCCCATTCCTGACCCACCAGCTGGTCCGCGCCAAGGACGCCGGGGTCCACCGCGTGGTGTTCGCCACCGCGTACAAGGCCGAGGTCTTCGAGCAGTACTTCGGCGACGGCGCCGACCTGGGCCTGGAACTGGTCTACGTGACCGAGGACGTGCCGCTGGACACCGCCGGCGCCATCCGGAACGTGGCCGACAAGCTCACCAGCGACCCGGACGAGCCGGTCCTGGTGTTCAACGGCGACATCCTGTCCGGCGTGGACATCGCCGCGCTGGTCGAGGCGCACCGCGAGCGCGGCGCCGACGTCACGCTGCACCTGTCCCGGGTGACCGACCCGCGCCCCTTCGGCCTGGTCCCCACCGACGCCGAGGGCTGGGTGACGGCCTTCCTGGAGAAGCCGCAGCGCCCCGAGGACATCGTCACCGACCAGATCAACGCCGGCTGCTACGTCTTCCAGCGCTCCCGCATCGACGAGATCCCCGTCGGCCGCCGGGTCTCGGTGGAGCGCGAGACCTTCCCGGGCCTGCTCAGCGCCGGCGCGAAGGTGCTCGGCGTGGTCGAGCAGTCCTACTGGCTGGACCTGGGCACGCCGGCGGCGTTCGCCAAGGGCTCGGCCGACCTGGTGATGGGCGTCGTGACCTCCTCCGCGGTGCCCACCCCGGCCGAGCGCGGCACCACCGAGGCCCTGATCCTGGCCGGCGCGCGGATCGCCGACGACGCGGTGGCCGACGCCGGCACCACCGTCGGCTCCGGCGCGGTGATCGAGTCCGGCGCCCGCGTGAGCGCCTCGGTCCTGGAGGCCGGCGCGGTGATCGGCGCCGGCGCACAGGTGACGTGCTCGATCATCGGTGCCGGCGTGCGGGTCGGCGCGAACACGGTGCTGGACAACGTGGTGATCGGCGACGGCGCGGTGATCGGCGCGGACAACGAGCTGCGGGCCGGCGCGCGCGTCTGGTGCGGGGCGGTGCTGCCGGACAAGGCTGTGCGGTTCTCCAGCGACGAATAGGACGCCGGTGGCAGACTCTCCTGCGCGATGACGGAGAACACGGAGAACCAGGACAACGCGGGCGGCGACACCTGGGCAGGCGGCGACATCCGGGCAGTGTGGGCCGCCCGCAAGGGCCGCAGCGGCGGCGCCGCCTTCGAACGGCGCCGTACGGCCCCGGCCCGGCGCCCCGCCGTCCCGGCAGCGCGCCAGGCACCGGCGGCGCCGCCCGAGTCCTCCGAGCCCCCCGAGCCGCCCGCGGAGCCCGAGGCCCGCGCCACCGTCGTCGTCGACCCGGGCTACGACCTCACCATGACGGTGACCGCTCTGCGGCGCGGTTCGGGCGACCCCACCTTCCGCCGCGCTGCGGACAACTCGCTGTGGCTCGGCTGTCGCACTCCGTCCGGCGAGCCGGGAACCCTGCGGCTGTGCCGGGTGACCACCGAGACCGTCGACGCCGAGGCCTGGGGCCCCGGCGCGCCGTGGCTTCTCAAGACGCTGCCCGATCTGCTCGGACTCTGTGACACCGAAGAGGTGCGCGCGGAGTTCGCCGAACTCGTGGCGTCGCAAGGCAATCCACAGCTGATCCAGTCGCTGCGCCGCAACCGTGGCTTCCGCGTGATGCGCAGCGGCCGGGTCTGGGACTCGCTGGTGCCGGCGGTGCTGGAGCAGCGGGTGACCGTGCAGGAGGCGCACCGCGCGTACCAACTGTTGGTGCGGCGCTATGGGATTCCCGCTCCGGGGGCCCCTGCGGACGTCCGCTTATGCGTTTCGCCCTCACCCCGGGAATGGGCTCTGATCCCGTCCTGGGAGTGGCACCGAGCCGGGGTGGACGGCAAGCGCTCCCGGGCCGTCCTGGGAGCCGCCCGCGTCGCCGCCCGCTTGGAGGAGACCGTGGGGATGGAGCGCGATGAGGCGGCGCGCCGCATCCGCACAGTGCCCGGCATCGGGGTCTGGACGGCCGCCGAAGTGATGCACCGCGCGCACGGCGACGCGGACGCGGTCTCCGTGGGCGACCTCCATCTGCCGCGCATCGTGTGCGGTGCTCTGGGGGAACCACGCATGACGTGGAACGACGACCGCATGCTGGAGCTCCTGGAGCCCTATCGCGGTCACCGCTATCGCGTCAGCGCTCTTCTGTATCGCTGATAGGGAGCCCGATGTGGTGCGCCACCAGACGCGCCAGCATGTCTTTCAGCGCCCTGCGCTCGTCGGGTGACAGCGGGGCCAGCAGTTGCTCCTGCGCGGTGTCCAGGTGCCCGTCCAACTCGCCGAGGAACCTCTCGCCCTGCGCGGTGATCCGCACCAGGTTGCGCCGTCGGTCCGCCGGGTCTGGCGCGCGGTCCAGGAACCCGCGCCCTTCCAGGTCCGTCACCGCCGCGGTGACGTCGCTGCGGTCCAGGCCGATGCGGCGTCCGAGGTCCGCCTGGCTGGTCGCGCCGGTCTCGGCGAGCGCCGCCAGCAGCGGGTAGTACGACCGGCTCGGCACGCCGGTGGCGTGCATCCGCTCGCTGATCAGCCGGTGGCCCTGGTTGGAGGTCTGGCCCAACAGCCAGATCACGCGGCTTTGCAGGCGGGCGGGGGCGCCGAGCGGATCCATGGCCGCAGCCTACTTCGCGCCGACCGGTTGACATAAGTCGTTGGTCGAGCCAACATTGGTCATGCCAACAAAACGTTGGCCGAGCCAACGATTGGTTGATGGGGAGACGACGATGACCGGCTACGACATCCAGACCCTCGCGGACCGCGCGGAGATCACCGACCTGTTCGTGAACCTGGGCCGCTGCCTGGACGAGCACGACTTCGACGGGCTGAAGGAGATCCTGACCGAGGACGTCGTGGGGACGACGCCCGGCGGGACGAAGGAAGGGCGCGAGGCGCTGATCGAGCAGGCGCGCGCGAACCACGAGGGCTACGAGCGCCTGGCGCACCAGTTCAACAGCATCCTGGTGAACGTCCAAGGCGACACCGCCACAGTCCGTGCGTACGTGTCCGGCTCGTTCGGGCATACCGACAGCCCCGCCCCGGTGCGCATCATCGTCGGGCAGTACCGCAACAAGCTGGTGCGGACCGCGGAGGGCTGGCGGATCAACGAGCTGATCGTCGAGCCGAAGTTCCGGGTGGGGGAGCCGGCTCCGGCGCTGTGAGGGTCAGCGCACAGCGATGAAGTCCTCGGGATCCCGCGGAGCTGCCGCAGCCGGCGCCTCCGCGGGTTTCCCTATAGCGATGATTCCCAGCGGTTCCCATCCGTCGGGAAGCGCTAAGAGCTCCCTGACTGAGTCGGGGTCCGCATTGGTCCACGCAGAACCGATGCCGTCGGCCGCGAGGGTCACCAGGAAGTTCTCCACAGCGGCGCCGAGCGACGCCGTGAGGAACTCCGTACTCGCAGATGCTGTAGTGAGGTAGCAGGGGACGACCAGATAGGGCGCGGCCTCAAGAACAGAGTCGGCCAGCGCACTGGCGAACGCTTTACGCCCGGTCTCGGACTCCACCAGAACGAACCGCCACGGTGCCGCCTCGTCCTCGGAATCGGAACCGGAACCGGAACCGGAACCGGAAGCAGTAGCAGTCACAGGCGCGGGAGCGGTCACAGCCGCGGCCACGGCGCGCCGCACCGTCTCCCCGGGCACCGGGTCCGAGGCGAACCACCGCGTCGTCCGGCGCCGCAGCACTCCCTCGCGCATCGCCTCCGTGGTTCCCAGCGAGAACATGTCGTTCTCCGCGGACCGGATCAGCGGCCGCACCCCGGGTCCCGGCTCGGCGGTCACCAGCTCGCCCAGCCCGCGGATCAGCGCGACCGGCACGCCGTCGGCCTTGCCCTTCACCACCTCGCCGGCGCCGGCCAGCTCGTCGACCGTGGCCGCGGCCGTCACCTGCAGCTGGTTGCCGAAGGCGTCCGTCGTCCCGCGGTGGTCCAGGAGCGCGTCGAGGTGGGCGCAACCCAGGGCCACGTCGGTCTGGCCCTCCCGCCACGGCCGCCCGAAGGTGTCGGTGACGATCACGCCCACCGAGACGCCGAACCGGTCCCGCAGGGCGGAGGCGATATCCCGCGCCGAGCCGTCGGGGTCCTCCGGCAGCAGCAGCACGGTGCCGGCCGGGGTGTTGGAGGCGTCCACGCCGGCCGCGGCCATCACGAAGCCGTGCCGGGTCTGCACGATCCGCGTCGGCCCGCGGCGCGCGACCAGGCGCACCATCTCGGCGTCGATCGCGGCCTCGCGGTCCTCGGCCCGGACCACCCGGCCCTCGGCCTTGGACAGGATCTTGGAGGTGACGCACAGGATGTCGCCGTCCCGCAGGCCCAGCCCGGAGGCGGTGACCGCGGCGCCGATCAGCGCCGCCACGTCGTCGCCGGGTCCGACCTCGGGGATGCCGCCGACGGCGTGGACCGTGTAGGAACTCCAGGCCATCGGTCAGCGCCGGTTCGAGGAGATCTCGGCGGCCAGGTCCAGCGCCGCCTGCGCCATCGCCTGCGTGGCCTCCGGCGAGGACATCATCAGCGGGACCGCGCGGCAGGCGATGCCGGCCGCCTCGACCTCGGCGACCGCCGCGGTGTCGGCGTCCGCGTCGACCAGCCAGCCGTCCAGCAGGTCCGCGCCGTAGTGCCGGGCGACGGCCGCCGCCGACACCTGCACGCCGACCGCGGCCAGCACCTTGTCCGCCATGCCGCGCACCGGGCCGCCGCCGACGATCGGCGACAGGCCCACCACCGGGGCCGCCGCGCCGGCCACGGCCTCCCGGATGCCGGGGATCGCCAGGATGGTGCCGACCGAGACCACCGGGTTGGACGGCGGCAGCACGATCACGTCCGCCTCGGAGATCGCCTCCAGCACGCCCGGCGCCGGCTTGGCGTTCTCCACGCCGACCGAGACGACGGCCCGCGCGTCGGGCGCGTGCATCCGGACCCAGTACTCCTGGAAGTGGACCGCGCGGCGCCCGCCCGGGGCCTCGGCGTCGTCGACCACGACGTGCGTCTCGACCCGCTCGTCGGTGGAGGGCAGCAGCCGCACCGGGAGCTCCCAGCGGGTGCACAGGGCCTCGGTGACCGCCGACAGCGGGTAGCCGGCGCCGAGCATCTGCGAGCGCACCAGGTGGGTGGCGATGTCCTTGTCGCCGAGGGTGAACCAGTCCGGGCCCACGCCGTAGGCCTTCAGCTCGTCGGCCACCCCGAACGTCTCGTCGACGCGGCCCCAGCCCTGCCCCTCGTGGATCCCGCCGCCGAGGGTGTACATGACGGTGTCCAGGTCCGGACAGATCCGCAGGCCGTGCATGGTCATGTCGTCGCCGACGTTGCCGATCACGGTGACGTCGGCTTCCGGGGCGGCCGCGAGCAGGCCGCGGAGGAACCGGGCTCCGCCGACACCTCCGGCAAGGGCTGTGATGCGCATGCAAACAGTATTTCAGGAGGCGAAGCGCTGCCGGGCTGCGTCCCACCGCAGCCCGGCGGCCGCCAGCCCGTCGGCGCGCGCGGCGGCCGCGAGATCGGCGATCGTCACCGTGGGCTCGGGGACCACGATGTCCGGGTGCGGGGTGGCGCCGAGGAACAGCGCGACGAGGTCCGGCGCGAGCGCGTCGTGGGAGAACGTGAGGCCGGCGGTCGTCGCCGTCGGGGAAGCCTGGTCCGGCATGGGGGAAAACTCCGCAAGGACGTCCGGCCTCCGACGGGCCGGGCAACGGTCGGGTCTGTGGGTTCGGTCAGCTGTGACAGCGACAGCGACAACACAGACCGCGACAGGACTCCATGGCGTCCATCGCGGTGCGCGCAGCGGTGACCTGCGCCGCGACGGGGTTCAGGCCCCGGCGGCTCTCGGCGGTCACGATGCGTGCGTTCATGATGCCCCCACCCCATCCGGCGAGGGGTGCCGCTGTCAAGCGGCGTCCGCATGGTGGGGGCGCGTATTAGCTCCAACAGGTGAATCGCATGGTCGCTACCAGATCCCGGCTTGACGGCCCGGTAATGACGCGCGTGTAATTTCAAACGTGTCGTGATGATCTCCGCACGGGGAGTGATCTTCTTCCGTGCGGACAAGGTAGGGCCAGGAGGCGTTGCGGTGGCCGAGGCCGCGGAGAACACAGAGGGCGCGGAAGAGGCTTGTCACGCCGAGGTGTACCGCATTTACCCGCTCCACAACGGGGTCGACGAGGACCGCGGTTGGCAGTCCCGCGCCCTGTGCGCGCAGACCGACCCCGAGTCCTTCTTCCCGGAGAAGGGCGGGTCGACCCGGGAGGCGAAGAAGATCTGCCTCAACTGCGAGGTCAAGGCCGAGTGCCTGTCCTACGCGCTGTCCAACGACGAGCGCTTCGGGATCTGGGGCGGGCTGTCCGAGCGGGAGCGCAGACGGCTCAAGCGCGCTGCGGTGTGACCAGCGGTATGACAGGCGGCAGGGCGAGCAGCAGGCAGATTCGCGCGATACCGGTATGACCGGTTCGCCCGGATTCCGGTGGCCGCGGGACCGGCTGAAGAGAACTCGATGAGGACTCTTCAGTGAGTGCTCTGCGGCCCTCTTTCCTTGCCCGGGAACGCAATTCGGGCATAACGGCATAGCCGGTCAGCATCGTCGGACCCTCGCGTATGGTGGACCCTCAGTCCGCCCCCGAGCGGGGGATTCCTCCAGACCGGAGCCGGTGCCAGCGCAGTATGTCCCAGTACCCAGATTCCGGATATCGGACCGGCGGCCTGGCCGCCACCGGCCAGTACCCCGCCGGGGCCTACGGCGCCCAGCCCGGCGGGACCGGGCAGTTCGCCGTCGCCGACGTCGAGGCCCGCCGCCGTGCCGCCGCCGAGGCGGCGGTCAACGCCTTCCCGAACCACGTGGTCACCGCGGTCATCGTCTCCCACGACGGTGCCCGCTGGCTGGACGACTCGCTCAAGGGCCTGCTCGGGCAGCTGCGCGCGCCCCAGCGGATCCTGGCCGTGGACACCGGGTCCAAGGACGACTCCCTGGCCGTCCTGGACGAGAACCTCGGTCCGGAGGCGGTGCTGCAGACCAAGCGCAACACCGGCTTCGGCACCGCCGTGAACCACGCGCTCAAGGCCGCCCCGGTGGCCGACTTCGACCTCTACGGCCGCGGCGACGGCCCGGTTGTGGAGTGGCTGTGGCTGCTGCACGACGACTCCGAGCCCGCCCCCGACGCCCTGCTGCGGCTGCTGGAGGTGGGGGACCGCAACCCCGCCGCCGGCGTCATCGGCCCCAAGATCCGCGGCTGGGTCGACCGCGAGCAGCTGCTCGAGGTCGGCGTCACGGTCACCGCCGACGGCCGCCGCTGGACCGGCCTGGAGGACGGCGAGCACGACCAGGGCCAGCACGCCGAGCCGACCCCGGTGCTCTCGGTGTCCAGCGCCGGCATGCTCATCCGGCGCGAGGTCTGGGACCGGCTGCGCGGCTTCGACCGCGCCATCCCGATGTTCCGGGACGACCTGGACTTCTGCTGGCGCGCGAACAACGCCGGCTACGAGGTGCTCACCGCGCCCAAGGCGGTGCTCTGGCACGCTGAGGCGGCCGCCCGCGGCGAGCGGCGGATCAGCGCCGGCGTCTCGCGGCCGCACTTCGAGGACCGCCAGCACGCGCTGTACGCGGTCACCGTCAACCACGCCGGCCGCTTCCCGATACTGACGTTCCTGCGCCTGTTCTTCTGGTCGCTGCTGCGCGCGATCGGCCTGGTGCTCAACAAGGCCCCGCTGATGGCCGCGGACGAGGTCCTGGCCGCCCTGGCGTACGCCGGCCGCCTGGACCGCATCGTGCGCGCCCGGCGTGCGCGGGCGCGCACGCGGGCGCAGAGCCCGGTGGACCTCTCCGGACTGTTCCCCTCGCGGCTGCAGGTCTTCCGCCACACCTTCGAGGACGCCTTCGAGGGCTTCCGGTCCCGGAACCAGCGCGAGGACGAGGCCACCGGCGGCTCGATCGAGAGCGGCCCGGTCTCCGAGGAGGCCGAGTCCTTCGACTCCGGGACGCCCTGGCTGATCCGCGCGGTCCGGATGCCCGGCAACTTCGTGTGGCTGGCCCTGACCGTCGTGATGATGGTGTCCGCCCGGAACCTGCTGACCGGCGGCCGCCTGATGGGCGGCGTGCTGCTGCCGGCGCCCAACGGGGCCTCCGACCTCTGGCACGACTTCCTGGCTCCCTGGCACGGCGTGGCCACCGGCTCCACCTCCCCGGCGCCGCCGTATCTGGCGGTCGTGGCCCTGGTCGGCACCCTGCTGTTCGGTCACGCCAGCCTGGCGGTGACGGTCCTGCTGCTCGGTTCCGTGCCGCTGTCCGGACTGACCGCTTACGCGGTGCTCAAGCGCACCGTCTCCTCCAGTGCCATGCGGGTCTGGGGAGCCGCCGCCTACGCGCTGCTGCCCGCGGTGACCGGAGCGATCTCCGGCGGCCGGCTGGGCTCGGCGGTCGGCATCACGCTGCTGCCTCTGGTGGCTTCCGGAGTGCTGCTCGCCATAGGGGGACCGGGGCGTAAGGGCTCTGTGCGCGCCGCCTGGCCGGCCGCGTTCGCGATCGCCGTCGCCATGGCGTTCGCCCCGATCATCTGGGTGCTGGCCGTGGCGCTCGCCGCCGGCGCCACGCTGACCGTGTTCTGGCGCTCCACCGCGGACTTCGCCACCGTGCTGGTCCGGCTGGCGATCCTGCTGGTGACGCCGATCGCGGTGCTCATGCCGTGGTCGCTGCAGCTGGTGAAGCACCCGGCGGCGTTCCTGCTGGAGCCCGGCCTGGCGCCGGTTCCCGGTACACAGCCGGACCCCACGCACCTGCTGCTGGCCAACCCCGGCGGTCCGGGCACCTACACGTACTGGTTCACCGGCGGCCTGTTCCTGGCGGGCCTGGCCAGCCTGCTGCGCAGCGGTCCGCGCCGCCGCCTGAGCTTCGCCGGCTGGACACTGGCGCTGGCCGGCTTCGCCGCCGGCCTGCTGGCGCTCCAGGTGCACCCGACCGGCCTGGCCGGCGGCCTGCCGCAGCAGCCCTGGAGCGGCGTGCCGACCGCGGCGATCGGCTTCGGCCTGATCGTGGCCGCGGTGATCGGCGCCGAGGGCGCGCGCGACTACTTCCATGCCTCGCAGGTCAGCTGGCGCCAGCCGGCCGCGCTGGTGGTGACGCTGGCCGCGGTCGCCACCCCGGTCGCCGCGGCGGCCTGGTGGGTCACCCACGGCGTCGCGGGGCCCGTCCAGCGCGCCACCGCGGACTTCCGCCCGGCCGTGGTCTCGGTGCAGTCCCAGATGCCCGACCAGCCGCGGGCCCTGATCCTGGGCTCCGGCGCGCAGACCGTGATCGGCTACGGCATCGTCCGGGACAACGGCGCCAGCCTCGGCGACGCCGACTACCAGGTCCCGGCGGCCGACGCCGCGCGGATCAACACCCTGGTCGGCGGCCTGCTCTCGGACTCCGGCGGCGGCGAGCTGCAGGGGCTGGCCTCGCTGGGCGTCCGCTACGTGGTGGGCATGAAGACCCTGGCCCCGGACTACGTCCACATCCTGGACGCGACCCCCGGCCTGGACCGGCAGTCGCAGATCCAGGGCGTCAACCTCTGGATGATCTCCAACCCGGCCTCCCGGCTCTCGCTG
This sequence comes from Catenulispora sp. MAP12-49, assembly GCF_041262705.1. NCBI lineage: Bacteria > Bacillati > Actinomycetota > Actinomycetes > Catenulisporales > Catenulisporaceae > Catenulispora > Catenulispora sp. MAP12-49. The sequence continues at coordinate 9,609 of NZ_JBGCCP010000061.1, read as the reverse complement.
CGCGGCCCCGGCACCACCGACCCCAAGGCGCTGCAGCAGACCAGCGCCGACGAGCGCACCGTGAAGGCGACCGTGGCCGCCGGCCAGGACGGCCGCCAGCTGGTGCTCGCCGAGGACGCGGACAGCAACTGGTCGGCGCGGATGAACGGGGCCGACCTGCCGCGGGTCACGGTCGACGGCTGGGCGCAGGGCTTCCTGCTGCCGGCCGCCGGCGGCACGGTGACGGTCTCCTACTCGGACATGTCACGCACCGTGTGGCTGGTCGCCGAGGGCCTGATCTTCCTTTTCGCGCTGATCATGGCGCTGCCGACCGGCGGCCGTGCGGAGAACCGGGGCGCGGCCGCGGAGGCCGACGAGTACGTCCCGCCGAGCCTGCCCGGCCAGCACAGCCGCGAGCAGGAGCCCGAGCCCGAGCCGGAACCCGTGGTTCAGGCCGAGGCGGACTATCCCTCGTATCAGAACGAATACGAGGGCGGGCACGACCAGTACCAGTACCAGCAGGAGCAGTACCCGCAAGAGCAGCAGTACCAGCAGGAGCAGTACCCGCAAGAGCAGCAGTACCAGCAGGAGCAGTATCCCCAAGAGCAGTACCAGCAGGAGCAATACCCCCAAGAGCAGTACCAGCAAGGGCAGTACGCGCAACAGGATCCGTACGCACAGCAGTACCAACAGGATCCGTACGCACAGCAGCCCGACGCATATGCGCAGCAGCAGCCGGATCCCTATGCGCAGCAGCACCCTGAAGCGTACGAGTACGGCGGCCACGAGTACGGCGCCGCCGAATACAGCGGCGAGTACGAGAACCCCGAAGCCTACGGCGGCTACCTGCGCCCCGGCACCGGCGAATACGAGCGCCCCGACTTCGAGACCGACGACTACCGGCAGGGAGGCCACCGATGAGCCGGCCGACCCGTCCCGCGCGCCCCGGCGCCGGCGACCGCCCGCAGCGCCCCGTGCGCCCGACCGGCTCCGCCGGAGCCGGCCCGTCCGGCGCCCCCCGGGGCCGCGCCCTGGCCAAGACCCGCACCTCGCCGATCTCCACCTTCGGGGCCCTCGGCGTGGTCGCGGTGGTCCTGCTGGCCGGCCTCGGCTACGGCTTCTCGACCCGGAACCAGGACAAGTCCGCGATCAGCGAGCAGACCTCGCGCACCCTGCCGATCGGCAGCGCCACGTCGGTCTGCCAGGGTGAGATCGGCGCCCCGCCGGACACCTCGACGACCTTCACGGCGTTCACGCCCTCCGGCAACGCCGCCACCGCGACCGACGGTGCCGGTGCGCAGTACGTCGACGGCAAACCCTTCGCCTCGATGAAGATCGGGACCCCCGGTGCCCGCTCGACCTCCCCGGCGATCACGCAGTTCAACAGCATCAGCGACGCCGCCGGCCTGCCGAGCTCGGTGCCGCTGGTCTTCCAGGCCACCGGCTCCTACGCCCCCGGCTTCACCTCCGACGAGGTGATCCGCAGCGACAGCGGCCTGCAGCGCGGCATGGCCGCCACGCCGTGCACGGCCCCGAGCACCGACTTCTGGTTCGCCGGGGTCTCGGTGGGCACCGCCGACCGTGACTCCTACCTGTACCTGGCGAACACCGACAGCGCCCCGGCGACCGTCAACCTGACGTTCTTCGGCCAGGACGGCAAGATCGACACCGGCACGGTCGGCCACGACATCACCGTGCTGCCCAAGGCCTCGGACTCGATCCTGCTCAGCACCGTGCTGGGCACCGCCGCGCAGTCCAGCGCGGTGGCCAGCGTGCACGTCACGACAACCGAGGGCCGGGTCGCGGCCCAGGTGCTGGACATCGACAAGCCGCAGCAGAGCGACGTCAAGACCGGCCGGGGCCTGGACTTCATCCCGGCCCAGACGCCGGCCGAGGCCGCCCAGACGACGCAGACCATCCCGGGCATCCCCGCTCCGGGGGACGCCCTGACGAAGTTCGACCTCGTCATCACCGCGACCAGCGACGTGCCGGTCAGCATCGACCACGTCTACTGGTACGGCAAGAGCGGCAGGTTCGAGCTGTCGGGGCAGACCCAGGACCCGGGCAAGGGCTACACCAAGCGCGACAGCCCCTTGAACATCGACCCGGGCAAGACGGTCATACTGAACATGCTCCCCGACGACCGGGACAAGACCGAGTCGGCGGCGCTGCAGATCGTCGGCAGCGGCGGCTCGTTCGTCAGCGGCGTCCGGCTGGTCGAGTCCGACCAGAAGAGCAACACGCTGGACACCGCCTACCTGGCCCCGACCCCGCCGGTCGCCAACCAGGCGATCGTCGCCGACAGCAACGTCGGCGGCGCGGCCAAGAGCACGCTGATCCTGACCAGCACCGGGACCAAGGGGTCGACGGTCCAGGTCACGACCATCGGCGCGGACGGCAAGGCCGCCGTGGACTCGGTGCAGATCCCGGCGAACAGCACGGTCGCCTACACGCCGAAGGCCACGGCCTGGTTCACCACGGTCGTCCAGCCCCAGCCGGGGTCCGATCCGGTGTACGGCGCCCGCATCCTGTCGGACCTGCCGGGCAAGGGGGGCATGCAGGTCACCGCGGAGGTGCTGCAGGACGCGCGGTTGTCGGCGGCGGTGCCGCCGGTCGCGCCCGACCTGTCTGGTGCGGTCGCACGCTGAGACGGCATATATAAGGAACTACTCCTTATATATAGGGAAAAGCGGACGGCTGACTTGTCAGTCGTCCGCGTCCCGTCCCTCGTCCACTTCGTCGGGCTCCATGCCGAGCATCTCAGCGACCTGCTCCACGACCACTTCGTAGACCAGGTCCGCCAGCTCCGGCCGCCCGGCCGCCCGGGCCTCCACCGGCCGCCGGTACACCACGATCCGCACCGGCTCGCCGGGACGGTCGGCGATCACCCGGCCCAGGGGTACGGCCTCGTCGCTCCAGTTCTCGGTGTCGGCCGGCGGGACCTCCTCCACCGCCAGCTCCACCTCGGCCAGCCGCGGCCAGCGGCGCTCCAGACGCTCCACGGCGTCCAGGACCAGCTCGTCGAACTGCTCCGCGCGCGTCAAGGCCAGCGGGACCTGCGGAGGGGCCAGCGGGCCGCGCAGGCCACGCCCCCGCCGGTCACGCGTGTGTTTCCGGCGGCGCGGCTCCTGACCGGCCCCCGACCTGATCGAGGCAGTGATGGGCACGCGTCGAGCGTAACCGGCGATCCGTCCCTCGGCGACAGTCATTCCCGGCGTGTCGTGCCGGCTACGCCGTGACCTCGGCTTTCGCCGCCGTGGCGGCTCAGAGCCGGTTCAGTGCTCGGGATCGGGCAGGGCGCGCAGGTGTCCCCGGGCGCGCGAGAGAACCGCACCGTCCCCGTCGTCCCCGCGTTCCCCTCGGGCCCCGCGCTCCCCACGCGGCCCGCGAGCGGCTTCCCGTACCGCGTTGGCCAGGGCTTCCAGATCGTCCGACGAGGGCTGGGAGGGTCCCGGGTCGGGCGCGGTCAACCGCAGCACGGCCCACCCCCGCGGGGCGGTCAGCCGGGTCGAGTGCTCGGCGCACAGGTCGTAGCTGTGCGGCTCGATGTAGGCGGCCAAAGGGCCGAGGACGGCGGTGGAGTCCGCGTACACGTACGTGAGCGTCGCGACGGCCGGACGGCTACACGCGGTTCGCGAACATCTGCGGGCTGGGCTCACTTGGTGGAGATTAGCGCTTGCCGGCGCGGATGGAACACTGGCACGCCCTACGTCCTCATTCGGGTCGTCCGGGTGGGTCCTCCCGCGACCGTCGCACCACCGCGACCGGCCGCCCGGGATAGGCTCGACGCCGCAAGCAGCCGCACGTACGAGACCAGAACCGAAGGCGGGAGCCAGTGGCCGGGCACGACTTGTCACAGATCGTCAAGGCATACGACGTACGAGGGGTCGTACCGGACCAGCTCGACGAGACCGACACCGAGGCGCTGGGCGCGGCGTTCGCCGATTTCGTCGGCGCCCCCTCCGTGGTCGTCGGGCACGACATGCGCCCCAGCTCCCCGGACCTGGCCGCGGCCTTCGCCCGCGGCGCCGCCTCCCGGGGTGTGGACGTGGTGGAGATCGGCCTGGCCTCCACCGACCTGCTCTACTTCGCCTCCGGCGCCCTGGACATGCCCGGCGCGATGTTCACGGCGAGCCACAACCCGGCCAAGTACAACGGCATCAAGATGTGCAAGGCCGGTGCGGCGCCGGTCGGCCAGGAGTCCGGCCTGGTGGAGATCCGGCAGGCCGCGCAGGCGATCATCGACGGCACGCCCCTGCCGCCGGCGGACAAGACCGGCACGGTCACGCAGCGCGCGATGCTCGACGACTACGCCGCGTACCTCAACAAGCTGGTGGACCTGTCGGCGATCCGTCCGCTGAAGGTGGTCGTCGACGCGGCCAACGGCATGGGCGGCTACACGGTCCCCACGGTCTTCGCGGGCCTGCCGTTGGAGGTCTTCGACCTCTACTTCGAGCTCGACGGCACCTTCCCGAACCACGAGGCCAACCCGCTGGACCCGAAGAACCTGGTCGACCTCCAGCGTGCGGTGGTCGAGCACGGGGCCGACCTGGGCCTGGCCTTCGACGGCGACGCCGACCGCTGCTTCGTGGTCGACGAGCGCGGCGAGCCGGTCTCGCCGTCCACGATCACCGCCCTGGTCGCGGCCCGCGAACTGGCCAAGCACCCCGGCGCCACGATCATCCACAACCTGATCACCTCCGCGGCGGTGCCCGAGATCGTGCGCGAGCACGGCGGCGTGCCGGTCCGCACCCGGGTCGGACACTCCTTCATCAAGCAGGAGATGGCCAAGACCGGCGCGGTCTTCGGCGGCGAGCACTCGGCGCACTACTACTTCCAGGACTTCTGGAAGGCCGACACCGGCATGCTGGCCGCGATGCACGTGCTGGCCGCGCTCGGCGGGCAGCAGGCCCCGCTGTCGGAGCTGGCCGCGGACTACACCCGCTACGCGGCCTCCGGCGAGATCAACAGCGAGGTCGCCGACCAGGCCGGCCGCGCGGCCGCGGTCCGGGCGGCGTTCGAGAGCCGGCCCGGCGTCACCGTGGACGAGCTCGACGGGCTCACCGTCACCGGCGAGGACTGGTGGTTCAACGTGCGGCCGTCGAACACCGAGCCGCTGCTGCGCCTGAACATCGAGGCCGCCGACGACGGCGCGGTGGCCGCGCTGCGCGACGAGGTACTCGGCATCATCCGCGCCTGAGCGTCCGGCGCCCGGCGCCGACCACCCCACCACCGACCCGATTGGAGCCCTCCCGTGATCGAGCCCTCCCTGCTGGAGATCCTTGCCTGCCCGAAGTGCCACGCGCCGCTGCGCGAGGAGGAGTCGGCCTCGGCGCTGGCGTGCACCAACTCGGAGTGCGCGCTGGTGTACCCGGTCCGCGACGGCATCCCGGTCCTGCTGATCGACGAGGCCAGCAAGGCTGCGTGAGCTGTAGGGCCCGCGAACCGCTACATTCATAAACGCAACGTCAGCCGACGAAACAGGAGAAACGCCGTGAGCGTCCTCACTCCGAGCGACTACAAGGTCGCTGACCTGTCCCTGGCCGAATTCGGCCGCAAGGAGATCACCCTGGCCGAGCACGAGATGCCCGGCCTGATGGCGATCCGCGCCGAGTACGCGGAAGCGCAGCCGCTGCGCGGGGCGCGCATCTCGGGCTCGCTGCACATGACGGTGCAGACCGCGGTCCTCATCGAGACCCTCGCGGCGCTCGGCGCCGAGGTGCGCTGGGCCTCCTGCAACATCTTCTCCACCCAGGATCACGCCGCGGCGGCGATCGTGGTCGGCCAGGGCACGCCGGACGCTCCGGCCGGCGTCCCGGTCTTCGCCTGGAAGGGCGAGACGCTGGAGGAGTACTGGTGGTGCACGGACAAGATGCTGCGCTGGCCGGACTCCGGCGACGGCAACACCGGTCCGAACATGATCCTGGACGACGGCGGCGACGCCACGATGCTGGTCCACAAGGGCACCGAGTTCGAGAAGGCCGGCGCGGTGCCGGCGGACTCGGCCGGCGACAGCGAGGAGTGGCAGGTCTTCCTGGCGCTGCTGCGCCGCTCGCTGAGCGAGGACGGCAACCGCTGGACCGCCATCGGCGAGCGCATCAAGGGCGTCACCGAGGAGACCACCACCGGCGTGCACCGGCTGTACGAGATGGCCAAGGAGGGCTCGCTGCTCTTCCCGGCGATCAACGTCAACGACTCGGTCACCAAGAGCAAGTTCGACAACAAGTACGGCTGCCGCCACTCGCTGGTCGACGGTATCAACCGCGCCACCGACGTGCTGATCGGCGGCAAGGTCGCGGTCGTGTGCGGCTACGGCGACGTGGGCAAGGGCTGCGCGGAGTCGCTGCGCGGCCAGGGCGCCCGGGTGATCATCACCGAGGTCGATCCGATCTGCGCCCTGCAGGCGGCGATGGACGGCTTCCAGGTGGCGACGCTCCAGGACGTGGTCGGCATCGGGGACATCTTCGTCACCGCGACCGGCAACAAGGACATCATCATGGCCGCCGACATGGCCGCGATGAAGCACCAGGCGATCGTCGGCAACATCGGCCACTTCGACAACGAGATCGACATGGCCGGCCTGGCCAAGATCCCGGGCATCGACAAGGTCGAGGTCAAGCCGCAGGTCCACACCTGGAAGTTCCCCGACGGCAAGACGATCATCGTCCTGTCCGAGGGCCGGCTGCTGAACCTGGGCAACGCCACCGGCCACCCCAGCTTCGTGATGTCGAACTCGTTCACCAACCAGGTGATCGCGCAGATCGAGCTGTTCACGAAGACCGCGGACTACCCGATCGGCGTCTACGTGCTGCCCAAGCACCTGGACGAGAAGGTGGCGCGTCTGCACCTGGACGCGCTCGGCGTGCGGCTGACGAAGCTGTCGCCGGAGCAGGCCGCTTACATCGGCGTGGCGGTCGAGGGACCGTACAAGCCGGAGCACTACCGGTACTGAGATACGCGTTCGAGGCCCGGCTCCGCTTAGCGGAGCCGGGCCTCGGCGTTTTAAGGGCTGTGCGCGTAGGCGTGGCTTGAAGCGGCTTGAAGCGGCTAGACCGGCGGCTTGAACCCGTCGACGCGGTCCTCGGCTTCTGCTTGAGCGGCCGGCTCGGGCACGCTGTCCGGTACCCGGTCCTGCACCTGCGGAGCCACCGGCATCGTCGGCAGCTGCCCGCCTCCCGCAGCCCCCTGCCATGCGGGCGGAGCCGCCGTTTCCGCGTAGACCGGAGTCTGACCGGGACCCCGCGCCCACGCTTCCCACTGCGCCCGCTCCACGGACCGCATCTGCCGTACCCGCCGCTCGGCGGTGATCGCCGCCAGGTAGGCCCACGGCGGCGTCCCGGCCGGGGGGAGCGCGACGTACCGCATGACTTCGGTCGCCAACTCGTGCCCCATGCGCGCGGCGACGTCCGTCCGCATCTCGTTCATGCGGGTCAGGTACTGGCGCGCGGACAGGGCGACGTCGTCCGGCAGCGCGGACAGGTCCAACTGTTGGGCCCAGCCGAGCAATGGATACGGCATCGCCAGCGCCGCCATCCCGGGGGCGCTCACGCCGGCGTCGGGGGCCCGGTCGCGGACGACGACCGTCCCGGCCAGCCAGTCGCCGGTGCGGCGGCCCTGCTTGGAACAGAACGAGGTGACCACCGCCAGCACACCGACGGTGGCGTACAAGTCGAAGATCCCTGTGAGCGCGCGGACCAGAGCGTGCCGGAACCGCACGGGGCCGCCGTCGGTCCGCACGACGCGCAGCCCCAGCGCCATCTTGCCCAGGGTGCGGCCGCGGGTCACCGTCTCCAGCAGCGCCGGATACCCGACCACCACCGCGACCGTCATGACGATCATCAGGCCGGCCATCACGGCGTCGTCGACAGTGCCGGCCGATGCCACGATGCCGAGCACCGCGGCGAGCACGCCCAGCAGGCCGGCCTGGACGAGCAGGTCCAGGAGCCGGGCCAGCGCCCGGCTCGGCAGCTTGGCGAGCCGGAGATCCAGGGCCACGCCCTCGCCGATGACCAGATCGCTCAAGGTCGTTGTCTCCACTCCGGGCCGCTGACGTTGTTGCGGCAACCGTAGACCGCTCATACCGTGGGCGCACAGTTTCTCACTGGAGAGTTCTCACAGAGGCGGGGCTTGCGACGTGGACATCGACGCATACGCGGCGGCGCATCGTGGGGAGTGGTCCCGTCTCGCGCAGTTGTCGAACCGGAGCCGCGCTCTGGACGGCGCCGAAGCGGACGAACTGGTGGCGCTCTACCAGAACGTCGCCACGCACTTGTCTGTAGTGAGGTCCGTGGCGCCGGACGCTGTAGTGGTCGGCCATCTGTCGTCCCTCTTGGCGACAGCTCGCGGTGCCATCGCCGGGCCGCGGGTTCCGGCGTGGAGAGAGTTCCTGTACTTCTTCACGGACGGCTTTCCCGCTGCGCTCTATAGAGCGCGACGCTGGTGGATCGCCACTGCGGTGGTGTCACTGGTCGCCGCGTTCTTCATGGGCTGGTACATCGCGGTGAATCCCCGGGTACAGGGGGAGTTGGCTTCTCCCGATCTCGTGAACGGGGTCTTCCGCCCCGGCGGTCAGTTCGAGACGTACTACACGGAGTTCAGTCCGGGCTCGTTCGGCTTCAAGGTATGGGTGAACAACGCCTGGGTGTCCGCGCTGGCTTTGTTCGGGGGAGTGACTCTGGTCTTCCCCTTCGTCGCCATGTACATGAACACGGCGAACCTGGCCGTCGACGGCGGCTTCATGGCGGCGCACGGCCGCTTCGGCACATTCCTGTCGCTCGTGGCCCCGCACGGAATGCTGGAACTCAGCGCGGTCTTCGTGGCCGGCGGTTGCGGAATGCGGATCGCGTGGACGCTCCTCTCGCCGGGGCCGCGGACCCGGGGTGAGGCGCTGGGGGAGCAGGGACGGGTCCTCGGGACGATGGCGCTGGGACTGGCATGTGTGCTGTTGGTGTCCGGCTCGATCGAGGGGTTCGTGACCGGGCACACATCCGCGCCGGTGCGCCTGACGATCGGCTTCACGGCCGAGACGCTGTTCCTCGTGTACGTGTTCTACGTCGGCCGCAGGGCCGCGCTACGCGGCGAGACAGGCGACGTGAGCAGGGCGGACAGGGCCGACGTGGTACCCACGAGGGCTTAGTCTCCCGGTCGCCGTCCGATCAGCGAACCGATGGTTTCAGCCCTCTGAGTGATGGGTAGACACCGCCGATTGGGATGCGGCCTCAGACGTGTGCCATACTTACGGAGTTCCCCTCCATGAACCGGCAACGGCCTTCGGGTTGACACGCCTGTTCGGGGAACGTAAGTTGGACGGGTTGCTGTCAAGCGGGAGTGGCGGGCGAGAGCCCAAAGAAACCATGCTAGAGTAACCAAGCCGCCGGGGCAAGGGTTCGAAAAAGAATCCCGAACCGGCAATCGCAATAAAGCGAATAGCTGAAATTGCGAAGAACGCAGAGGATCTGCTAAGATCTAAAGCGAAGCAAGACAAAAGAAAAACAGCAAGACCTGACAACGCCGGGTCGCAGCCGATCGGAACGAAAGTTCTGAGACGAGTGGTTCGGGCGTCTGTTTCTTGAGAACTCAACAGTGTGTGACGAATTGTGATGCCATGCGACCTCGGCACTGCGCCCGGTT
>NZ_JBGCCP010000060.1:0-34605 GCF_041262705.1 Catenulispora sp. MAP12-49 | reverse complement strand
GACGACACCATCAAGGTGATCCGCTCGACCATCTTCGCGCTTTCCGAGCACGCGACCAGCGACGAGGCCCCCGGGCTGCGGGCCCAGGTGTTGCAAGTGTGTCAGGACTCGGTGGAAGCGCTGGGCTTCAGCCCGGCGGTGCGGTTCACCGGGCCGGTCGACTTCGAGGTCTCGGACGAGGCCGTCGACCACGCCCTGGCGGTCACCCGCGAAGCCTTGTCGAATGTGGCGCGGCACGCGAAGGCCTCGCGGGTCGATGTGGACGTGGCGACCACCGACGGCTATCTGGTGCTGCGTGTCGCCGACGACGGCTGCGGGATGCCGGACGCCGGACGGCGCAGTGGCCTGGCCAACCTCGCGGAGCGGGCCGCGGCCTTGGGGGGAGAGTTCACGGCCGGACCGGGTGAGAACGGCGGCACCGTTCTGGTGTGGCGGGTGCCACTGGAGGCCTGATGTCGGGGCGCGGTGCCTTGCGCCGCGCCCTCACTGGCGGCGAGTCTGTCCGGACTTGATCTCGGACACCATCACCGCGGCCTGGACCCGCCGGGTCAGACCGAGTTTGGCCAACAGCGCGGAGACGTAGTTCTTCACGGTCTTCTCGGCCAGGAACATCCGCTCGGCGATCTGCCGGTTGGTCAGGCCCTCGCCGATCAGGTCCAGGACTTTGTGCTCCTGTGCGGTCAGCTGCGCCAGCGGGTCCTTCTTCTCGTCGGCGGCCCGCAGTTTGGCCATCACCTTGGCCGCGAGCCTGGGGTCCAGCAGCGATTCGCCGCCGGCCACCGTCCGCACCGCCGACACCAGGTCCGGCCCGAGGGTCTGCTTGAGCAGGTAGCCGGAGGCGCCGGCCATGATGGCGTCGAACAGCGCCTCCTCGTCGGCGAAGGACGTCAGCATCAGGCACGACAGCTCCGGCAGCTTCGAGCGCAGTTCGCGGCAGACGGTGACGCCGTCGCCGTCCGGCAGCCGCACGTCCAGGACCGCGACCCGGGGCCGCAGTGCTGGGACCCGGGCCAGAGCCTCGGCGGCGGTGGCGCCCTCGCCGACGACCTCGAAGTCCGGCTCGTCCTCCAGCATGTCCTTCAACCCCCGCCGTACGACCTGGTGGTCGTCCAGCAGGAACACGCCGATCTTGCTGCCGTTCATGAATCCGCCTCCCGCAGGCCCGCTCCGGTGTCCTCCTGGAGAGATTAGGGCTTCCGTGAGCGGTCAGGGCGGGCCGAAGGTCCTGTCTTCGGCGACCGGGGGGATCGAGTTCTAGGGTGCGCCGCGCCGAAGGAAGATGACACTGGTGTAGGGCGCGAGGGGCGAGTACGGAGCCAGGGCGGCCCGGACCGCGCCACGGATGTCCAGGCGGGCCCCGGATCCCACGGTCTGGATGGTGCTCACGTAGACGGTCGAGATCCCGTTGCGCTCGACCACCGCGATGCGCGGCTGGTCGTCGTCCCAGTTCGCGGCCAGGGCGCGTTGCACCGCGAGCAGGACGTCCCGATAGGCGTCCTGGCTGTGCTCGCTGCCGACGGAGACGCGTGGGGGTGTGGCCGGGGTGTCGATGACGGTGCTCATGGCGGTGTCCTTTTTGCGTGGTTTCCTCTCTTCCAAGGGTCGTACAGCCGGGCGGGGCCGCGAAGCGGTCGATCGGCCTGACCTGACCGGGACTTCGGACCCTGGGACGCCGTCGCCGCAGCCGCGACGGTGGGAGCGGCGCGAGTGCCGCGCAGGCTTCAGCCCTGGTGGAGGAATGATGAACAGCACCGTCGTCGTCGGCTACGACCAGACCCCGCACAGCGACGTCGCGCTGGCCGAGGCGGCCCGTGAGGCGGCGATGCGCGGTGCGGACCTGAACGTCGTCACCACCTTCCAGCGGCCGGTGGTTTCCGGCTCGCCCGTGCCGCCGGCGGACTCGCAGGACGCCGCGCGCAAGACCGCCGAGGCAGTCGCGCAGCACGGGGCCGACAGCGTCGCCAAGCGTCGTCCCGGGCTCCGGGTGAGGCCCTACGCCCTGGTGGGTTCGGCCGGCAAGCTCCAGGCACAGGCCGCCCACGGTGCCGAACTGCTGGTCGTCGGCAGTCGTGGCAAGGGCGGCTTCAGCGATCTGCAAGTGGGCTCGACCGCGATGCGTACCGTGGCCGACGCCTGCTGCCCGGTGCTGGTGGTCCGCGGCGAGACCGACGCCGACCACTCCCGGGTCGTGGCGGCGGTGGACATCGACGAACCCTGCGAAGCCGTCCTGGAGTTCGCGTTCCTGGAGGCTTCCCGACGCCAGGCCCGGCTCACCGTGATCCACGTCTGGGACGAGCCCTGGATCCTTGCCTACGGCCAGCAGGACCCGGGCATCGCCGACGACATCGCGGCCATCGAGCGCGAACGCGAGGACCGGCTCTCCGCGCTCATCCACTCCGCCCAGCGCCGGCACCCCGAGGTCCAGCCGTTCCACCAGGTCGCCACCGGCTCGGCCGGCCGGCTCCTGATCGAGGCCTCGCACCGGGCCGACGTGCTCGTCACCGGCGCCCGGCGGCACGGCGAAGGCCACGGGATGCAGATCGGCCCGGTCACGCACACGGTGCTGCATTACTCCGCGTGCCCGGTCGCCGTGGTGCCGCTGAGCTGAAGGCGCCGATCACCCAACCATCGCGGCTCCGGAAGTAATCAGTGCTCTGCCAATCCGGCCGAACAGCGCTCGTGGTCGATATATCTAGCGGGCCGGTGCGTGCCGGTCGGCGGAGGGCTGCCGGGCCGAGCGGGGTCCGGCGCGGACCGGGCTGTGGGGCACGATCACGACCGGACAGTCGGTCCGCAGGAGCAGCGGGTGGATGGTCGGTCCCAGGTGTGCGTCCCCGGTGGGCCGGCCCTGCGTGCTGTGGTGGTGGGCTCCGGCGACGATGACGTCGGCGTGCGAGGAGGCGGCGATGAGGATCGTGGCCGCCGGGCCGTCGGCGAGTTCGCGCCGCACGTGGACCTCGGGGTATTCGGCCTGCCAGGGCCTGAGCAGGTCCTGCAGGGTCAGGTCCGCGTTGTCCTCGCCCTGGATCGAGGCCGCCCGCAGCCCGCCGGTGTCGCCGGCGTAGGTGCGGGGCCAGAAGGATTCCCGGACGCTGATCGCCTTCAGCCCGGTTCGACGGAGGCGGGCGTCGTCGAACGCGAAGGCCAGTATTCTGTCGGCGGGCTCGTCGATGTCGACGGCCGCCAGAACGGTTCCCCGCGGTTCGTGCCGGCCACCACGGACGATCATGGTCGGGCGGCCGGGGCGGGTCGCCACGCGGGCGGTCACGGAGCCGAGCACGAGTCCGGCGACGTGCCCGTGGCATCCGACCACCAGCAGATCGGCGTCGCGCGCGGCCTCGGTGAGGACCGTCGCGGTGGAGCCCTCCGCCGCGAGCGTCCGGACTTCCAGGCCGGGATGGCGGGAGCGGACGTGGTCGGCGCCCCGTTCGGCGATCCGCCGCGCGCCGGCGTGCGCCGTTTCCGCGGAGATCGGTTCCGTGCCGGGTCTGGCCGCCCACGTCGCCCGCTGGAAGGCGTGCACGACGGTCAGCACACCCGCGCGCCGGTCGGCTTCGGCGGCTGCCTCGTCCAGCGCGAGCAGGGTCTGCGGCATCTGGTCGTAGCCGACGACGATGCTGGGTCTCATGATCTCGTCCTTTCGCGACGGGGGCGCCGCCGGTCGGGCGCCCTGCGGCTCAGGAGTGGGGCACGATGATCACCGGGCATGCCGCACCGCGCGGAAGGGCCTGGGCCACTGGTCCGATCCGCACTCTGTAGCGCTCGGCGCAGTGCCCACTGTGGCGCCGGCGGGCACCGGCGACGACCAGGTCGGCGCAGGCGGCCGCGGCGGTCAGCACCGAGGGCGGCGATCCGGCGACGACCTCGCCGTCGGCCCGGACCCGTACGCAGCGCTCCTGCCGTTCGGCCAGGATCTGGTCGAGCGCGGCCCGGGCCCCGGCGCGGGGTTCGGGCGCCGTCAGGCCTGGATAGCGGTGCCGCAGAACTCCGGCGCCGAAAGACGCGATGGGGGCTGACGCCTCGCGTTCGGCCGCACCCGTTCCGCGGGCAGCCGTATCCGGACGGCGAACATGGACGACGGTGACATCGGCGTCCCGGTACGCGGCCTCGCGGCCGGCTTCCAGGAGAGCTCTGCCACTGGGCAGGGTGCGGTCGTAGCCGACGACGACAGTGGTTCTCATGACGGGCTCTGATCAGTCGCAAGTCAGTGGTGGCCCCAGAACCAGCTTTCGGGGCGGCCAGGGGTTACGACAGAGCCGAAGGTCCCGGATCGGGCCGGATGTCCGGTCCGGTGCCGGGACCGGGCACTACCCGAGCCGGTCTCCCATGTACTGGGCCAGGTCGGCGAGCCGGGCGCAGTAGCCCCACTCGTTGTCGTACCAGCCGAAGACCTTCACCAGGTCGCCCTGGGCCTGGGTGAGCGGCGCGTCGAACACGCACGAGGCCGGGTCGCCGACGACGTCGCTGGAGACGAACCCCTGCTCGGCGATGCGCAGCACCCCGCGCAGCCGGTCTTGCGACTCCTGCTGGAACGCCGCGTTGACTTCTTCGGCACCGGCCGGCCGGCGCAGCACGGCGGCCAGGTCCACCAGCGATCCGGTGGGGACCGGCACGCGGACGGCGACACCGTCCAGCAGCCCGGCGACCTCCGGGATGACCAGGCCGACGGTCCTGGCGGCGCCGGTGGTGGTCGGGATGATGTTGCCGGCCGCGGAGCGGGCCCGGCGCAGGTCCTTGTGCGGGGCGTCCAGCAGGCGCTGGTCGCCGGTGTAGGCGTGGACGGTGGTCATGAAGCCGTGGACCAGGCCGAAGTGCCGGTGCAGGACGTCGACCATGGGGGCGACGCAGTTGGTGGTGCACGAGGCGTTGGAGACCACGTCGTGCTCTTGGGGATCGTAGAACTCCTGGTTGATCCCCATCACGATGGTCGCGTCCACCGGTCCCTTGGCCGGGGCGGACATCAGGACCTTGCCGGCGCCGGCGGTCAGGTGCGCGGCGGCCTGCTCGCGGGTGCGGAACCGTCCGGTGGACTCGATGACCAGATCCACGCCGAGCTCGCCCCAGGGCAGGCGTTCGGGTTCGGTGTGCCGGGTCATCAGGATCTTGCGACCGTCGACGAGCAGCGTGCCGTCCTCGTAGGCCACCTCGGCGGCGGGCCGGCCGTAGGTGGAGTCGTGTGCGAACAGGTGGGCCGTGGTCGCGGGGTCGGCGGCGTCGTTGACCGCCACCACCTCCAGCCCGCGCTCGGCGGCGATCCGCAGGAAGACCCTGCCCACCCGGCCGAATCCGTTGATGCCGATCCTCATGTCGCCCTCCGAAGTGTCGTGGCTTTTCAGCCGGTGTCCTCGCTGTCCACCGAAGCGGCGACCCGCCTGCGGCGACCAGGGTCGAAGGGCCCCGTCCGCGGCGATCGATCGACCCTGGCCGGGCAGTGACAGCTCCGGCGCTCCGCCGTTCGCCAGGGCCGTTGGGCCCGGTGTGACCGGGTCGGACTGGTCTAGTCCACCCGGTGGCATGGCGCGATCCTGACAGTGCCCGGTGACCGGCACCGCGAGCGAGGAGGCAAGGACCATGACCGCTGCAGTGGCCGACATTCCCGTGACGGCCTGGGACGGATTCACCGCGGGCCCGTGGCGCGACGGCATCGACGTGCACGGGTTCATCCAGGCGAACTACACGCCCTACCTCGGCGACGGCGGGTTCCTGGCCGGTCCCACGGAGCGGACCACCGCATTGTGGGGGCGGCTGCGGGAGATGTTCGTGGTCGAACGCGCCCGCGGTGTGTACGACGTAGACCCGAGTACGCCGGCCGGTATCACCGCCCACGCTCCCGGCTACATCGACCGCGACCACGAGATCATCGTCGGCCTGCAGACCGATGCCCCGCTCAAGCGCGCGATCATGCCGAACGGCGGCTGGCGCCTGGTGGCCGCCGGCCTGAAGGCGTACGGGATCGCCCCGGATCCGCGCGTCCAGGAGATCTTCACCAAGTATCGCAAGACGCACAACGACGGGGTCTTCGACGCCTACACCCCCCAGATCCGCGCGGCCCGCCGGGCCGGGATCATCACCGGGCTGCCGGACGCCTACGGCCGTGGCCGCATCATCGGCGACTACCGGCGCGTGGCGCTGTACGGCGTGGACCGGCTCATCGCGGCCAAGCGCGCCGACCGGGCCGTTCTGGACGCGCGGTGGGCCGACGAGGAGACGATCCGGGCGCGGGAGGAACTGGCCGAACAGATCAGGGCTCTGGAGGAGCTCAAGGAGATGGCCGCGTCCTACGGCTTCGACATCAGCGGGCCCGCCGGCGACGCTCGTCAGGCGGTGCAGTGGCTGTACTTCGGCTACCTGGCCGCAGTGAAGGAGCAGAACGGCGCGGCGATGTCGCTGGGCCGGGTCTCCACCTTCCTCGACGTCTACTTCGAGCGGGACCTCGCCGCCGGCCGGCTCACCGAGCAGCAGGTCCAGGAGATCGTCGACGACTTCGTCATCAAGCTGCGGATCGTGCGCTTCCTGCGCACCCCGGAGTACGACGAGCTGTTCTCCGGCGACCCGACCTGGGTCACCGAGTCCATCGGCGGCATCGGCGAGGACGGCCGGCCGCTGGTGACCCGTACCAGCTTCCGGTTCCTGCAGACGCTCTACAACCTCGGTCCGGCGCCGGAGCCCAACCTCACCGTGCTGTGGTCCCTAGACCTCCCAGCCGGCTTCAAGGAGTTCTGCACGCGGGTCTCCATCGACACCAGCTCCATCCAGTACGAGTCCGACGACCTGATCAGGCCCCGCTTCGGCGACGACACCGCGATCGCCTGCTGTGTGTCGGCCATGGCGGTCGGGGAGCAGATGCAGTTCTTCGGCGCCAGGGTCAACCTGGCCAAGGCTCTGCTGTACGCGATCAACGGGGGCCGGGACGAGATGAGCGGCGAGACGGTCGCGCCCGGATTCGAGCCGATCGGCGGGGAGTACCTGGAGTACGAGAAGCTGGACGCCGCCTTCGACGCGATGCTCGACTGGCTGGCCGCGACCTACGTGCACGCGCTGAACGTCATCCACTTCATGCACGACAAGTACGCCTATGAACGCATTGAGATGGCGCTGCACGACAGCGACGTCGAGCGGCTCATGGGCTGCGGTATCGCCGGGCTCGCGGTCACGGCCGACTCGCTGTCGGCGGTCAAGCACGCACGGGTGAAAATGATCCGGGACGCGAGCGGCCTCGCGGTGGACTTCCGGACCGAGGGCGCCTTCCCGGCCTACGGCAACGGGGACGAGCGCGCCGACGCCATCGCGGTCGGCCTGGTCGAGCGGTTCATGGCGAAGGTCCGTCAACACCCGGCCTACCGGAACGCGCGGCACACCCAGTCGGTGCTGACCATCACCTCCAACGTCGTCTACGGCCACAAGACCGGCAACACCCCGGACGGCCGCCGGGCCGGGACGCCGTTCTCGCCGGGCGCGAACCCGATGAACGGCCGCGACACCCACGGCCTGGCCGCCGCGGCGGTGTCGGTCGCCAAGCTCCCCTACGACCAGGCGCTGGACGGGATCTCGCTGACCGCCTCGATCGTCCCGGCGGCCCTGGGCCGGGCCGACGCCGAGCGGGCGGTGAACCTGGCCGGGATCCTGGACGGCTACTTCTCCTGCGGCGGATTCCACATGAACGTCAACGTGCTGGACCGCGCGACGCTGGTGGACGCCATGGAGCATCCGGAGAAGTACCCGCAGCTGACCATCCGGGTCTCCGGCTACGCCGTCAACTTCGTGCGGCTGACGCGGGAGCAGCAGCTCGACGTGATCAGCCGCACCTTCCACGAGAAGGCGTGAGCTCCTGTGACCGCCACCGGACTCCCGGTCGGCACCACGGCCACGGCCGGCACCAAGCCGGCCGAGGCCGTGGTCGGCTCCGTCAGCAGCTGGGACCTGAGCACCGGCGTCGACGGGCCGGGAACCCGGTTCACTGTCTTCACCGCCGGTTGCCCGCTGCGCTGCCAGTACTGTCAGAACCCTGAGACCTGGCGGATGCGCGACGGCACCCCCACCGGCTCCGCCGAGCTGGTGGCCAAGGCCGCGGACTTCGTCCCGTTCATCCGGGCCTCCGGCGGCGGGGCCACCGTCAGCGGCGGCGAGCCGCTGCTGCAGCCGCGCTTCACGGCCGCGCTGTTGAACGGGTTCCGCGGCCTGGGACTGCACACCGCGCTGGACACCTCGGGATACCTGGGGGTCCGCGCCGACGACGAACTGCTGGCCGCGACGAGCCTGGTCCTGCTGGACGTCAAGTCCTGGGACCGCGCGCTGTACCGCCGGCTGACCGGCGGCGAACTGCATCCGACCCTGGTCTTCGCCCGGCGCCTGGCCGAGCGTGCCGTCCCGGTGCACCTGCGGTACGTCCTGGTGCCGGGCCTGACCGACGGCGCCGCGAACGTCTCGGGCGTGGCGCGCTTCGCCGCCTCGCTGGGCAATGTCGAGCGGGTCGACGTCCTGCCGTTCCACAAGCTCGGCGCGGCGAAGTACCGGGCTCTGGGCATCCGCTTCCCGCTGGCCGACACGCCGACCCCGACGCCCGATCAGGTACGCCGGGCCCGGGACCGGTTCGCCGCGGCGGGGCTGCCGGCGTTCTGAGGCTGGAGATATCAGGCCCTCGCCGACCAGCATGCCGAGCACCCGCTCCGCGCCGATCCCGGTGCGCACCACCACCCGGCGCGGATGCTCGGCCACGGCCTGCCCGATCCGCCAGGAACACCGGCTTGCGCCCGATCCGGTCGCCCAGGCTGCCGGCGACCAGCAGCAGACCGCCGAACACCACGGCGTAGGCGTCGACGATCCACTGCGGCTGGGTCGTGGTGGCGTGCGGTCGGACGACCAGGGCCGGCAGCGCGATGTTCAGAATGGTGTTGTCGAGTGACACCACCAGCAGCGACACGCAAAGGACCGCCAGGGCGCAGGCGCGGCGGCGTTCCGACAACAGCCCGGATTCCGGGCATGGGAGCCTTCTGATTCCCGTGACGCCCAGTCAGCTCCGTTCGCGGAGCGGCCTACCAGTGCCGAAGGACACCGTGGACGAGGGATTCAGGGCCCTGGCCGCGAGCCCGCGGTGCGGGATGTCGGCACCGCGGGCTCCCGCGTGCCGTTCGGCATGACCATCGGCCCTGACAGTCGGGACTTTCGGCACGGTACCGCCGCCCGACCGGTCGGCAACACTCCGTGGTGAGACAACACGGGACGGAAAACTCAGACCTCTGATGGGAGACAGCGCGATGAGCACACAGCATGGTGGGGCCCACCTGGCCGGTCGGTTCCACTTCACGCGGCGTCCGGCGAAGGCGTCGATCGCCGCCGAGCGTTCGACGGCCGCCGTCGACGCGAAGGAGGCGTCCATCGCCGCGCTGCGCATCGGCGTGGGCTTCATTTTCCTGTGGGCCTTCCTGGACAAGACCTTCGGCCTGCACTACTCCACGTCCTCCAAGAACGCCTGGATCCACGGCGGCTCCCCGACCAAGGGCTTCCTGAGCCACGTGGCCGTCGGACCGTTCCAGTCCGCGTTCCACTCCATGGCCGGCAACGGCTTCGTCGACTGGGCGTTCATGCTCGGCCTGCTCGGCGTCGGCGGCGCCCTGATCCTGGGCGTCGGCCTGCGCGTCGCGGCGGTCTCCGGCGTGGCCCTGGTCGCGATGATGTGGTTCGCGGTCTACCCGCCGGCCCAGCACACCGCGGCCGGCGCCGCCACCTCTTCGGTCAACCCCTTCGTCGACGACCACGTGCTGGAAGCCCTCGCCCTGATCGCCGTCGCCGCCTTCGGCACCGCCAGCCGCCTGGGCCTGGGCGCCTGGTGGTCCCGGCTCCCGTTCGTCCGGAAGCACCGCTCGCTGATCTGAACACCTGGTCGGCGCCTTCGCGATCGACCACCGGGCCCGGACCGTCGAGGTCCGGGCCTTGGGCGTCGGGTGTCCGTGCGTCGGGAGCGCCTGTGAATCACCCGGATCGTAGTCCTCCGGCCGGGCAGCGCCGATTTCGCCGGCTGCTCGGCGAGTTCCTCCCGCCCGGGCCAGCCTCGCGGGATCAGGCTGAAGTCCGCGAAGAGGCGATCGAACTCCTCGCGGGTGGCGTCAGCGGTCTCCAGGAGGTCGACCGCGGCCGCACAACGCTCGAAGGCCTTTGCGGGACCGGAGTCCGGAGCGGTTCCCGTCACATCGTCAGAGTCCAGGTGCACCGAGGCCTTCATCGGGAGCGAACACTTGCAGTGGTTTGTTGACGGACGGCTGACGGCACCCAGCGATCGTCAGAGCCGCTTCCGTCAGAGGCCAACCGGAGCGGCGGGCAAGTAGCCAACGGACTTGGCCTGCAGCCGTGGCCGTTGCCACCAGCGGATGACATCAAGGCCCGATGTGCAGGAACTGCGCCCACCTGCTGGGCTGATCGGCATAGTAGTGACGCCGGCGGTAGTTCCGGAGCGTGGCGTGAAGAGCCTGGGCAGGGCTGAGTGTGCCGAGGTCGGCGTTTCGGGTCAGACGGGCGTATACGTCCGCGGTGATCTGAGCGGCGTCGGCATCCCACACCGACCAGAGGGTTCCGATGACCCGGCGCCAGCCGGCGAAGTGCAAGGCGGCGGCCAGGTTGACGGACTCGTCGAGCATGGCCACGCCGCCGACGGCGCTTTTGCAAGCGGACAGGAACGCGAACTCGCCTCCGGCCTGGCCGGTCGTGGTGAGGTCCGAATGGCGGGTCTGCGAATGATCAGATTCTGCTCGTGTCTGACCCGTTCAGGTGAGGCGGGGTAGTCTGACCGGCAGACGTACCGCTATGAGGCGAGGATTTTGGCCTTCTCGGCCGCGAACTCCTCCTCGGTGAGCAGCCCCTCATCCTTGAGCTGACCCAACGCCTTGATCTTCGCGACCTGGTCATCGATCGACATGGCCGGACTCGGTGCCGGCTCCTGCGCCTGGTCTTGCGTCTGCGCCGCGGCCTGCTGCTGCGCTGCGGCGGCCTGCTCCCGCTCGGCGCCTCTCCGGCGCACGCCGCCGGACACCGCGGTGGCAGTGCCTGCGACGACCGCAGTGCGCCCCACCGTGCGGATCAGTCCTGGACGCCCCATACGTCGTGGCATGGCCTTCTCCTAATCTGTCTCCAAGGCCTGGAACGCCTCCAGGACCACGTCCCGCGGAATCCGGTCGAGGGCGACGACGCGGCCGTTCGACTCCCGCACCGCGGCGCCCAGGCGGGACGCCCACGTGTTCTCCCAGACCACCACCATGGCCGAGGACTCCGGCTCCAGGGCGTCGGAGATCGACGCCAGGTCGTCGTCGCTGAGCAGGTCGAACTGCGACTTCGTGATGCGCTCGAACGCCGCGGCGATGGCGGAGTCCTCGGCCTCGACGACCGCCACCTTCCCGTCGCTGTCCTTGAACACGAAGGTCAGGTCGATGATCCGGACCGTTCCGTTGTCCTGCAGTTCCGCGATCGCCGGAGCGACGTCGCCGTTGAACTGGTTCCCGTCGAAGGCGATCACCGCTACGTCGACCGGGCCTATCGAGTCCGCGAACGCTGCTTTCGGCATGTGCTGACCTCCTGCCAGGAGAATCCTGTATCCATCAGCACACGCGTGGCACCCGCGCGCAACTCGCACGGTTCATCACGCTCGGGCTGTTCAACCGTGACTCTGCCGGCCCGGTGGCGCACGCTGCTGCCCCGTGGTCGCGAGTGAAGCGGTGGGCGGCGATCTCGAACGTGACGTTGAGCAAGATCTTGCGGGCGACATCGACGGCGCCGAGACAGTCGCCGAGCCTGGTGAACGCATGAGGATGCTCGGATCGTGTGTTCGGGCGTGACCTTCCTCGGAGCCGGTCGCGCACCAGCCGACTTCGACGTGCAGGAGCGCGCGGCCGTCGGCGCTGTCGTAGAGGTCTGCAGGTGGACGCGTTCGGTCCGGCCGAGCTGCGGGGTGCGTTGTATCAGGAGATGGGGACCTGTCTCGTGCGTGGTGTTTACCGGTGCGTGCGGAGTCCGTCGAGGATGAGCGCGAGCATGTGGGGTGCCCGGTCCTCGGGGCTGGACGCGGCGCGCCACAGGGCGCCGGTGAGTTGGAGGAAGTCGCCTGGGTCGGCGTCCAGGCGGATGCTTTCTTCCTTCTTGCCGGCGTCGAGGAGTTCTGTGATCGCGGCGATGACCGGCCCGTAGGTCTGCTCGGTGATCGCCTGGTGCGCGCCCGGGCTGAGGGCGTCGCCGAGGCCGTGTTTTCTGCGCATGGCCTCGACGAGGTCGGTCGTCCAGCGGCGGAGTGCTTCCAGGGGCGGCAGCTCGGCCAGCAGGCCGGGCACGGTGTTGACGATGCGTGCCACCTCGTCCTGGTAGACGGCCAGGACCAGGGCTTCGCGGGTGGGGAAGTTGCGGTACAGGGTGCCCGCACCGACGCCGGCGCGTTGGGCGATCTGGTTCGTCGACGTGCTGCCGTCCGCCGCGAGTGCTTCGCGTGCGGCGGCGAGGATGCGTGCCCTGTTCTCGCGGGCGTCCGAACGGACCACTGGACCTCACTCGACTAAATGGAGAGTTCTCCACTACGTTTAATGGAGAGCTCTCCACTTACTCTAAGGAGCATCATGCAGTACATCAAGCTCGGATCGACGGGCCTGGACGTTTCCCCGATCGCGATAGGCGCGATGACCTACGGCGAGCCCGACCGCGGGCACCCGGTCTGGTCGAAGGGCGAACAGGACGCGCGACCGCTCATCAAGCACGCGGTGGAGGCCGGGATCAACTTCTTCGACACGGCGAACATGTACTCCAACGGTTCCAGCGAGGAGATCCTCGGCCGCGCACTCAAGGACTTCGCCGACCGCGACGCCATGGTGATCGCCACCAAGCTGCGCCACCCGATGAGGCTGGGACCCAACGGCCGCGGCCTGTCGCGCAAGGCGATCATGACCGAGGTCGACCACTCGCTGCGCCGCCTGGGCACGGACTACATCGACCTCTACCAGATCCACCGCAACGACCACTCCACCCCTTGGGAGGAGACCCTTCAAGCGCTCAGCGACCTGGTGAAGGCCGGCAAGGTCCGCTACCTGGGCGCCTCGTCCATGCACGCGTGGGAGTTCGCGAAGGCGCTGCACCTCCAGAAGCAGAACGGCTGGGCCCGGTTCGTGTCGATGCAGGACCACTACAACCTGCTCGCCCGCGAGGAGGAGCGCGAGATGATCCCGCTGTGCCTGGACGAGGGCGTCGGCACGATCATCTGGTCGCCGCTGGCCCGCGGCCGCCTCGCCCGGGCCTGGGACGACGCCCGCTCGACGGCCCGCTCCGAGACGGACGGCGCCTACGCGGACCTGCTCTACTCGCCCGAACAGGAGGCGGCCAACCACGCGATCATCGACGCGGTCGGACAGGTCGCCGGCGCCCACGGCGTCAGCCGCGCCCAGGTCGCCCTCGCCTGGCTGCGACGCCAGCCGGTCGTCACCGCGCCGCTGGTCGGCGCCGGCTCGATCCGGCAGATCGACGAGGCGGTCGCCTCCCTCGATGTGGAGCTCACCGACGATCAGGCGCGCGCCCTGGAAGCCTCCTACACCCCCCGACACGACTGGCAGGGCGTCTCCGACGAAGCCGAGATGGAGGCCATCCGCAAGCGCGTCCCCGGAATGGCTCTGTCATGAACCCCGTCGTCCGCTCCGGTGCTGCCACCCGGGCCGATGCCCTCCTCATCCCTTGAGGATCCTGCGTCATCGAGCTCGGCGAGATGGACCACCAACGATGCCGCCCTCTGGTCCGCCTTCTCAGCCACCGGGGCGGGTGTCCTCGCTCTTCGCTTGGCGTGAGGTCCTTCGCGCCGGCTGGCTTCAGGGGGCGGTCGACGGCAGTGCCGTCGGCGTGCTGTACCAGCTGGCGGCGCTCGCCAGTGCGGCGGTTTGGTAGCGCAGGGCGGCCGTTGCGCCGGTCAGGTCGGCGGTAGCGCGGTGCAGTGCGTAGATGTTGTCGGGTGTGGGGTTGGCGGTGGCGTCGCCGGTGGCGGTGGTCAAGGCGCGGCCGGCGGTGGTGAGGGCGTGGGCGGCGTGCGAAAGGTGGGGCGCGTACTGGTAGACCTCGGCCGGCAGATGCTGGCAGGCCAGGACTGTGTCGGTGTGGGAGCGGGTGGCTTCGTGGGCTTCACGGGAGGCGTGGACGGCGGCGTCCAGAACGGGCAGCAGGTGATGGCGGCTGCTCATGGCGGGGACGGCGAGCATCGACACGGTCATGGTGGTCACGGGAGTGTTGTCACGGTTGGGCGTGGGGCTGATGGTTGAGCGATGGTGCGGCCCGTTGGTCGGGTGGGCCGCACCGCGTGTGTCGTGGCCGTGGGTGTTGCTACACGGTGTTGGCCAGGCGGTCGGTGAGCAGCTTGGCGAAGCGGGCGGGGTCGGGCAGGTCGCCGCCTTCGGCGGTCGGCTCCGTGGCGGTCGCGGTACTCGCCGCGCTCGATCACCTGTTCCAGGAACGACTCGAAAACGCACCACCATCACGGGGCCTCCTTTCAAGCGACTGTCTGTCTCGTGTTCACGACGGGGAGGGGCGGCGGCTGCGGTCGGAGGCGGCCCGCAGCTCGGCGATGCTGGTGCCCAACTGCCCGACCTGCTCAGCCAGACCTGGATGGCCGGGTTGTAGTAGTCCGCGGGTGTCGGCAAGCGGTTCCAGCAGATCTGTGGCGTCATCCCGGCCCAGGGCGTCGTGCAGTGCGGTCAGGCCGGCCTCTGCGCCGGAGCCCAGGTCGGTCAGTGCGCCGATCTGTCCGGCCAGCTGCCGCAGCCCGGCGGCGTTGTCCCGCGCCCAGACCGCTACCGCCTTGTCCCCGGCCCGCTTGTCCCGCTCGGCGGCCACCCGTTGATCGCCGGTGCCGACCACGCCGTCGGGCGGAGGACGCAGCCGCAGGTAGCGGCGCTCGGCAGCTTGGCGGCTGGCGACGCCCAGGGCCGGGGCCAGATCGGCCCAGCTGGTGCCCAGGGCGCGGGCGGCCTCGATGAGTTCGGGCTCCCAGCCGGCTATCTCGGTGCGCAGCTCGCGCAGCAACGTCAGCGCGGCCAGCACCTGGTTGGCGCTCAACGGTGCCTCGGCCTGGCCGGGTGCGCCCTGCGGTGCCTGGGCCGCGTGCATCGCCTGCGTGATCTTTCCCAGAGCGGTGCCCGTGTCGAAGGCGGCCAGGTCCGCCGCCGACGGGCTGCGCTGCGCGTGTTCCATCGTGTCATCTCCTCGGCGACGCCATCACTTGTCGTCGTTCCGATGACATGCTATACCTGAATCCGTCAGCGAGTCGACCGCCCGGTCGACCACTCACCTGGAGGTGACCCCCATGTTGATGCGCACCGACCCGTTCCGTGACCTGGACCGCATCGCCCAGCAGCTGCTCGGGACCACCGCCGCGGGCACCTGGACCCGCCCCAACCCGATGCCCCTGGACGCCTGGCGCGAAGGGGACGAGTTCGTGGTCTGTTTCGACCTGCCCGGCGTGTCCCTGGACGCCATCGACGTCGACGTCGAACGCAACGTGCTCACGGTGAAGGCCGAGCGCCGCCCCACCGCGATCGGCGAGACGAAGGTGGAGATCTCCGAGCGGCCCCTGGGCGCGTTCTCCCGCCAGCTGTTCCTCGGCGAAACCCTGGACACCGAGAACATCAAGGCCGACTACGACGCCGGCGTGCTGACCCTGCGCATCCCGGTCGCCGAGAAGGCCAAGCCCCGCAAGGTCGAGATCACCGCCAGCGGTGGGAAGAAGGCGATCAACGCCTGACACGCCACACGGCATGTCACCGCCTCTGGTGGCCGCGACCCCTCCGCGGACACCAGAGGCGGAACGCAGTGGAGTCGGCATGATCCAGGATTTCTCCGCGATCCTCGGCGTCGCCCCCGATGCCGACGCCGATTCCGAGCGGTTCACCCACGCCCGACGATCCAGCTGGCTATCCCGCCGCCGCCGCCGACCGGCTGGCCTCCGCCGACCGGCTGGCCTCCGCCGACCGGCTGGCCTCCGCCGGCGTGGACGCTGTTCTGATCCAGCACGAGTTCGGCATCTACGAGCGCGGCATCATCGCCGACACGCACGACCCGGAGATCCCTGACGATCGTGGCGAGCTCAAGCACCGCTTCCTGGTTCTGGACGCCCAACAGGCCCGGTTCGTCAAGACGCTGCCGGGCTCGGTGGACGTCGCCTCTGGAAGAGCAGAGCCGGCCGACGAGCAGCGTGCCACCCTGACCGCGATGCAGGCCGAGCTGACTGAACTGGCCGTACAGATCCACCGATACCCGTTCCCGGCCGCCCGGCCAGGCGCCCTCACCGGCCGGAGCCCCGATCCATGGATCCATGCACCGGAAGGAGCACACCTCGCCCGGCGGCTCGCGAAAATCTGTAGCCAGCGATGTAGACATTCGCGATCCGCGTGGGTATGGTTTCTCTCGTAAGCGAAGTAGTCGGTAGGGCGCGACAGACACGAACTGGCGCGCGAGCAGGACGGCAATAGGGTTCCGGAACCAGCAGTACAGGTCCAGGAGCCGACAGCCGGGAAGAGCCCGGAGCTGCCGAGAAGTACCGCATGTGTAGTACCCGGTCAGTAGGACCCGTAGAGAACAGGAGGAAACACCATCAGGATCGCCCGGACGGCACGTTGTGTCCGGGTGGGCAGGTCAGGCCCCGGATTGGAAGGTGGTCCCCGGTCAGCAGTCCGAGATCCCCGCGCCACGGCATAGGCAAGCGCCCTGCGCGGAAAAGTAAGCCGACGTCTCGTCGGTAGGTGGATGGTGTTAATTCCCTCAGGGCCCGGTGCCGTACGGCACCGGGCCCCTTACCGCGTTCCAGCGCAGATGAGGTGCAAGTGACAGACAGGATCAGCCCCACCCCGGCCGACCGGCTGGACGATGACGACTATCCGGCCTACACCATGGGCCGGGCCGCCGAGATGATCGGCGCCACGCCCGCCTTCCTGCGGGCATTGGGCGAAGCCAAACTGTTCGTCCCGTTGCGCTCCGAAGGCGGCCACCGCCGCTACTCCCGCTACCAGCTGCGCCTGGCCGCCCGCGCCCGCGAACTCGTCGATACCGGAACCCCCGTCGACGCCGCCTGCCGGATCATCGTCCTGGAAGACCAACTGCAGGAAGCCCACCGGCTCAACGAGCAACTCCGCCAAGCCGCTCAAGCAGACTCCGGCCCAGCACCGGGGTCATAGCTTGGGCGTGTGCTGCCCACGACGGAGAGCGCGGCCACCGAGTGCCGGCGGAGGCGGCAGATCGCTGAGAATCCGGCGGGTCTGCACATCGACACCGTGCAGAAAAGCGGCGATAGCCGGGGTCATCTTCCGCGGGCTTCAGAAGCCGCTTGTGAGCATGCTGCGGGCGATGGACGGCGTCCCGGCCTACATCCGCAACGCCCGCCTGGACCTGCTAGCCGGCAACACTCTGGCCCGCGCACTGTTCGCGCCGATCTTCAACAGCCCGGCCCGGCCCGTCAACGCCGCCCGCTTCACCTTCCTGGACCCGGCCGCCCCGGCGTTCTACCCCGACTGGGACGCCGTCGCCGACCAGAACGTCGCCTCCCTGCGCGCCGAGGCCGGCCGCAACCCCTACGACAAGGCTCTGTCCGATCTCATCGGCGAGCTGTCCACCCGCGGCGACACCTTCAGCCAACGCTGGGCCGCCCACGACGTCCACCGCCATACCACCGGCGCCAAACGCCTCAACCACCCGATCGCCGGCCCGATCACCGTCCACTACGAAGCCATGGCACTGGCCGCCGACGAAGGGCTGTCCCTCATCGTGTGCGGCGTCGCACCCGGCGGCCGCGACGCCGATGCGCTGAGTCTGTTGGCCAGCTGGAGCATCGGGAACCAAACCGAGCCCGAGCCGGCCCTGGGGCGGCAATAGACCGCGCCCGCCAAGTCGACCTGCCGTATGTCGATCACCTCTCCGTTGCCTATGCGATCAAGGCGCGGGGCTTTGCCGACCTCGCGCGGTAGCTCCCACCGCGCGGCATCCAGGGCTGCCGCACCGTCGGGCGATGGCGGGGGTGTCAGCTGGCTGGGTTGTGCGTCTGTTCAGGGTGCGGCCTGGTGAGGGGTGTGCTGGTCCAGCTGGCGAGGATGGCGAGGGCCTCGGAGGAGGGTGAGGCGGGTTCGGGGGTCAGGATGACGAGGGCCTGGTCGGGGTCGCCTTCGACGGCCATGACCACGTAGTCGAGGGTGATGTCGCCGACGAGCGGATGGTGCAGGCGTTTGGTGCCGGTGGTGTGGGCCAGGACATCGTGGCCGGCCCATAGGCGGCGGAAGGCGTCGCTGTGTACGGACAGCTCGCCGATCAGCTCGGTGAGTCGGGCGTCGTCGGGGTGGCGTCCGGCGTACAGGCGCAGGTTGGCCACGCAGTCGCCGGCGGCTCGTTCCCAGTCGGCGTACAGGTCGCGCGCGGCCGGGTCGAGGAAGACGTAGCGGGCGAAGTTGCGTTCGCGGTGGGGCCGGGCTTGGAAGTCGGTGAACACCGCCGAGGCGAGCCGGTTGGCGGCCAGGACGTCCATGCGTCGCCCCTGGATGAGCGCCGGGACGGTGAGTGCGTCCAGAGCCTGGTACACAACCGGGCGAACCCGTTGGGGGCTGAGCGGCGGATGTCGACGGGCGCCGGTGGCGGAGGGCTGGGCGAGGTCGAACAGGTGGGCCCGTTCGGTGTCGTCCAGTTGCAGGGCGCGGGCGACGGCGTCCAGGACTGATTCGGAGACGCCGTGGGTGCGTCCGCGCTCCAGGCGGATGTAGTAGTCGACGCTGACCCCGGCGAGCTGGGCGACTTCCTCGCGGCGCAGCCCCGGAACCCGGCGGACACCCGCGTACGGGGCGAGGCCGGCTTGTTCGGGGGTGATCCGGGCCCGGCGGGTGCGGAGGAACTCGCGGATCTCGGCGCTGCGGTCCATGCCTCCACCGTACGGCGGACTCCAGTGGGCCGGTGACCTGGAAAGGGGTACTGGCAGACCCCCGGAACGACGGTGCCTGGTACGGCGGTCCAGGCGGGGTCGGCCGGTGGTTGGCTGGATAGCGGGATCACTGCACCGCAGTGATCATGGCGCTGGTCGGCTCACCTGGTGTGACGCCCGCCGGCTGCCCCGCCCGACGTCCCCCAGACCGAGGAATACCCATGTCATCGAAACTGACCGGCACGGTCGCGCTCGTCACCGGCGCGAGCAGCGGCATCGGCGCCGCCACCGCCCGCCGGCTCGCCGAGCACGGCGCCGCGGTCGCGCTGGTGGCCCGCCGCAAGGACCGTCTGGAAGACCTCGCCGCCGAGATCGGGAAGGCCGGCGGCACCGCGCTGGCGGTGGAAGCCGACATCACCGACCGTTCCCAGGCCGAGGCGGCAGTCCAGCAGACCGTCGACCGGTTCGGACGGCTGGACATCCTGGTCAACAACGCCGGCCTGATGCTGCTGGGCCCGGTCGTCGGCGCGGATGCCGAGGACTGGGACCGCATGATCGCCGTCAACGTCCAAGGCCTGCTGTCCACCACCCGAGCCGCCCTGCCGCACCTGCTGCACGCCGCCGATGACGGTCCGCGCCGGGCCGCCGACATCGTCAACATCAGCTCGATCGCCGGCCGCGTGGCCTGGGGCGGCTACGGCGTCTACAACCTCACCAAGTTCGGCGTCAACGGATTCACCGAGTCGCTGCGCCAGGAAGTCACCAAGCGGCACGTGCGAGTCGGTGTCCTTGAGCCTGGTGGTGTGGACACCGAACTGGGCTCGCACAACACCTCCGAGGTCCGCGACGCGATGATCGAACCCTTCTACGCCCAGACCGAGGTCCTCGCCCCCGAAGACGTCGCCGACGGCGTCGCCTACATGGTCACCCGCCCCCGGCACGCCGCTGTCAGCGAACTGTGGATCATGCCCACCGACCAGGCCTGACCGGCTGTCACCCACGAATCCCGATGCCGACTACGGCATCTCCTGGAAGGAACCCCTCATGAGCAAGGTCATCTTCATCACCGGTGCGGGTCGCGGTCTGGGCACTGACATCGCTCGCGAAGCCCTCGCGGCCGGCCATCAGGTCGTGGCCACCGGGCGCCGCCCCGAGGAGGTCGAGGAGACCCTGGGCGGGCCGGCCGACAACCTGCTGGTCACCAAGCTGGACGTCACCAGCTTGGACGACGCGTACACGGCGGCGCAGGCCGCCGTCGACCGGTTCGGCCGCATCGACGTCCTGATCAACAACGCCGGGAACTTCTTCGCCGGCTACTTCGAGGAGATCACCCCGGAGCAGATGCGCCAGCAGTTCGAGACCAACCTGTTCGGCCCGATGAACGTCACCCGTGCCGTCCTGCCGATCATTCGCGGGCAGCGTGCCGGGCACGTCATCACCCTGTCCTCCTCTGCCGGCCTGATCGGCCAGGAGTTCTGCGTCGCCTACGCCGCCTCCAAGTTCGCCGTCGAGGGCTGGATGGAGTCGCTGCGCTACGACGTGGAGCCCTTCAACATCCACACCACGGTCGTGGAGCCCGGCTTCTTCCGCACTGAACTGCTGGTCGACGCCTCCACCACCTGGCCCGAGCCGACCATCGCCGACTACGCCGAGCGCACCACCGCCACCATCGCGGCGTGGAAGAGCATGAGCGGTCAGCAGCCCGGCGACCCCGCCAAGCTCGCCCGGGCCCTGCTGACCATCGCCGACCAGAAGCAGCCGCCGCTGCGCTTCGTCGCAGGCGCCGACGCCATCGAAGGCGTCGAGGCCAAGGCCAACGAACTGCTGGCCCAAGCCGAGGCCTCCCGCGAACTGGGAGGCAGCCTGGCCCACGACGACACCACAGGCTGAGGCGTCGGTATCACCCATCCCAAGGAAGATCCGCATACGCTCGACGAGCACGCGAGCTGAAATGCTACGGAGGTTCCGCATGTTGGCGTCCTGGTACGAACGACAGGGGCCGGCCGCCGACGTGCTCCACGTCGGCGAACTGCCCGACCCGCAGCCCGGCCCCGGCGAGGTCCGCGTCCGCGTGACCGTGTCGGGTGTCAACCCCGGTGACACCAAGAAGCGGCGCGGCTGGCTCGGCTCATCGATGCCCTACCCTCGGGTGATCCCGCACAGCGACGCGGCCGGCGCCATCCACGCCGTCGGCGAGGGAGTCGACAAACGCCGTATCGGACAGCGGGTATGGGTGTACGGCGCCCAGTCCTACCGGCCTTTCGGCACCGCAGCCCAGTACACCGTCGTACCCGAGGACCTGGCGGTGCCGCTGCCGGACCACCTGAGCGATGAACTCGGGGCGAGCCTGGGTATCCCCGGGATCACCGCCCACCGCACCGTGTTCAGCGACGGCCCTGTCGACGGCAAGCTCGTGCTGGTCCACGGGGTGCTCGGCGGGGTCGGCTCGCTGGCCGCCCGGCTTGCCCGCTGGGGCGGGGCCACGGTTATCGGCACCGTGCGGCACAGCGAGGACCTGGACCGCGTGGACCCCGCCGTGGTGTCCCACGCCGTCGCCCTCGACCTGGACAACGCGGCCACAGCGATCCGCGCGCATGCGCCGCAGGGCGTGGACCGCATCATCGAGGTGTCCCTGTCCGACAACGCCGACCTGGACACCGCGGTCGTCGCGAACGACGCGGTGATCGCCGCCTACGCGACCCGCGCCGACCGGACCGAACTTCCCTTCTGGCCCCTGCTGTTCGCCAACGTGACCCTGCGCCTGCTCGGCAGCGACGACTTCCCTGTGGAGGCGAAACGCCAGGCCGCCCGAGACCTCACCGCCGCGGCTGCCATCGGCGCCCTCACCGTCGATGCCGGTGACCACTATCCGCTCGAGGAGATCGCCGAAGCCCACGACCGCGTCGACGCCGGCGGCCGAGGCCGAGTCCTGGTCACGATCCCCGCGTAGCCGCCGAGGCGGGCGTGGATGCGTTTTGTGACCAGCTACTTGGTGCCGAAACCAACTCACGTAGTGCCGGCAGGACCCGCGATCGGCTGACTAGGCGATGCGGTCGCCGGTTCCGTGCAGCAGCTCCGCGGCGGTCGCCGAGCCGTTGGCGACGTCCCGGGCCACGTCGGACAGTCGCAGGTTGTGGTCGCGGGCATAGCCGCGCAGCAGCGTGAAGGCTTCGTCGACGCTGATGCGGCGGCGTTCGGCCAGCACGCCCTTGGCTTGTTCGATGGTGATGCGGCTGTTCAAGGCGTTCTGGAGCTGGGCGGCCAGCAGCTCGGCCTGGTGGATGCCGCGCTGGGACAGGATGCCCATGGTCGCCACGTCCGCCAGCGCTTGGCCGACGCGCACGTCCTCATCGGTCAGTGTCCGGCTGTCGGCGGCGAACAGGTTCAACGCGCCGATGACGGTCTCGCGCAGGCGCAGCGGCAGGGCGTGGACGGCGAGGAATCCGGCGGCTTGGGCGGCTTCGGCGAAGCGGGGCCAGCGTGCGGCGTTGGTGGTCAGGTCGGCGTTGACCACGGGTGTGCCGGTGCGGCAGCAGTCGATGCAGGGCCCGGCGTCGGATTGCAGCTCGAACAGCTCCAGCAGCCGGGCGTTCTCGGTGGAGGCCGCGGCGGCGTGCAGGTTGCCGCGCTGGTCGATGAGCATGATGCCGGCGGCATCGACGTCCAGAAGCTGCACGCACCGTTCGGCGAGTTGGTGCAGGAAGTCGATGACGTCGAAGTCGTCGACCAGGGTGTCAGCCACCTCGACGAACGTCTCGACGAGCTGTCGTTCACGAGTCACGGGCATACCTCCACGGTAGACCTGTATCCAAGGCCGCCGAACCCCACGGCGCCGGTGGCCCTCACCGGTCTTCCCCGTCGAAGCGCAGGCGGCGGGCCACCACGTCGGCGGCGACGTCGGCCAGGAGCAGATCCCGCCCGAAGGCGAAGGCCCTCAGCCGAGCCAGGGCCTCGGCCAAACTCACTCCGAGCTGGACGCTGACCATGCCGGTGGCCTGGTGGACCTCGGCGCGGTAGGTCACCGGCGCCGCCCACCCCGGACCCGGCTGATCGTCCGGGCCGGCGCCTTCGGCGGACTGGCGGTGCAGCACGGTGAGGGTGACGGCGTCGGCCAGGGCCAGGGCGTCGGTGACCTGACCGGGGTTCAACGGCCCGGTCGTGGTGCGGTAGGCGGTGAGCGTGCCGAGGTCGATCGCGCCGATCCGCAGCGGGAAGGCGAAGACCGCGTTCACGCCCAGGTCCAGAGCCGGGCCGGTGAACGCCGGCCAGCGGTGCGCCGCCGCGGCCACCTCGGCCACCAGTACCGGAGTCCCCGTGGTCACGGCCTCCAGGGAAGGGCCCTCTCCGAGGGTGAACTGCAGGTCCTCCAGCGCGGCACTGATCGCCTGGGCGCCGAACGCCAGCACCGTACCGCCGGCCCCGGTGCCCATCACGGCGCACAGGCCGTCGACCCCCAGCGCGGTCGAGGCCGCCGCGCAGGCCGTCATCGACAACCCGCCGCCGGTGCCGTTCGGCGCCGAAGCGCGGTCCAGCAACGCCAGGACCATCGCCATCCGATCGCTGACCACGCCGACACCGCCTTCCCTGTGAGCTGTGCGAGTCCCCGTCGCCGGTCACTGCCCACGGTAGTCCCCGCCCGCCGGGCCGCGCCGGACCCCGCGCCGGGTCAGCGGTGCAGGCCGCGCCGACGCGAGGAGCCGATGCCGCCGCGGGTGGTGACCAGTTGGACCACGGCGAGCAGGACGACGGCACCGGCCAGGGCCGTGATCCAGGTGGAGATGTTGAAGAAGCCCCGGATGTTGTCGACGTGGAACAGCTTGTCGGCGATCCAGCCGCCGAGAAGGGCTCCGGCGATGCCGATGACTGTGGTGACGACGATGCCGTGCGGGCTGCCCATGACCTTGTCGGCGATCAGGCCGACGATCAGTCCGAGCACGATCCAGGCGATGACGCCCATGGGAACTCCGATGCGGAAGGAATCGCCCCTCAGCTGCGCGGTCACGGGCTTCGGTTCCCGACGAGTGGCGCTCGGAGCGTTCCAAAGCGCGGCCCGTACATGGCAGACCCCGAACCGTCGCAGCAGATCCGCGATTGCCGTGGATGCTGACGCCGCCGGGGTCCGGGGTGACACTGTCAGCCTACTGCTCCCACGACGACCCCGCCACGAATCACCGCCGGCGCCAAACGCAAGACCGGCAACAGCCGTCCCATCAGCAGGACTGCCTCACCGCACGCACCGCCGCAGATCTTCGCGGTGACAGCGTCGGCTCCCGCGCCCATCATGGCCTTGGCATTGGCCGAGTGCGACTCTCGGACCGTCCTCGAAAGATCAGCGTTCCCGGCGGGGTCCATGCGGTCGTGAGCAGCGTACGATGGTGTCGTCGCTCAGGTCCTCGGTGACTGTTGGCCCCTCACCATCCATCGGCGCACCGGCAAAGCGCGGTGCCGCAACTGAGTAGACCTCATTAGCCGGCGAGACTCGCCGCCGCCCACCACGCTGCTCATCCGTTCACGGTGCTTCAGCGCGGCGCAGTCCCAGCCCGCCCGCCAGTGGCTGCTCAGCCGGTGTCCGCGAGCGATCGGCGTGCGACGACGTGCTACTCATCTCCGATGACCGGCCGGGCAACACGAGCCCGGTTGGTCCCTTCGCGCCGCCAGGCCACGACAACTCAACAGGAGATAGGCATGACAGACCAGACCGTCCGCGAGGCCCCGCGAATCGTCGTGGGAGTCGATGGTTCGCAGGGTTCTAAGACAGCACTCGCCTGGGCCGTGGCCGGCGCCCGGCTCGATGGTCGACGGCATTCGTGTCAGCACGCCCGGTGCGCGATCGTCGCAGTCCCGCCGGCGTCCGACGAGAGCACTTCGCCCCTCCGGAGTCCCGACGAGGCATGGAGCCGGTCATGATGAACAACACCGGCACGTCGGCCGCCCTGCGGAACGCCCTCGCGCAGCCTCGAGGCGAGCAGGCGTCGCTGGGTTCCTACCCGACATACGTCCAAGCGCAGAGCGTCGTCGAAGCTCTCGCCGAGCAGCGCTTCGAAGTCGAGACGACCCAGATCATCGGCAGCGACCTGCGGATGGTCGAGCAGGTCACCGGACGGCTCACCTGGCCGAGGGTCCTGCTCTCCGGCGTGGTCGGCGGGGCGTGGTTCGGCATCTTCGTCGGTCTGCTCCTCAACATCTTGACCACCGCGTCGTTCGGGCGGGCGATGTCCCTCGGCCTGACCTGGGGCGTGATCTTCGGCGGCGTCTTCGCGGCGGTCGGCTACGGCCTGACCGCCGGCCGCCGAGACTTCGCGTCCAGGAGCGCCATCGTCCCCGGCCGGTTCGAAGTCCTGGTGTCCGCGGACCACGCCGAGCACGCCCGCGCCATCCTGGCCGGCTCGCCTCGCTGAGGCGGTCCGACGCCTCGCCTGGTCCGTACCTTCACCGGAGAGCGACGATGACCGCCACCGACACAGCACCCGACGGGCTTCTCCCCTCAGCTTCCACGTAAGGACCGTACTCATGGTGTTCGCCTGGATCGTCGTCATCGTCGTCGCCTTGGTGGTTCTCTACCTGGCTCTCGCCGTCAAGGTCGTCAAACAGTACGAGCAGGCGGTCCTGTTCCGCCTGGGACGTGTCGTCGGCGTCAAGGGGGCCGGCCTCAAGGTCATCGTCCCGGTCATCGACATCCTGCACCGGGTGAGCCTGCGGATCGTCACCATGCCCATCCAGTCCCAGGGCATCATCACCCGCGACAACGTCAGCGTCGACGTTTCCGCGGTCGCCTACTACCGCGTCGTGGACGCCGAGAAGTCGGTGGTGGCGATCGAGAACGTGCAGTCGGCCATCAACCAGATCGCCCAGACCACGCTGCGCAAAGTCGTGGGCCGGCACACGCTGGACGAGACGCTGTCGGAGACCGACCGCATCAACGTCGACATCCGGGAGATCCTCGACGTCGCCACGGTCGAGTGGGGTGTCGTGGTGACGCTGGTCGAGCTGAAGGACATCCAGCTGCCGGAGAGCATGAAGCGGGCCATGGCCCGCCAGGCGGAGGCCGAGCGGGAGAAACGCGCGAAGATCATCGCCGCGGAGGGCGAGGCGCTGGCCGCCGACGCCCTGGGTGCCGCCGCCGACATCATGATGGCCCACCCTCTCGCGCTCCAGCTGCGCAACCTGCAGAGCCTGGTCGAGATCGGCGTGGACAAGAACACCACCGTCGTCTTCCCGGCCCCGTTGATGAGCACCATCGGCGAGCTCGGCTCCTTCCTGGCCCGCGAGGCCGCGTCGGCGATACCGAATCAGGAGGGCGCCGAATGAGCACCGCGACCCCGTCCACGGAACTCCTGGACGCCATGGACGCCTACTGGCGCGCCGCCAACTATCTCTCGGTCGGCCAGCTCTACCTCTACGACAACCCGCTGCTGCGGCGTCCGCTGGAGCTGTCCCATGTCAAACCCCTGGTGGTAGGGCACTGGGGGACGACGCCGGGCCAGAACTTCATCTATGTCCACCTGAACCGGGCCATCAAGGAGTACGACCTGGACATGATCTACATCGCCGGTCCCGGCCACGGCGGCCCGGCGCTGGTGGCCAACACCTATCTGGAAGGCAGCTACAGCGAGGTCTATCCCGATGTGAGCGAGGACGAGGCCGGGCTGAAGAAGCTGTTCAAGCAGTTCTCCTTTCCCGGTGGGATCTCCAGCCATGTCGCGCCGACCACGCCGGGGTCGATCCATGAGGGCGGGGAGCTGGGCTACTCGCTGAGCCACGCCTTCGGGGCGGTGTTCGACAACCCGGACCTGATCGTCGCCTGCGTCGTCGGCGACGGCGAGGCCGAGACCGGTCCCTTGGCGACAGCGTGGCACTCCACCAAGTTCCTCGATCCGGTCGGGGACGGCGCGGTCCTGCCGATCCTGCACCTGAACGGCTACAAGATCAGCAACCCGGCCATCCTGGCGCGGATCGAGCACGGGGAACTGGAGCAGTTCTTCCGCGGCTGCGGCTGGGAACCGCTGTTCGTCGAAGGCGACGAGCCCGCCGAGATGCACCGGCTGATGGCCGCCGCGGTGGACGAGGCGATCGAAGGCATCCGGCGCAATCAGAACACCGCCCGCGACACCGGCGACGCCACTCGGCCGCGCTGGCCGATGATCGTCCTGCGCTCGCCCAAGGGCTGGACCGGGCCGAAGACCGTCGACGGGCTGGGATGCGAGGGCACGTTCCGCTCGCACCAGGTGCCGCTGCTCGTGGACGCCGCCCACTTCGAGCACCTGGCCCAGCTGGAGAGCTGGTTGCGCGGCTACCGGCCGCAGGAGCTGTTCGACGCCGACGGCCGGCTCCTGCCGGAGCTGGCCGATCTGGCGCCGAAGGGCGACCGGCGGATGGGCGCCAACCCCCGCGCCAACGGCGGTCTGCTGCTGCGCGACCTGCGGATGCCGGACTTCCGGGTCCACGCCGTGGACGTGCCCGCCCCCGGTGCCGTCCAGGCCCCGGACACGGCCGTCCTGGGCCGGTTCCTCAGGAGTGTGATCGCCCTCAACGCCGACCGGCGCGACTTCCGGATCTTCGGCCCGGACGAGACCCTGTCCAACCTCCTGGGCGCCGTCTTCGAGGTGACCGACCGGCAGTGGAACGCGCGGACTCTGCCGAACGACGAGTTCCTGGCACCGTCCGGACGGGTCCTGGACTCGATGCTCAGCGAGCACCAGAGCCAGGGCTGGCTGGAGGGCTACCTGCTCACCGGACGCCATGGTCTGTTCAACTGCTACGAGGCGTTCGTCCACATCGTCGACTCGATGTTCAACCAGCACGCCAAATGGCTGAAGGTCACTGCCGCGCTGCCGTGGCGGCGCCCCATCGCCTCGCTCAACTACCTGCTCACCTCGCACGTCTGGCAGCAGGACCACAACGGCTTCACCCACCAGGACCCGGGATTCCTGGACCACGTCGTCAACAAGAAGGCCGACATCGTCCGCGTCTACCTGCCGCCGGACGCCAACACCCTGCTGTCCGTCGCCGACCACTGCCTGCGCAGCCGGAACTACGTCAACGTCATCGTCGCGGGCAAGCGCGCGATGCCGCAGTGGCTGTCCATCGAGGAGGCAGCCCGGCACTGTACTAAGGGCGCCGGAGTCTGGCAGTGGGCGAGCAACGACCAGGGTGCCGAGCCGGACGTCGTGCTGGCCTGCTGCGGCGACACTCCCACGCTGGAAGTGCTGGCCGCGGTGTCGATCCTGCGCGAGCACCTGCCGGATCTGCTGATCCGCGTCGTCAACGTCGTCGACCTCATGAAACTCCAGCCCGCCGCCAGCCATCCACACGGTCTCACCGAGGCGGAGTACGACTCGCTGTTCACCGGGGACAAGCACATCATCTTCGCCTTCCACGGCTACCCGTGGCTCATCCACCGGCTCACCTACAGCCGGACCAACCGCAACCTGCATGTGCGCGGCTATGTGGAGGAGGGCACGATCACCACGCCCTTCGACATGCGCGTACAGAACCGCCTGGACCGCTTCCACCTGGTCCAGGACGTCATCGACCGGGTACCCGGTCTCGGGGACCGGGGCGAGTACCTCAGGCAGCTGATGCAGGACAAGCTCGTCGAGCACGGCCGGTACATCGGCCTGCACGGCCTGGACCTGCCGGAGATCCTGGACTGGACCTGGGAGCCGTCCCTATGACGGCCACCGCCCCGACGCTGCCGGCCGACCCGGTGCGCGGCGTCGTCTCCGCGGCTGCGTCGCCGGCCGAGGATGTTCTGCGCGCACTCGGGGTGTCGGCCGACCAGGGATTGTCCGGCGATGAGGTCCTCCGGCGCCAGGCCGAGTACGGCCCGAACGCCGTGGCCTCGCACAAAGCCCGCGTCCTGGCGGTGCTCTGGCACCAGCTGCGCTCGCCGCTGCTGGGGCTGCTGCTGGCCGCCGCGGTCGTCTCCTTCCTGGTCGGGGAACGCAGCGACGCGGTCATCATCGGCGTGATCGTCGCGGTGTCGGTCGGCCTCGGCTTCGTCAACGAGTACCGGGCCGAGAAGGCCGCCGAGGCCCTGCACTCCCAGATCCATCACGAGACCGTGGTCCTGCGGGACGGGCGGCCGGTCGAGGTGGACGTCACCGTGCTGGTGCCCGGTGATGTCGTCGAGCTGCGGCTGGGCGACGTCGTCCCGGCCGACATCCGGTTGCTGGCCGTCACCGGTCTGGAGTGCGACGAGTCGGTCCTGACCGGGGAGTCCCTGCCGGTCGACAAGAATCCTGATCCGGTGCCGGCCGGGACACCGCTGGCCGAACTCGCCGGCTGCGCGCTGATGGGCACCGTGGTCCATGCCGGCACCGGCCGCGGGATCGCGGTGGCCACCGGGCCCCGCACCGAGTTCGGCAAGATCGCCGCCGGGCTGGACACCCACCCGCTGGACACCGCGTTCCAGGTCGGCCTGCGGAAGTTCTCCATGCTGCTGGTCTATGTCGCCGGTGCGCTCACCACTTCGATCTTCGTCATGAACGTGGTGCTGCACAAGCCGATCATCGACGCGCTGCTGTTCTCCTTGGCCATCGCGGTCGGCATCACCCCGCAGCTGCTGCCCGCGGTGGTCTCCACTTCCCTGGCCGCCGGATCGCGCCGGATGAGCAAGCGCAGAGTCCTGGTCAAGCGTCTCGTGTGCATCGAGGACCTCGGCGACGTCGACATGCTGTTCACTGACAAGACCGGCACACTGACCGCGGGAAGGATCGACTACGAGCGCGCCGTTCCAGTCGCCTCCGGAGACGATGCAGGTGCCGCCCAGGAGGTCGTGCTGCGCTGGGCGCTGTTGTGCACCGAAAACTCGGCAGCCGACGGACAGGCCGTGGGCGGGAACCCGCTCGACCAGGCCCTGTGGCAGTCCGCTGCCGGCCAGGCCCAGCGGCCCGCGCTGGCCGACTACACGCGCCTGGCGACGCTGCCTTTCGACCACGAACGCCGTATGGCATCGACTCTGGTCCGGGACGCCGCCGGACAGGCGACCATCATCACCAAGGGCGCGCCGGAGAGCGTCCTGGACCGCTGCCTGGACGTGCCGGACGCGGCGCGCAAGGCGCTGGAGACGGAGTTCGCCGCGGGGAACCGCGTCGTCGCGGTCGCCACCCGCTCCGCCGACGGTGCGACCCAGGTGACCCTCGACAACGAAGAGGGTCTGACCCTTATCGGCTTGCTGGTGTTCCTCGACCCGCCGAAACAGGACGCCGCCGGGGCGCTGCGCCGGCTGGCCGACCTCGGCATCGCGGTGAAGGTCGTCACCGGCGACAACGCCGCCGTCGCGCTGAAGGTCTGCCGCGACCTGGGACTCGGTGGCGGCGAGGCGTTGACCGGAGCGGACATCGAAGTGCTCGACGACGCCCGGCTGGCGGCGGCGATCGCGACGACCACCGTGTTCGCCCGGGTCAGCCCCGAGGACAAGGCCCGGATCGTGCGCGTGCAGCGGCTGTCCGTCGGCGGTGTCGCCTTCCTGGGCGACGGGGTCAACGACGCGCTCGCCCTGCACGCCGCCGACGTCGGGATCTCCGTGGACTCGGCCACCGACGTCGCCAAGGACGCCGCCGACGTGATCCTGCTGGAGAAGGACCTCGACGTCCTCGCCGACGGCGTCACCGAAGGCCGCCGAATCTTCGCCAACACCATCAAGTACGTGCTCATGGGCACATCCAGCAACTTCGGCAACATGGCCTCGGCCGCCGGCGCGTCGCTGTTCCTTTCCTTCCTGCCGATGCTGCCGTCCCAGATCCTTCTCAACAACCTGCTGTACGACACCAGCCAGCTGGCCATCCCCACCGACAACGTCGACGCCGAGCAGCTGCGCCGGCCCTCGCACTGGGACATCGGCTTCATCCGCCGCTTCATGATCTGCTTCGGGCCGCTGAGCTCCGTGTTCGACTTCCTCACCTTCGCCGTCATGCTCTGGGTCTTCCACTCCGGCCCGGAGCAGTTCCGATCCGGCTGGTTCGTCGAGTCCCTGGCCACCCAGACCCTGGTCGTCTTCGCCATCCGCACCCGCCGCATCCCGTTCTTCCGCAGCCACCCCAGCCTCCCGCTCACCCTGGCCGCCCTGGCCGTGGTCGCCATCGGTGCAGTGCTTCCGGCCACGCCGCTGGCGCACACACTCGGCTTCCAGCCCCTGCCGGTCACCTACTTCGCGGCTCTGGCCGGGATGGTCGCCGGCTACCTGGTCCTGATCGAGATCGGCAAGAAGATCTTCTACCGAGTCGCTTCCGGGGACACCGCCACCAGCGTCCCGACGGCACCGCTCGACAACAGACGTCGTCATCTCCTGCGACGCGCCACACATTTCAGCACCGCCACGCAAACCGGATAGGTGGGGGCGCAGTGCCAGCCGTACGAACCAGACGCACCCGGCTGCCGCGAAAAGGCGGTTGAACCAGCTGCGGGCCGGCGTGCTGGGCGCCGATGACGCCCATCGTGTCGACGGCGGGCATCGCCATCGCCTGTGAACGAGTACCGAACAGCAGCCTGAACTGCCAGGTCATACCCAGTGGCCCGGTATTGGTGCAGGACACCCGGTCATGTCACGGGATCACCCGAGGCCAGGAATGCCGGTTCTCTGGCGAGTTGCTTGGCCGAGGCACCGGTCGGGTGGTCGATAGCACCCAGCGGATAGGCCCTGCGGGCGACGGTGCCAGCGTAGGAGTGTGCCGGGAGTGACGATGCGGTGTGCGCGCAGCGCCTTGGGTAGCAGCCGGGACAGCGCGGCGAGCAACGCCCGGTCCGTCCGGCCGATCCGCGGCTTCGAGTTCCCTGGCGCAGTACCGCGACCTCGTGGCGCAGCGCGAGTAACTCGACGTCCTTCGACGCTGAGGACCGAGCCAACAGTCCCGGCCAAGAGAGCGCCTGAACGAGAATCCTCTATACCAGTCGCACAGCCACGACCACCGATCGTATGCGCAGATCGACCAGGTCAAAGCCGGTAGCGGAGTATTCGATCACGACAGGCTGGTCGATCAGACCATCCGCGACCTGCTCCTGGTCGCCGTGGCCACTCTCCTGCCGCTGGTGGTCGAGCGCCTGCACCCGCAGATCCTACTGGCCGGCCGCCGGGCGACAACAACCGTCCACGGCACGGTGGAACAACCCGGGCGCGGCCATGATCGCCGCCATGTGGGCCAGGGCGTCCTGGCCCACGGACCACGCCCGACCAGGACCCCAGCCCACACGAGGACCAGTGTCCTGAGGCGACCGCCGGCCACGCAGCCGCCAAAGCGCCGTGCCGTCAGGCCTGGACCGCTGACGGCGCGGCGGTCAGGGCGGCGCCCTTCGGGCGTATCTCCTCCGAAGCCCACCGGCAGCCTGTGTGCCGTTCACAGCGAGCGACTTCTCAACGATGCTGTCCGGGCTCTCGTAGTTCGGGTCGGGAGTCAAAGGGGCCTGGCGGGAGGTGGAGCAGCGGCGTAGCAGATCGGCATCTGACCCGAATCGTGCGTCAGCCGGGGCGGCCGTGGATGGGCCGTCCCACGCGGATCAGTAGTAGACGTAGCCGCCGTAGGTCTGCCACGGGGTCCACGAGCCGTCGAGTTCGCACTTGACCCGATCCACAGGCCAGCCGCCGTAGTAGATGACGAAATACGACTGACAACCCACCCAAGTGTCGGAGGTGCTGACGCGATGCCAATCGTCTGCGTGCGCGGCCGGCGCCGCGACCATCAGCGCACCGGCCGCCGCCATGGCGCAGGCGCCGATTTTAAGCTTCTGCTTCCGTGCCTTCATCGAGGGTGCCCTCTCTGCAGTGTCAGGGTCGCCTTGGACGGACGACGAGGTTGTCCCGAGTCACGTGGATCTGTGGTGACGTGATCTGGGAAGATCATTGCGGTTTTTGCGTACTTTAAGAACGATTTGGTATGGGCCGTCTGGGTGGCTTTCTCGAGGGCTGGACGTCGTCCTCCGCCCCAGCACCCGGACCCTGGCCGGCGTTTGAGCACGAGCTGAACACCGTCGCTGTCGAGGGATCGGGAAGGAGAGTCCTACAACATCCACACCGCGGTCGCGGAGCCCGGCTTCTTCCGCTCCGAGCTGCTGGTCGGCGCCTCCACCACCTGGCCCAAGCCGACCATCGCCGACTAG
The DNA here is from genome assembly GCF_041262705.1 of Catenulispora sp. MAP12-49. Classification (NCBI taxonomy): domain Bacteria; kingdom Bacillati; phylum Actinomycetota; class Actinomycetes; order Catenulisporales; family Catenulisporaceae; genus Catenulispora; species Catenulispora sp. MAP12-49. Next base: position 1,613 of record NZ_JBGCCP010000060.1, on the reverse strand, counting down.
TGAGCTGAGTTGGGGTTTGGCCGTCACCACTTGTGTTGTGGTGTGTATCAGGCGTCGTGGCTCGGCCGTGGCGGTTTTGCTGGGGTCGTGACGTGGCCCTGATTGCGCGCTGTGCTGCGGGTATTGGCGATCCGAGGCTTGAGCCGCTGGTGTTGACCGATGTCGAGCGGCGAACGTTGGAGAACTGGGTGCGTCGTCGTTCGACACATGCGACTTCGACAGCTGCCTCACCCCCGGCTCGGCGGCCGGCCGCTCCACCCGCCGCGTGGACACACCCAGCAGGCAGGCGGTCGCCACCACCGACATCGGCGCCTGCTCGGCCCGGCGGCGCCGCTCCAGCAGTCACTCCGGGAAGTACGAGCCCGGGCGCAGCTTCGGGATCGCCAACTCGATGCTGCCCATCCGGGTGTCCCACCCCGCGGGTGCGGCAGCCGTTGCGGGAGGAACGCCGACACCGTCTGATGGCGACGGTCGCTCGGAGTTCCGGTCATCCTGCGCGCCCGGGGCGCGCCCCGGGCGCGCTCGGCTGCACAAAGACGCGACCCTGGTATCCCGCCACGTGCCGCAGCCTCTGCAACGTTGCTAGTGCACAGGCTGCGGCACGGTATAGACCCGAGCGTGAAGGGCGCGGAGCTGACTGCTGGAAGAAATCAGGCCACTTCGACAGCATTGCGGTGGTGGCGTGATTGAAGGTGACAGATCAGGTTAGAAGCTACCGTGTGACCAAGTCCGGCAGACGACGCAGCGTGCCAGCGGCAGACAAACGCGTGGAATCGATCGTCTATCGCAGTCGCGTTCCCGTCCGGGGTTGACGACGGTCGGCATGAGGATCCCTTCAAAACGCAAATCCCTTACCTCTGACCTGCACTTTCTTCCGAGCTGCCGCGATTTGGCCCAGGCCGCGACGTGCCGTCGCCAAGCCTGGTGACTCGTTAGCCGAAGCGTGCTACCGGGAATCCGCTAGAGCCACATACACATCCTACGCAGACCAATCGGTACGGGCGTGCGGGAGCCGCAGTGGAAGTCATATTCGGCTTCATGCGAGACGTGGCCGCGATGCCAAGCATGAATGCGTGAATCAATCGAAGGTGCCACTGCGCGGTGGCGACTCAGTCACCGCTCGACTGGCGTTGTCAAGGCCAAGGGAGTACTACATGGACGCCGAGCAGCACCCTGTCGTCGCAGCACCTCGGTTCACCGTGGAGGAGCTCCAAGCCAAGTTGGCGAAAATGCGCATGAAGGGCCCGGGAGCACCTGCCTTCGGAATCAAGGGGCGGAATGGGAACGGCGGGATCGGGAGCGAGATCGCGCTGACCGGCCTGGCCGACTCGGATATCGATTGCTATCACTTTCTGGACCCGGTCCCGGCAAATCGCGTTTTGTTGTGCAACGTGCACCGGGTGGGACACGGGTGGATCGCCGTCTGCCACGATCGGAGTCAGCCGAACTGGCTATTCGGTTATGAGCGGTCGTATCCGGAGGACCGGACGAATGTTCCGCTGTTCCGGTTGCCGAAGATGGCGCCGGGTGGGGGTCCGGCGACGGTGACGTTGACGACGGTGGTGGATTTGGCGGATGTCGATACCGGCGATGCTGTGTGGGCTCCGGAGGAT
>NZ_JBGCCP010000059.1:0-40711 GCF_041262705.1 Catenulispora sp. MAP12-49 | reverse complement strand
GGAACGACAAGCCACTGGACCGCACCCGCACCAGCCACCTCTCCCGCCTCGAACTCGCCCTCATTGCTTAACCAAATAAATGGGCAACAGGATCGGAAGGGTGGTGACGCTCACAGTCCCGAGTCGGCGAGCGCGAGGGTGCGCTCGGCCGCGTCGATGAGTTCTGCGTAGGTCATGACCTCGATGCGGGTCAGTTCAGCGTTGTAGGTCCGAAGCGCAGTTCGCCGCCTGCGTCATGGCTTCGTGGACGACAGAGCCGACAGTGCAGTGCGAGCGCGGCCTGATGACAAGGTGGGGCTGGTTCGCCTTCTTCAGCTCGACCACGTGGAAGGAACCGTCGCCGCGTATCAGGGGGATGTCCAGCTCATCGTGCAGGGTGAGCTGACGGCGGTCGTGCTCCCGGACATAGCCGCCGCCGAAGATCCATGTCTGCTGCTTCAGCTCGGCGTGGATGTCCGCTCAGCGGTGTTCCGGGGCAGCTTGACCCGCGGAAGTCGTTCCTCGCCGACGGTCCAAGCTTCGATTGCCCGTGCTACGCGAACGAGCCACTGGTGCACTTCCAGGCCGCTGGCGTCGAGCATCGAAGGGCTCGCACCTGGTGTGCGGAGGTTCTTTGGGGACGTCCCCGTCCTTGGCGACGTGATCCTGAACGGCCGGGAAGCCGTCTGGCTCAAGGCGTGCCTGACCGCCAGCGGCGGCCTGGAGTAGCCCTACTTCAACCCGCCCCGCAGCGCGTCGACCCGCCCCACCGCGGCATCGAACCCGCTGCGGCTCAGCGTCCCGTTGTTCACCCCGGCCACGATCGCCGACGCGGCGGCGTCGCCCTGTGCCGGGTCGCCCGAGGAGCACAGCAGCAGGTCCATTCCGGCCTCGGCCGCCGACAGGGCCCGGTTTCCCGCGCTTCCGTATGCCTGGAGCGCTCCGGCCTCCAGGGCGTCCGTGATCGTCACGCCCTTGAAGCCGATGCGGCCGCGCAGTTCGTTCTGTACCACCGCCGAGGACATGCCGGCCGGGTGGTTCGGGTCGAGGGCCGGGTACACCGCCCAGGACATCATCACCAGCTTCACGCCGTTCTGGACCGCTGCCACGTAGGGCAGTTCGTCGATGGTGCGCAGGTTGTTCAGTGACACGTCCAGGGTCACCGGCTTCTCGTCGGTGTTCGCGCCGTTCGGTGCTGAGCCGAGGCCGGGGAAGTGCTTGCCGGTGGCCGCCACGCCGGTGTTCTGCTGCGCGACGATGAAGGCGGAGCCCAGTTGGGAGACCGTGAGCGGGTTCTGGCTGAAGGAGCGCTGGGCTGCGTCGAGGAAGTTGCCGGGGGTGCGGTAGACGTCCAGGACCGGGGCCAGGTTCAGGTTCATGCCCACGCTGGACATGTTCTGGCCGGCCGCGGCGCCTTGGGCGGTGGCCGCGGCGACGGGGTTCGCGCTCTCGCCGACCTGCTTGGCCGAGTCGAACGGGGGGCCGGGGAGGCGCTTGACGATGCCGCCCTCCTGGTCGGTCATCAGCAGCAGCGGCAGGTGGACCGGGCTGGCGGCCTGGGCCTGGCGGAGTTGGGTGATCACGCCGGCGATCTGGGACTCGCTGGAGATGTTGCCGCCGAAGAAGATGACGCCCGCCGCGTCGCCCTGGCGGATCAGGTCGAACAGGTGCTGCGGCGGGGTCAGGCCCTGGTAGGAGTAGATGATCCGCTGGCCGGCCTCCTGCTGGAGGGTCAGGCCTCCGGGGACCGCCGGGGCGCTCGACGTGGTCGCCGGGGGCTTGGGGGTCGTCGTGGTCGGCGGCGGGGTGGTGGTCGTGGTGGTCGGCGGCGGCGTCGTGCTGGTGGTGGACGGCGGCGTGGAGGTGCTGGTCGGCGGCGTGGTGGTCGTCGTGGTGGAGGACGACGTGGTGCTCCCGTTCGCCGCCGCCTTCGACCCGCTGCTGGAGCACGCGCCGCTCAGCAGCCCGACCGCCGCGATCAGCGTCACCGCCGCCACGCCGCCGGTCCTCTTGCGCCGTCCGTTCCGCATCCCAGCATCAACCATGCACTCCACCATGGCTAAAGCGGGCGCGAGATGCCAGCCGGCTAGGCCGTACCGGTGCGTCGGCGCCCGCGCTACGACGCCTGCAAAGCCTGCGCGACCGGTGCCGGCACCAGCTCCACCGCCCGGATCCGCTCGGCCCGGTTCGGGGAGGCCGGGGCCAGGATCACCTCGTCCGCGACCGTGCGTTCGGCCAGCCGCTCGATGTAGTCCACGGCCTGCTTCGGCGTCCCGACCGCTGTGACCCGCATCATGCCCTTCACGTGCTCCCCGCCCGGCGTCGCGAGCACCTGGTCCAGCTCATCGTCGCTGAGCTCGGCGTCCCCGCTCCCGCGCCGGACCAGGAACCGCTTCGCCCGCCACCGCAGCGCGGCCTGGTACTGGAGCTCGGCCTCCTCCTCGGTGTCGGCCGCTATCAGGTTCGCCGCCACGATCAGGTACGGCTCCGGGTGCCCCGGGCTCGGCCGGAACTCCGAGCGGTAGATCTCGGTGGCCGCGGCCAGCGCGTCCGGGGCGAAGTGCGAGGCGAACGCGTACGGCAGCCCCAGCGCCGCGGCCAGCTGCGCCCCGAACAGCGAGGAGCCCAGGATGTACAGCGGCACGTTCGAGCCGTCGCCGGGCGTGGCCCGCACCCCCGGGATGCGGGTGTCGCCGGACAGGAAGCCCTGCAGCTCCAGCACGTCCTGCGGGAAGCTGTCCGCCGAGTCCGGGCTGCGCCGCAGCGCCCGCATCGTGGCCTGGTCCGAGCCCGGCGCGCGCCCCAGTCCCAGGTCGATCCGGCCCGGGTGCAGCGCCGCGAGCGTCCCGAACTGCTCGGCGATGACCAGCGGCGAGTGGTTCGGCAGCATGACGCCGCCGGCCCCCAGCCGGATCCGCTCGGTGTTCGCCGCGACATGCGCGATCAGCACGCTCGTGGCCGCGGAGGCGATCGCCGGCATGTTGTGGTGCTCGGCGTACCAGACGCGCTCGTAGCCGCCGCGCTCGGCGGCCCGCGCCAGCGGCACCGCCCCGTGCAGCGCCTCGCCCGGGTGCTCGCCGGGCGCGACCGCGGCGACGTCGAGCAGGGAGTACTTCATCGGTCCTCGTCTCCCGGAGCGCCGGACACGTGCTGGCGTGCTTTGCCCCGTGCGAACTGTGCGATCTGTGCGAACTATGCGATCAGTGCGAATCTGCGGTGTGCGACGAGGGGCAACGCGCAGGGGACAAGGGGCATTCCCGGGCGGCGTCTGCTACGTGGCCGCCAAGTCCGCGTGGAACTTCTTGGTGACCTCCGGATGCGCCCGCAGATACCCCTTCAGCTCGTTCCGCCCGAACTCCGCGTACAGCGGGTTCGACGGGTCGTTGTCGGCGCCGGGCGCATGGTGCGAGTGCGGGAACTCCAGCGGCTCGATGTGCGCGTCCAGCCGCGGGTTGTAGAAGAACGGCACCGAGAACCGCTCCTGCCGCGGACTGACCACCCGGTGGCTCGTCGCCTTCAGATACCCGTCGGTGGCCACCTCCAGCAGCTCGCCGAGGTTCACCACGAACGCCCCCGGCATCGGCGGCACGTCCAGGAACGACCCGTCCGGCCGCGCCACCTGCAGCCCGCCGACCGAGTCCTGCAGCAGCAGCGTGATGAAGCCGTAGTCCTTGTGCGTCCCGACGCCCTGCGCCGCGCCGTCCGGGGCCTCGCCGGGGTAGCGGACCAGCTTCAGCCGCAGGTGCGGATGCCCGGCGAAGGCGTCGTCGTAGAAGTCCGGGCGCGCGCCGATCGAGGCCAGCAGCTCGTGCAGCAGCCGCTGGGAGATGGCGCTGAGCTTGTCGATCCAGGCCAGCGTCGCCACCCGCAGCTGCGGCAGCTGCTCCGGCCACTGGTTGGGCCCCTGAAGCCACCAGTACGCCGGCTCCCCGGCCCCCGGCACGTGCGGCGGCAGCTCCAGCCCGATGTCCATCTGGTCGCGCCAGTCCCGCGTGCCGCCGGTGTGCTCCTCGCCGGTACTGGTGTAGCCGCGGAAATGCGGCGAGTTGAGGTTGCTGACCGCCAGCCGGTCGGCCCGCGGCAGCGCGAAGAACGAGCGCATCGCATCGGTGAGCGCGGTGCTCTCGGTCTCGGTGACGCCGTGCCCGACCAGCTGGAAGAAGCCGACCTCGGTGGCCGCCGCGCGCAGTGTCGCGCGCAGCGCGGCCCGGTCCTGGTCGGATCCGTCGGCCATCGACAGGTCGACGACCGGGAGGGTGGAGTCGGCGGAGTCAGTGGGGGCGGCGGAGTCGGCGGAGTCGGGAAGCGTCACCGTTCCACGGTAATACGCCCCGGTTTGTCCGGCCGATCAAGGAATCCGCTGGCCAGGTGACGCCGCGATCTGCCAAGCTGGCGCGCAGCGCCTCCCGGTGCGCAGGAAACGGATACTTCGTAACTATAACGTCCCTAAGGTAGGGCAGTATCGGACGGCTTCGGCCCTCTGATCAGGCCTGAGAGCTTCGGCTCGTGCTAACCAGGCGAAAGCCCAGGAGCGGAATCCGTCGCCGACCGTCCGCTCGCGGACATGATCTCGGGTGGCGTTTTTTCATGCCCCGACGACCATGCCCCGACGTGCTTTGTAGCCGGCGCATGTCCGGCTCATGCCCCCACGTACTCCGCCAGGTGCTGACCGGTCAGCGTGGACCGCGCGGCGACCAGATCGGCCGGCGTCCCCTCGAACACCACCCGGCCGCCGTCGTGCCCGGCGCCCGGCCCCAGGTCCACGATCCAGTCCGCGTGCGCCATCACCGCCTGGTGGTGCTCGATGACGACCACCGACTTGCCGGCCTCGACCAGCCGGTCCAGCAACCCCAGCAGCTGCTCGACGTCCGCCAGGTGCAGCCCGGTGGTCGGCTCGTCGAGCACGTACACCCCGCCGTCCTCGGCCATCGCCACGGCCAGCTTGAGCCGCTGGCGCTCGCCGCCGGACAGGGTGGTCAGCGGCTGGCCCAGGCTCAGGTAGCCCAGGCCCACGTCGGACAGCCGGGACAGGATCCGGTGCGCCGCCGGGATCTTGGCCTGGCCGTCGGCGAAGAACGCCTCCGCCTCGTCCACCGGCATCGCCAGCACCTCGGCGATGTCGCGGCCGCCGAACCGGTACTCCAGCACCTCGGCCTGGTAGCGCTTGCCCTCGCACTCCTCGCAGACCGTCGCGACGCCGGCCATCATCGCCAGGTCGGTGTAGACCACCCCGGCGCCGTTGCAGGTCGGGCAGGCGCCCTCGGAGTTCGCGCTGAACAGCGCCGGCTTCACGCCGTTGGCCTTCGCGAACGCCTTGCGGATCGGCTCCAGCAGCCCGGTGTACGTGGCCGGGTTGCTGCGCCGGGACCCGCGGATCGGGCTCTGGTCGATGGACACCACGCCGTCGGGCCGGTGATCGGTCATCGAGCTGTGGATCAGCGAGCTCTTGCCCGAGCCCGCGACGCCGGTGACGACCACCAGCACCCCGAGCGGGATGTCGACGTCCACGTCCTGAAGGTTGTTCGCGGACGCTCCGCGAATCTCCAGCGCGCCCTTGGCCTTGCGCGTCTGCTTCTTCAGCGCGGCCCGGTCGTCCAGGTGCCGGCCGGTGACCGTGTCGCTGCCCCGCAGCCCGTCGATCGTGCCCTCGAAGCACACCGCGCCGCCGCCGGAACCGGCCCCGGGGCCGAGGTCGACCACGTGGTCGGCGATCGCGATCATCTCCGGCTTGTGCTCGACGACCAGCACCGTGTTGCCCTTGTCGCGCAGCCGCAGCAGCAGCTCGTTCATCCGCTGGATGTCGTGCGGGTGCAGGCCCACGGTCGGCTCGTCGAAGACGTAGGTGACGTCGGTCAGCGAGGAGCCCAGGTGCCGGATCATCTTCACGCGCTGCGCCTCGCCGCCGGACAGCGTCCCGGAGGAGCGCGACAGCGACAGGTAGCCCAGGCCGATCTCGACGAACGAGTCAAGGGTCTGCGACAGCGCGGCCAGCAGCGGCGCCACCGACGGCTCGGCCAGCTCCCGCACCCACTCGGCCAGGTCGTTGATCTGCATCTCGCAGGCGTCGGCGATGCTGACGCCCTTGATCTTCGAGGACCGCGCCCCCTCCGACAGCCGCGTGCCGTCGCAGTCCGGGCACGTGGTGAACGTGACCGCGCGGTCCACGAACGCCCGGATGTGCGGCTGCAGCGACTCGCGCTCCTTGGACAGCATCGACTTCTGGATGCGCGGGATCAGACCCTCGTAGGTCATGTTGATGCCCGCGATCTTCATCCGCGTCGGCTCCCGGCGCAGGAAGTCGTGCAGCTCCTTCTTCGTGAACTTCTTGATCGGCTTGTCCGCGTCGAAGAACCCGGATTCGGCGTACAGCCGTGAGTTCCAGCCGCCGCCGGCGTAGCCGGGCACGGTGATGGCGCCGTCGTTGACGGACTTGCTCTCGTCGTAGAGCTCGGCCAGGTCGATGTCGCTGACCGTGCCGCGGCCCTCGCAGCGCGGGCACATGCCGCCGACGATGCTGAAGCTGCGGCGCTCCTTGACGGTCTGGCCGCCCTTCTCCAAGGTGACCGCGCCGGCGCCGCTGATCGAGGCGGTGTTGAAGGAGAACGCCTTCGCCGAGCCGATGTGCGGCGTGCCCAGCCGGCTGAACAGGATGCGCAGCATGGCGTTGGCGTCGGTCGCGGTGCCGACCGTCGAGCGCGGGTCGCCGCCCATGCGCTGCTGGTCCACGATGATCGCGGTGGTCAGCCCGTCCAGGACGTCCACCTCGGGCCGGGACTGCGTGGGCATGAAGCCCTGCACGAACGCGCTGTAGGTCTCGTTGATCAGCCGCTGCGACTCCGCCGCGATGGTCCCGAAGACCAGCGAGCTCTTGCCGGAGCCGGAGACGCCGGTGAAGACGGTCAGCCGGCGCTTGGGCAGCTCGATGCTGACGTCCTTGAGGTTGTTCACGCGGGCGCCGTGGACCCGGATGAGGTCGTGGCTGTCGGCGGCGTGCATGCTGCGTCTCCTCGGTCGGGCGGGGCGATGGGGCGTGGAACGACCAGTGGTGCCGCTACTTCGTCTGCTGGATCCGGATCAGGTTCCCGGCCGGATCCCGGAAGGCGCAGTCCCGCACCCCGTACGGCTGGTCCGTCGGCTCCTGCACGACCTCCGCGTCGTGCGCCTGCACCCGGTCGAACGTCCCGTCCACATCACTGGTGGCCAGCAGGATCACAGCGTACGTCCCCTTGGCCATCATCTCGGCGACGGTCTGCCGCTCGGCCTCGGTCACGCCCGGATCGGCGCTCGGCGGGTACAGCACGACCGAGGTCCCCGGCTGCGCGGCCGGCCCGACAGTGATCCACCGCATCCCGTTGAACCCGACGTCCTTGCGCACCTCGAACCCGAGCACGTCCCGGTAGAAGGCGACCGACTCGTCGGGGTCGGAGTGCGGCAGGAAACTGGCGTGAATGGTGAGGTCCATGCACTTCACCCTAGGTGAGCGCCCCGGCCCGGGCTTCTCGAATCCTGACCGGTCGCGTCACCCGCGTGGCCACGCACGACGGCAGCCCCGCGGTCGCGAAGGCCGCGGCCCGCTTGTACTCGCTCGGCGGCATCCCGACCAGCTCGGTGAAGCGCGTACTGAACGTCCCCAACGACGAGCACCCGACCGCGAAGCACACCTCGGTGACCGTCTGGTCGCCGCGCCGCAACATCGCCATGGCCCGCTCGATCCGCCGCGTCATGAGATAGGAATACGGCGACTCCCCATAGGCGGCCTTGAACTCCCGGCTCAGATGCCCCGCCGACATGTGCACCCCGCGCGCCAGCGCCTCGACGTTCAGCGGCTGCGCGTACTCGCGGTCGATGCGGTCGCGGACGCGGCGCAGGCGGGCGAGGTCTTGGAGCCGCTGGTCGGGGGTGGTCGGGGCGGTCATGCGGTTGATCGTAGAGGACGGGGGTGACACGCACGGCTTCACCTGGACGGACGGCTTTCAGCCCATGTCCGCCGCCGCTCCGGGTAGCTTCCGATAACGGAACCGAACCGCGCCGGAAGGACCCCTCATGCCCACAGCGATCCGCAGCCAAGTCATCCCGGTCTCCGACCTGGCGGCCGCCAAGGCGATCTACACCGGCCTGCTCGGCGACCCGCACACCGACACGCCCTACTACGTCGGCTACAACGTCGACGGGTTCGAGGTGGCGCTGACGCCGGGCGACGTCTCCGGCGGGCCGGTGGCCTACGCCGACGTCGACGACCTGGACACGACCCGGGACACGCTGCTCGCCGCCGGCGCCACCGAGCGGGACTCGCCGCGTCAGGTGGCGCCGGAGGCGCGGGTGTGCGTGCTGCTGGACAAGGACGGCAACGCGATCGGGCTGCGGGGCAAGTAGCGGGCCCGGTCAGGCCGTTCTCAGTTCGCGATGTTCAAGAAGGTGACCTTCACCGTGTAGCTCCGCGCGGTGGGACTCGTCGGCTCCGGCACGAACGTCATCGCGCCGGAGCCGCCGCACGGCAGCAGCCACGTCGTGGGGATCGCGGCCGGGGCGAAGTACGAGCTGAACACGATGGCCTGCGACGCCGTCGAGGCCGAGTCGAAGCCGGCGACGATCTGGCGTCCTTGACTGCCGGTGAAGCCGGACGGCGTCACCGGCGGCACGATGCTGCGCACCTCCGCGGTCTGGCCCTCGATCGGGTGCCCGACCGAGGTCGAGGTGACCGGTCCCGGGCACACGACGGTCACGACCGCGTCCGCGGTCTTGCCGTTGACCAGGCCGACGAAGGCGGTGTTCGGGGTGATCGGGATCGGGTCCTGGGCCACGGCGGTCGCGGCGGTGGCGGCGGTCAGGGCCGGTACGACGGCCGCGCCGAGCGCGAGCGTGGCCGCGACCGCGAGGCGGCGCGCGGCGGGGGAGTGGGGCATGTGGGCCTCCTGAATCAGAACGCTGAGACTGTGGGGGGCGGTTCGGCGAGAAGGCAGCACGGAAACTAGGACCGGCGCGCGGGGCCGTCAACGTCAACTGGCCGGTGAGCGCGGCAGTGTCGGTGTCCCGCCACCGGCCGCGTGTTCAGATACAGACCGCGTGTTCAGATACAGACCGCGTGTCCAGCCACAGACGCGGCGGGCTCCCTAGGCTCTCCGCCATGCACATCGGATTCGCGCCCCACCGCCTGTGGCCCACCGATCCCGCCGACCTCGCCGCCGTCCTGGAGACCGCCCGGCTGATCGAACATCTCGGCTTCGACCACGTCATCGCCGGCACCCACCTGCTCGCCGGCGATCTGGGGCTGTCCCCGGACCCGCTGGTGATGCTGTCGGCGGTGGCCGGCGCCACCAGCCGCATCCGCGTGATCAGCAGCATCCTGATCGCCCCGCTCTACGAGCCGCTCGTCGTCGCGCACCAGGCGGCGACCCTGGACGCGCTCAGCGGCGGACGCTTCGTCCTGGGCGTGGGCACCGGCTGGGACCGCACCGAGTTCGAAGCCGTCGGCGTCCCCTTCGGCGCGCGCGGCAAGCGGACCGACGCCGCCCTGGCCACGATGCGTGCCCTGTGGCGCGGCGAATCAGACCTCTCTCTCGGTATGCCGCCGAGCACTCCGGACGGCCCGCCGGTCTGGGTCGGCGGCGCCAGTGACGCGGCCCTGCGTCGGGCCCTGCGTTTCGGCGCGGCCTGGCACGGCTCCGGCGACCCCGGCGAGATCGCCGCGACCCGCGCCCGGATCGCTCGGCTCGCCGAGGGCACTGACCGCGACCCGGACACCCTGGCCCTGACCGTGGTCGGCATGCTGCTGCCGCCTGGCTTCGAGCTGTCCGGGAAGTTCCCCGGCCGCCTGCTCGGCGACGGTGGTGGGGGCGGCGCCGGCGGCGACGGCGACGGCGACCGGCCGAGCCGCGAGAGCGTCGTCGACGAACTCGGCCGGCTGGTGGAGGCGGGGGTCGAAACGTGCTCGCTGTGGGCGCCGGTGGACGCCGAAGCGCTGCCGGACGTCCTGGCGTGGGCGGCCGAGGTGGCCGCCGAAATCCGCTGACGACCAGGCCTTTTCCCGGTGTGGCGAACGTCACCACCCGGATGGCCCTCGTGGTGTACGAAACAGTTTCGTTTCGCGCTGGAAGGGTGCTACTGTACGAAACAGTTTCGTACACCACGCTGTCGTCCTCAGGGGACCCCGGGCGACACCCAGGCGAAAGGAGCGGCCATGGAAGCCGGGCCCAAGCTCGATCCCGAGCGGGAGCAGGCCATCCTCGGCGCCACCCTCGAGCTGCTGGCCGAGACCGGTTATGAGGCGCTGCGGCTGGACGCCGTCGCCTCCCGGGCCAAGGCCAGCAAGGCGACCCTCTACCGGCACTGGCCCGGAAAAGCCGAGCTGGTGGTGGACGCCATCCAGTGCTACGAGCAGGCCGACCTGGCCAACGAGACCGACACCGGCACGCTGCGGGGCGACATCTTGGCCACGCTGACCGGGATCCGGGATCTCATGACCGGGGACCTCGGCCAGCTCATGTCCGGGCTCTTGGCGGCCCTGCAGAAGGACGCGGAACTGGCTGCGGCCGTGCGCTCTTCGATGGTCGAGGACAAGCAGCAGGTCACCCAGCGGATGCTGGACCGGGCCATCGCCCGGGGCGAGTTGCCGGCCGACACCGATCCCACAGTCTTCCCCGAAGTCGCCCCGGCGGTGATGTTCATGCGGATCTTCGTCAACGGCCAGACCGTCGACGACGAGTTCCTGATCCACCTGACGGACAACATCCTGATTCCTCTGATGGTCCGAAGCCGTTAGGCGCCACCGGACCAGCCTTTCCAAGTAAAGACTCGCGCGACTCGAGGGGGCCGCGCGTCGATCGAGTGCTGCCGGAAACGGCCGCCCGTCGAAAGCGAGAAGAAGCGCATGTCAACCACCACCGAAAGCCTGTCGCCGGCCGGTGCCGGCGCGGGCGCCGAGGCAGAAGCCTCGGCTCTCAATCCACGCCGCTGGGCGGCCCTGGTCGTCATCGCGATCGCGCAGCTGATGATCGTGCTGGACGGCACCATCGTGAACATCGCGCTGCCGACCATGCAGCGCAACCTGCACATCTCCGACGTCAACAAGCAGTGGGTCATCACGGCCTACGCCTTGGCCTTCGGCTCGATGCTGCTGCTCGGCGGACGCGTCGCGGACTACACCGGCCGCAAGCGGGCCTTCATCATCGGCCTGCTCGGTTTCGCCGCGGCCTCCGCCCTGGGCGGCGCCGCGACCAACGAGGCCATGCTCTTCGGCGCCCGTGCCGTGCAGGGCGTGTTCGGCGCGCTGATGGCCCCGGCCGCGCTGTCGCTGCTGACCGTGACCTTCACCGAGGAGAAGGAGCGCGCCCGGGCGTTCGGCGTCTACGGCGCCATCGCCGGCGGCGGCACCGCGATCGGCTTGATCATGGGCGGTGTGCTCACCGAGTACGCCTCCTGGCGCTGGACGCTGCTGGTGAACGTGCCGATCGCGGTCCTGGCGGCCTTCTTCGCCACCCGCGTGCTCAGCGAGAGCAAGGCCGAGGGCAACACCAAGTACGACATCCCCGGCGCCCTGACCTCGACCGCCGGTCTGGCCGCCCTGGTCTACGGCTTCAACAAGGCCAACACCGACGGCTGGGGCTCCACGACCACCCTGAGCCTGCTGGCCGCCGGCGTGGTGCTCCTGATCGGCTTCCTGGTCATCGAGCTGCGCACGACGCACCCGCTGCTGCCGATGCGTGTCGTTCTGGACCGCAACCGCGGCGGCTCGTTCCTCAGCTCCCTGCTGATGGGCGTGGGCATGTTCGGGGTCTTCATCTTCCTGACCTACTACCTGCAGCAGATCCTGGGCTACTCGGCGCTGAAGTCCGGCTTCGCGTTCCTGCCGTTCACCTTCGGCGTGATCGCCGGCGCGGGCGTGGCCACCCGGTTCCTGCCCCGCATCGGCCCGCGCCTGCTGATGGCCGTCGGCTTCGGCCTGGCCACGGTCGGCATGGTGCTGTTCACCGGGATCGGCGTGAGCACCTCCTACGCCACCCACGTCGTCCCGGCCGAGCTGGTCATGGCCTTCGGCATCGGCCTGTTCTTCGTCCCGCTGTCCTCGACCTCGCTGATCGGGGTCGCCGACCACGACGCCGGCGTGGCCTCGGCGCTGGTGAACACCACGCAGCAGATCGGCGGGGCCCTGGGCACCGCGATGCTGGTGACGTTCGCGACCACCGCGACGACGAACTACTTCGGCTCGCACGCCGCGCACGCCACCAACCAGTCGCTGCTGATCGCGCAGGCCTCGGTCCACGGCTACGTGACCGCGTTCATCTGGAGCGCCGTGATCCTGGGCGCGGCCACCCTGGTGGTCGCGACGCTGGTCAAGGCCCGCAAGGACGACCTGCCGGCCGGCGGCGCGGTCCACATGGGCTGACCCGGGGCCAACCCGCACGGCCGAACGACGGCCCGGGTCCGGCGGGAGTTCCCCGCCGGACCCGGGCCGTCGTCATGTCGGTCGGAGCCCGCCCCACGGCTCAGCCGGGCGGCGGATCCTCCTGCTCCATCCGCACGTACTCGAACACCGCGGCCTGCCCGGTGCCGATCGTGATGTGCTCCTGGGCGTAACGCCAGAGCCCCACCCCGCCTTCGCACGGGATCTTCAACTCCGTGACCGCCTGGGTCGTGGTCACGACGCGGTTGTCCGTACGCACCCCGAGGGGCTCGGGGCCGCCCTGCAAGTAGACGACGTACACCATCGCGATCACCGCCTCGCCTCCAGCAGACCACGCCCGGGGCGGCTGTGCACGTCGGTCGTCCACTGTTCGCCCGATGGTCACGCCACGCCGCCGATCAGGCCCGATTCGCGGTCGGTGAACCATAGACTTGATATCAGTGTCCGTATTCAGAAGGCAGGTGGAACGTGCGCATCGTCCGCAGCACCCTGGCCGTGGCGCTGGACCTCGGCCTGGCCCTGGCCGCGACGGCCACCGCGGCCGCCACGGCGAACGCGACGGCCGGCACGGCCGCCGCCCCGGCCCGGGTCGGCACCGCCTGGCCGCACGCCGACGGCGGCTTGAACCGCTCGCCGTACACCGCCGGCCTGAGCCGCGCCACGGTCCCGGCCTCGACGATCCTGTGCGCGAAGGTGGCCGCCAAGGCCGGTTTCTCCTTCAACCGCACGGTGGCGACCTCGGCCGGACAGGAGCCGCAGATCGTCGTCGCCATCGCGGTGGCGATGGCCGAGTCCAGCTGCGACCCGAGCGCGGTGAACGTCAACTCCGGCGGCTCGCGGGACCGCGGCCTGTGGCAGATGAACAGCGTCTACCACTCCGAGGTCTCCGACACCTGCGCGTTCCAGATCCAGTGCAACGCAGACGCGGCCTGGAACATCTCCGACCACGGCGCCCACTGGAAGCCGTGGGCCACCTTCACCAACGGCGCCTGGCGGACCTACCTCGCCGACGCCCAGTCCGCGATCTCCGGCGGCTTCACGTTCCAGATCGTCGGCTCCGGCGGCGGGACGTGCCTGCACGCCGACAGCACGGACCACGCGGACGGCGCCCCGGTCCAGCAGTGGGCCTGCGACAGCAGCGACGCCTACCAGCAGTGGACCGTCGTCTCCAGCGTCGGCGCGCTGCCGATCCTGCGCAACGTCGGCGCCGGCACCTGCCTGGACTGGGACGGGACCAACGCCGGCAACGGGCAGCCGATCCTCCAACGGAGCTGCGACGCCTCCGACGCGAGCCAGCAGTTCTCATTCCTGGGCAGCGGCCGGATGAACACCGACGGCCAGGCCCAGGCGCTGATGCAGAACAGCCACGCCGGCACGTGCGTGGCCGCCGACGGGACCGATCACACGAACGGCGCGCCGATTTCGCAGGCGACGTGCGACGCCGGCGACGCCTACCAGATGTGGGACTAGGCGCCGGCTCGGATGGGGGACCAGGCGTCAGCCCCGGCGGCGGGGCCTGGCGGCCTTGGCGGTCTTAGCAGGCTTGGCGGTCTTGGCAGGCTTGGCGCCCTTGCCTCGACCGCCCGACCCGGCGCTCTTGCCCCGACCTCCTGAATCGCCGCTCTTGGGCTTCGCCTGCGCTTTCGCCTTCTCTTTCGCCTTCTCCTTCGCGGCCGCCGCCGGCGCCCCGCGTCCCCGCGTACTGTTCACCGTCCGCCCCCGGACGATCCCGATGAACTCCTCGACGAGATCGGTCGTCTCCCCCTCCGGCCAGGACAGGGCGACCTGCGACTGCGGCACGTCGTTGACCGGCCGGTACGTGAGGTCCTTGCGGTGGTGCAGCCGGGCCAGCGACTGCGGCACCAGCAGCAGCCCCACCCCGGCGGCGACCAGCTCGATCGCGTCGGCGGTGGTCTCCGGCCGGGAGATCGCGGGGCGGCCCGGCAGCGTCAGCGTCTCCCACGGCAGGCAGTCGTCCATCGGGTGCTGCACGATGTAGTCGGCCAGTTCCCCGGCCGCGACCTCCTCGGCCGCGGTGAGCTCGTGGTCCTTGGGCACCACGACCACGGTCGTCTCGGCGTAGAGCGGGATGGCGCTGAGCACGCCGCGGTCCACCGGCAGCCGCACCAGCCCGGCGTCGGCGTCCCCGCCGACCAGGGCCGGGCCCGCCTCCTCCGCCGTCACCGCGACCAGCTCCAGCGGCACCTCGGGCAGCCGCTCGCTCCAGGTGCGCACCCACTTCGCCGGCGTCACGCCGGGAACGTAGGCGAGCCGGAAAGTCGGGGAGTCCTGCGTGCCTGTCACCCGGTCAGGGTACCTGCCGAGATCGGCACCGCCGCGCTCCTCGGTAGGCTTGGACCCATGACGTCGCAGAAGTCCCCCCAGACGATGAAGCCCGCGACCGCGGCGAAGAAGCTGGGCGTATACCTTGAGGCCACCCCGGCAGAGTTCCAGGAAGGGGTCGTCTCCCGCGACGAGCTCGACGCGCTCCAGGCCGACCCGCCGGAGTGGCTGCGCGACCTGCGCCGCGAGGGTCCGCACCCGCGTCCGGTGGTCGCCGCGAAGCTCGGCGTCTCGATCGCGGGCCTGGCCCGCGGCGGTGTCACCGAGCCCCTGACCACCGCGCAGATCGACGCGCTGAAGACCGACCAGCCGGAGTGGCTGCGGAACGAGCGGGCGATCCAGGGCGAGGTGCGCCGCGAGGCGGTGCGGGTGAAGGAGAAGCAGGAACAGGAGAAGAAGAAGGCTGAGAACAAGGCGGCCGAGGAGCGGCGGGCGGCGGCGCGCCCCGCTTCCAGGCCCGGCTCGCGACCTGGTTCGCGGCGGGGGTACTGACGGACCCCGCCCTCGGGTACCGCCGTCCCGGCTCCGCCGGCGGTGTGAAGGAACGCAACCGCTCGTGCTCCCCACGGAGCGCGGGCGGTTTTCGCATGCCATCTCAGTGACCTGTCTCCCGGGCTCTGGACAAGCCGATCTCGCGAGAGTAGAAAACAATCCACATCTCTCCGCGAACATCTGCTAGGGATCTTGTGGTTTCACAGGGACCCCCGCCCGAGAGGACCCCGACCCTGATGCCCCACCTGGACCGCCCCCTGACCCGGCGCACCGCGCTGCGTGCCGGCCTCGGCGCCACCGCCGCGGCGGGCCTGGGCCTGCTGCCCCAGCTCGCCGCACCCGCCTCGGCCTCGGCCGCCACCGGGGGTGCCGACCTGTCCTTCATCATCGACTGCGCGGACTGGGACGCCCGGCCGCCGTCGTCGCCGCTGGTGATGCGGGTCGGTACGACGCGCAAGATCATCGTGCACCACACGGAGTTCCCGAACGTCACGGACTACTCCCGGGCGCAGGCCATCCGGTTGGCCCAGGAGATCCAGAACCTGCACATGGACAAGAACGGCTGGAGCGACACCGGGCAGCACTTCACAGTCAGCCGCGGCGGCTACGTCCTGGAAGGCCGCCACCGCAGCCTGGAAGGGCTGACCGCCGGGACCGAGCAAGTCCAGGGCGCGCACTGCATCGGCGAGAACTCGCAGGGCATCGGCATCGAGAACGAGGGCACGTACTTCACCGAGACGCCGCCGGCGGTCCAGTTCCAGTCGCTGATCCACCTGTGTCTGACCATCTGCCAGCAGTACGGTCTCGGCGCGAACAACATCTTCGGGCACTGGGACTACAACGACACCGACTGCCCCGGCGTCGCCTTCTACCGCGAGTTCCCCACCCTGCGGCGCACCGTCGCGCGGTGCCTGGGCCAGCGCACGTTCCCGGACCGCACCTGGCCCGACGTCTACGACGGCAACGCCGGCCCGGTGATCCGCGTGGTGCAATGGCTGCTGCTGAACCAGGGCTACACGGTGCCCACCGACGGCGGCTTCGACCCGACGACCGTCGCCGCGATCCAGGACCTGCAGGGCAAGATCGGCGCCGTGGTGGCCTCCGACGGCACCGTCACCGATCCCACCTGGGAGGCCCTGGGCACGCCGATCCGCCAGGGCGACAGCGGGAACGCGGTGCAGGCGCTGCAGTACATCCTGATCAACAAGGGCTACACACTCACCCAGAGCGGCGACTTCGACCACGACACGCACAAGGCCGTGCAGGACATGCAGCGGCTGCACAGCCTGGAGCCGAACGGCAAGGTCGACACCGGCACGTGGTGCGCGACGGTCGGCGGCATCGTCGCGAACGAGTTCGCGTAGCGGGTGCCGTGGGTGCAGGCGATGCAGAGGACGCAGTGATGGTCAGCTCGGACTGAGCTCATCGTCCTCCCACAGCGCGGGTTGGGTTTCGACGGCCCGCGCTGCCGGCTTGTCCATCACCCGGAAGTTCGTCGACTCCTGTTCGGAGTCCGACTCGGAGTCCGACTTCGGCCGCACCAGACCATAGGCCTTGGCGAATTCGCGCACTGTGTTCGTGATCCGCTCCTGGTACCACGACGGGACGTAGGAACCGTTCCGGTACAAGGCTCGGTATCGCGGCACCAGACTGGGGTACGTCGCCTGCAGCCACTCGTAGTACCACTCGCGGGCCCCGGTCCGCAGGTGCAGCACGATCGGGGTGACCGAGCGCGCCCCGGCGTCCGCGATCGCCGCGACGGTGGCCCGCAACTGCTCCGTCGAATCGGTGAGGAACGGCAGGATCGGCGCCATCAGCACCGAGCACCCGAGGCCGGACTCGGCCAGCGTGCGGACGGCGTCCAGGCGGCGCGCGGGGCTCGGCGTCCCGGGCTCGACGGTCCGCCACACGCCCTCGTCCAACGAACCGATCGACATCGCCAGGTTCACCGGCACGTCCCGCGCGGCGGCTTGCAGCAATGGCAGGTCGCGCAGCATCAGCGTGCCCTTGGTCAGGATGGAGAACGGGGTCCCCGACCCGGCCAGCGCCCCGATGATCTCCGGCATCAGCCGGTAGCGGCCCTCGGCCCGCTGGTAGCAGTCCACATTGGTCCCCATCGCCACCGGCTCCCGGTGCCACGACGGCCGCGCCAGCTCCCGCCGCAGCACTTCCGGCGCGTTCACCTTGACGACGATGCGCGTGTCGAAGTCGAGCCCGGGATCGAAGTCCAGGTAGGTGTGCGTCTGCCGCGCGAAGCAGTAGACGCAGCGATGGCCGCACCCCCGGTAGGGGTTGATCGTCCACCCGAACATCGGCGAGGCCCCCGGCACCTTGTTGAGCACCGACTTGGCGCGCACCTCGTAGAACGTGGCGCCCCGGAACCCCGGCGTGTCGAAGGTGCGCACGACGGTGTCGGAGGCCGCGAACAACCCCGGCTGCACAGGGCCGGAGCCGGGGTCGGACCCGGGGTCGGACCCGGCTCCGGGGCCGCCGGCCTCAGCCTCGTCGCTGTTTCCGCTGATCAGCTGCCCGGACCATCTCATGGAAGCCACTATAGAACGAATGTTCGATCACAAGGCAAGCGCGACCCCGAAGCCGGCGCCGATCTGCTGGCCGGTACAGATCGGGCTGGTGCAGATCGGGCTGGTACAGATCGGCTGGTACAGATCTCACCGACTTGACAGATACTGAATCCAGCGATGGAACAGCCCCCGGACCGCACCGTGCACTGGCAGCCGGACTTCCCCGTGAACGCCCGGCTGACCCTGGCGAGCCTGCGCCACGGC
This sequence comes from Catenulispora sp. MAP12-49, assembly GCF_041262705.1. Lineage (NCBI taxonomy): Bacteria > Bacillati > Actinomycetota > Actinomycetes > Catenulisporales > Catenulisporaceae > Catenulispora > Catenulispora sp. MAP12-49. The sequence goes on along the minus strand of NZ_JBGCCP010000059.1, from coordinate 22,711 downwards.
GGCCGCGACCCGGCCCACCGCGTCGAGCCCGACGGCACGGTGTGGCGGGCCGCGCTGACCGCGACCGGCCCGGTCACCTACCGGATCCGGCAGCAGCGCCTGGACGATCTGCTCATCGAGGCCTGGGGTCCGGGCGCGGCCGGACTGGCCGAGTCCATCCGCGACGAACTCGGCGCCGGCGACCGTCCCGAGGACTTCCACCCGGAGCACCCGCTGCTGCGTCAGGCGCAGCGCCGTCTGATCGGGCTGCGGGTCCCGGCGACGCGGCGGCTGTTCGAGGCTCTCGTCCCGGCCGTGATCGAACAGCGCGTCGTCGGCCTGGACGCCGCCGCGGGCTGGACCCGGCTGGTCCGCATCCACGGCAGTTCCGCCCCCGCACCGGGCCCGGCCCCGGCCGGGATGATCGTTCCTCCGGCGCCGGCGGTGTGGGAGCGGGTCCCCAGCTGGGACTGGCGCCAGGCGGGCATCGACCTGCAGCGCTCGCGCACCGTCACCCTGGCCGCCCGGCACGCGGCGCGCCTCGACCGGGCCGCCGCCGACCCCGCGGCGGCCTACCGCCTGATGGCCGCGCTACCCGGTGTCGGCGCCTGGACCGCCGCCCAGGTGGGCCATCGTGCCCTCGGCGACGCCGACGCCCTACCCGTCGGCGACTACCACCTCGGCCGCATGACCGGCATCGCCCTGCTCGGCCGTCCGCTCGAGGACGACGAGATCGAGGACTTCTACGAGCAGTGGCGCTCGCATCGCTACCGCGTCGTCCGGCTCCTCGAACTCACGCCGGGAGCCGCGCCTCGCCGTGCGCCGCGCGCGCCCAGGAACCGGCCGCTGCATTGAGCCCGCGGATATCGTTTCCTCGATCCGATCGAGGACGGTGAACGGACGGGGAGTGACCGCGGTGAACGATCCGGCCCATGGCGACGCCGATCCTCCGGTGGCGGTCTTCGACCTCGACGACACGCTGTGCCGCGGCGACTCGTTCGTCCGCCTTCTGCGGGTCCTGCTGCTTCGAGGCCGCTGCCGGGCGGCGGTGGCGCTGGTGTCGGCACCGGTGTCGGTACCGCTGTTCCGCTGGCCGCCGACGTGCCGCCGAGCCTTGCGCGCCCTCGTGTGGCTGGCCACCGTCGGGGTGCCGCCGGAGCGGTTCGAGGACCTGGTCCGGGAGTTCGCCGCCGGCCACGGCCGGGGCCGGATCGAGGTCACGATGCAGCGGCTGCGGGAACACCGCGAGCGCGGGGACCGCATAGTGGTGGTCACGGCTTGCTACGACCCGCTGGCCACGGCGGTGTGCCGGGAGCTGGGACTGGAGTCGGTCGAGGTGGTCGCGGGCGAGCTGAGCCGAGGCAGGCTCGCCTACCGGCTGGTGAACGGCTGCTTCGGCGAGGCGAAGGTCCGCCGGCTGCGCGAGGCCGGGATCCCGTTGCCCGTGGCCTTCGCCTACACCGACAGCGCGAGCGATCTGCCGCTGCTCACCCTTGCCGGCACCAGAGTCCTGATCGATCCGAGCCCCAGCACCGTGGCCCGCGTTCGGGCGGCGCTCGGCGATGGTTTCAGCGTCCTGCGGAGCGTGCCGGAACCTGAGTCCCCGTCCATAACACCGGGAAGCGGCTCGGCCGAACGGTACTAGCCTTGTCCGCCATGTCCAGCCTTCTGATCGCCTGCGCGGCCCCTCCGGATCCGGCAAGAGCCGCACCGCCACCGCATTGCGCGCGCTACGGCCGTGGACTGGCGATCGTCCGGCAGGACGTGGTGCGGCGCGAGATCCTGCGGGAGCGGGACCTGCGTGGTGGAGGGCATCATGCACGCCGAGCGCCACCTCACCAAGCCGAACCACGACTACTGGAGCGTGGAGGACATGCGCGGCTGGTACGCCGAGGGCGACGTGCTGCCCGGCGGCGTCGACCGCGTCATCGGGCCGGACAGCGCCGAGCAGGACACCGTCGAGCGCGTCCTGGCCGAGACCGGCCTGCTCGCCGCCGACCGGCCGCGGCATCTCAGCCTCAGCGACTAGCGCTTAGCCCCTACTGCCCGGGGCCCTGGGACGACGTCAGGTGCGCGAACACCACTACGTTCCCCAAGTACTGATAGTGCTTCTTGTCAAAGCCCGCACCGCACGTGATGACGCGCAGTTCGGCGCGCGCCGCGTCGTCGTAGACCTTGTCGTTCGGGAACGCCCGCGCGTCGTAGGCCTGGACGGCGTCGACGGTGAACACCGCCGTCACACCGTCGGAGCGGTCGACGTCCACCTCCGCGCCCTTCTTCAGCGCGCCCAGGCTGTAGAACACCGCGGGGCCCTGGCTGTTGTCGACGTGTCCGGCGATCACCGCCGTGCCGATCTCGCCGGGGGAGGCGCCGCCGCCGTACCAGCCGGCGAGGTTGCGGTTCTGCTCCGGCGGTGCCGTCAGGACGCCGGTGGAGTCCAGGGCCAGCGACATCAGCGGCGCGTTCACGTTGATCGCCGGGATGCGCACCCTGGTCGGGGTGGCGGCCTCCAGGACCGGCGGGAGGTCCAGCGGCTGGAGTTTGTCGGCGTCCAGGGCCGGGGCGGGGTTCGCGGCCGCGGCGGCCGGGGCCGGGCCCGCGGCCTGGCCGAAGCCCTGCGCGGCGGTCGGCTGCGGCGGCGGCTTCGGGGTGTGCAGGCTGTCGGCCACCATCACGATGCCGACGCACAGTCCGAGCGACACCAGGGAGGCCGTCACCACGCCGCGTGCCGAGATCCCGAGCCGAGTCTTGTCCGCGTCCTTCATGGCGCGCCCTTCCAGGTGTGTCGAGGTGTCTGGGTGTTTCAGGTGTGTGGGGTGTTCAGGTGTGTCAGAGATCGGAAGTCCCAGCGGCCAAAGGAAGACCCTGGCCTTAGCGCGCCCCGACCCGTGATCACGGGGCGCGCTCGACCAGGAGGTGTGTGCCGCCTACTCAGCTCTCGCTGCCCGTGCGGCGGCGGCGCAGCGCCAGCGCCCCGGCCCCGGCCGCGCCCAGGATGCCCATGCCGCCGGCCATCTCGCCGCCGTTCACGCCCTGGCTGGTGCTGCCCACGCCGGTGTGCATCGCACCGTGCGGGTGGCGGCGCATCATCATGTGGTGGTGGTCGTCCCGGTCCTTGCACGCCTCGACGGCGTTCCAGACCGCGGCCTTGGCCTTGTCCATCAGGTCGGAGATGTTCTCCTCCTCGGCGGTGCCGGGGTGGCCGTCGTCGGCGATCTGCTTCTTCAGGTCGGCGACGGCCCGGTCGTAGTCGTGCCGCGCCTTCTGCGCGTCGACGATCGCCGAGTGGCAGGCACCCTTGTCGTGCGAGCCGTGCCAGTCGTTCGTGGCCGTCGCCGCGTTGGCCGCCGGGGCGCCGACGATGAGGCCCACGGTCAGCACGGCGGCGGCGGTCAGGGTGGTCTTGATGGAGCGCATCTGTCAGCCCTTTCGTTCACGGGCCGCGGCGCCTGGTGCGTCGCTGCTGGAGCCCCGTGTCACGAAACAGGCAATAGCCGCTATCCGGGCGGATGATGCGTGAAGTCTGATGATCGAACTCGTGGATACCTGGTCTCGGCCGCTCTGAATCTCCAGGTCAGAGCTCGTTTTCAGGGGATCTTAAGGTTCGACGATTCCGGCAGCCGAACGGGTGAGTCAGGACTCCCACAACTGCCGGAAGAAAGCCCGGATGTCGCCGACCAGCAACTCCGGCGCCTCCATCGCCGCGAAGTGCCCGCCCCGGTCGAACTCCGTCCAGCGGACCAGGTTGTTGCTTCGTTCGGCGATGTGTCGCAGGACGATGAAGTTCTCGGCCGGGAAGCACGCCAGCCCCGTCGGCGTCCGCGACGGCTCCGGCGCCGAGCCCCAGTACGGCGCGTGCGCACGCTCGTAGTAGATCCGCGCCGAGGAGCCGGCCGTGCCGGTGAGCCAGTACAGCATCACGTTCGTCAGCAGGTGGTCGCGGTCCACGGCGTCCTCGGGGCGGTCCTGGGAGTCGGTCCACTCCTTGAACTTCTCCGCGATCCAGGCCAGCTGCCCGACCGGCGAGTCGGTCAGCGCGTAGGACAGCGTCTGCGGCCGGGTGGACTGCAGATCCGCGTAGCCCTGCTTCTCCTTCAGCCAGGCCTTCGTGCGCGCCCACGAGGCCAGCGTCCGCTCCTGCTCGGCCGGGCTCAGCGCGGCCAGCTCCTCGGCCGTGGGCTCCGCCGAGGCCGCGGCTCCGGGGATGAGGTTCAGGTGCACCCCGAAGACCTGCTCCGGGAACAGCCGCCCCAGCTCCCGCGAGATCCCCGACCCCCAGTCCCCGCCCTGCGCGCCGTACCGCTCGTAGCCCAGGCGCCGCATCAGTTCGGCGAAGGCCCGCGCCACCCGCAGGTGGTCCCAGCCGGGCTCGTGCGTGGGCCCGGAGAATCCGAAGCCGGGGATGCTCGGCAGTACCAGGTGGAAGGCGTCCGCCGGGTCGCCGCCGTGCGCGCGCGGATCGGTGAGCGGGCCGGCGATGTGCTCGAACTCGGCGAAGGAGCCGGGCCAGCCGTGGGTGATGATCAGCGGCGTGGCGTCGGGCTCCGGCGAGCGCAGGTGCGCGAAGTGGACGGTCGTGCCGTCGATCGTGGTCAGGAACTGCGGCCACTGGTTCAGCCGCGCCTCGGCGGCCCGCCAGTCGTACTCGTGCCGCCAGTACCGCACCAGCTCGCGCAGGTAGTCGCGGGGCACGCCGTAGGCCCAGCCGACGCCCGGCAGCTCGTCGGGCCACCGCGTGCGGTCCAGCCGGGAGCGGAGGTCCTCCAGGTCGGCCTCGGGGATCGCGATGCGGAAGGGCCGCAGGGAATTGTCGACGGGTGCCACGCCTTCGAAGCATAGTCGCGGCGATCATCGCCGGCGTCCTTGGAGGACCTGCCGGCCGGCGAACCGGGGCCGGGGGAGCTGCGGATCCGGGTCCAGGCGGTCGGGCTGAACCGGGCCGAGTCCCTGTTCCGGTCGGGTATCTACATCGAGCAGGCGCGCAGCTTCCCGGCCCGGCTCGGCGCCGAGTCCTCCGGCGTGGTGGAGGGGCCGAGGTCGTCGAGGCGCACCGGTACCTGGAGTCCAACGCGCAGGTGGGCAAGATCGTGCTGACCGTGGGCGAGGAGTCCCGGTAAGGGACGCTGCCGCTTCCCGATCGTTGTCCGGCGGGTCCGCACACAGCGCGGTCCGCCGGATAACCTCAGTGCCATGATCGATATGACCAGGGTCCTGGAGGACACCCCGGGTGCGGCGCAGCGGGTCTTCCTGAACAGCGCCGGCAGCTCGCTCATGCCCGCGCCGGTCCTCGCCGAGGTGCTCGACCACCTGCGCCGCGAGACCGAGATCGGCGGCTACGAGGCCGCCGACGAGCGCGAGGCCGACCGCGAGGCCGGCTACGCCGTCTTCGCCGAGCTGCTCGGCTGCCGCCCCGACCAGGTCGCCTTCAGCGACAGCGCGACCCGCTCCTGGCTGGCCGCCCTGGACGCGGTCCCGCTGGCCGCCGGCGACCGGATCCTGGTCGGCGAGGTCGAATACGGCGGCAACGCCATCGCGCTGCTGATGCGCGCCCAGGCCGTAGGCGCCACGATCGAGGTGGTGCCCAGCGACGCCGACGGCACGTTCGCCGACGACGCCCTGAAGGCCATGCTCGACGAGCGGGTCAAGCTGGTCTCGGTCGTCCACGTCCCCACCAACGGCGGCATCATCGCCGACGTGCGCCGCATCAGCGACACCGTCCACGCGAACTCCGACGCCCTGGTCCTGCTCGACGCCTGCCAGGCCGTCGGCCAGCTGGCCGTGGACGCCGAGGCCCTGGACGCCGACATCCTCACCGGCACCGGCCGCAAGTGGCTGCGCGCCCCGCGCGGCACCGGCTTCCTGGTGGTCCGCGACCGCGCCAAGGCGGTCCTGCGCCCCAAGCTCGCCGACCTGCAGGGCGGCACCTGGACCGGCGCCGACAGCTACGTCCTGCGCGACGACGCGCGGGTGTACGAGCTCTGGGAGTGTGACAACGCCGGGCGCCTCGGCCTGATCGCCGCCGCCCGATACCTGCTGGACCTCGGCCCCGCCGAGGTGGAGCGCGAGGTCACGCAGCGCGGCGCGTACCTGCGCGCGGCGCTGGCCGAGATCCCCGGCGTGACGGTGCATGACCTCGGCGCGCGCAAGAGCGGCCTGGTCACCTTCAGCGTCGCCGGGAAGTCGGCGGCGGACGTGCAGGCCGCGCTGGCCCGGCGGGACATCGCGGTGAGCGTCAGCCACCGGTCCTCAACGGTCCTCGACATGACCCGGCGCGGGCTGACCGAGATCGTGCGCGCCTCGCCGCACTACTTCGTGACCGAGGCGCAGCTCGGCACGGCGGCCGCGGCGGTGGCGGAGTCGGCACGGGACTGATCCGTCGCCGCCTTCTCCGCCGCCCGCACGAACGCCGCCACCGCGCGCGACGTCGCCTGCTGCGGCCAGGCCAGCGAGAACTCCGAGTCCGGCACGTCCGCCACCGTCCGGTAGGCGATCTCAGGCCTCGGATACCGCCGCGTCACCGACAGCGGGAGGAAGCACACCATGCTGCCGACCTCGACCAGCCGCAGGATCTCGGTCAGGTCGGCCACGGTGTGGCGGCGCCTTGCTCTTCCGGCGGCTTCGGGCTCGCCGGCCTTGGCAGGGAACTGATCCGCGGGTCGCCCGCCAGGCAGTACATACCCCGCCAGATCGGCAGGCCGCAGCGTGTTCCGCGCCGCGAGCGGATCCGAGGCGGCCATCGCCAGCAGCGTGGGCTCGCTGATCAGCGGCTCGGCATCCAGCCCGGCCGCGTCATACGGCGCCAGGACGATCGCCGCGTCCGCCCGGCCGTCGCGCAGCGTCTGCGCCTGCTCACCGATGCCGACCAGCACCAGCTCCACCTCGCAGGCGTCCGGTTCCTCGGCGAACGCGGCCAGGATCCCCGGGAGCAGCCCGGCGTCCAGGTCCGCCTTCAGTGCGACGCGCAGCGTCGGCGAGGGCGCCCCGGCGTGCCGGGTCCGGCGTTCGGCGGCGGCGACCGCGTCCAGCGCGATCCGCGCGTCGCGCAGCAGCACCTCGCCGGCCGGCGTCAGCTCGACCCGGCGGGTGGTGCGGATCAGGAGCCGCACGCCGAGCTCGTCCTCCAGCTGCTGGACCGCGCGCGACAGCGGAGGCTGTGTCATGCGCAGCCGCTCGGCCGCACGCCCGAAGTGCCGCTCCTCGGCGACCGCGACGAAGTACTCCAGGCGCCGCAGGTCCAGGCCATTCATGCCACCACGCTATCAATCGCTGCCGGATCGGACCTTCAGGTGCGGACGGCCCGCCGGGTTGACTGGATGGCGCGTCAAGATCACGAACCCTCCCGAATGCCTGAAAGGCGGACGCCCCGCGATGATCGTCGTCACCACCCCCACCGGCCAGATCGGGCGCCGGCTCGTCGACCTGCTGCTGGCGGCGCCGGAACCGGCGGATGCCCAGCTTGTCCAGACTGTCCGGGTCATCACCCGCGACCCGGACGCGCTGGACCCCGCCGTCCGCGACCGGGTCGAAGCCGTCGCCGGCTCCCACCGCGACCCCGCGGTGCTGGACCGGGCCTTCGACGGCGCCGACTCGGTCTTCTGGCTCGTCCCGCCGGACCCCCGCACCCCCGGCAGCGCGACCGAGTACTACCTCGGCTTCACCGGCCCGGCGTGCGAAGCCCTCGCGCGGCACCGGGTCCGCCGCGTCGTCGCCGTCACCAGCCTCGGCCACGGCTACCCGCACCAGGCAGGCACGCTCAGCGCCGCCTTCGCCATGGACGCCGCCTTCGCCCGCACCGGCGTCGGCTACCGCGGCCTTGCCGCGCCGTTCTTCCTGGAGAACCTGATCGGCCAGGCAGCCGCGATCCGCGACCGCGGCGAGTTCACGATGGCCCTGGACGCCGCCCGGCCGCTGGCCACCGTCGCCGTTGACGACATCGCCACCCTCGCGGCCGAGCTGCTGCTCGACCCCGCCTGGAGCGACCAGGCCATGGTGCCGGTGAGCAGCCCCGAGGACCTCACCCCCGACCAGTTGGCCGCGGTCATGGCGCAGGTCCTGGGCAGCCCGGTGCGCTATCGGCAGACCAGCGTCGAGGAATTCCACGCCATGCTGCTCGGCCACGGCGTCGCCGCGGGTTGGGCCCGGGACGTCGCCACCATGGTGCGCGCCCAGAACGACGGGATCTACGACGCCGAACCCCACCTCCCGCCGCGCCTGTCACAGCCCACTCGCCTGTCACAGCCCACTTGCCTGTCACAGCCCACTGACTTCCGCGCCTGGTGCGAGCGCCGTCTGGAGCCCGTCTGGAGGAAACCTGAAGCGGGGGCGCCGAAGCTGGAAACATGACCGTAACCGCGACCGAGACGACGACGGCACCGGCCCCGCGCGGACGGGTCCGCATCGCGATCGTGAGCCCCGACATCCTGGCCCGCATCCGCCAGGAGTTCGCCAGCAAAGGCCTGTCGGTGAGCATCGACCGCCTGCCCGCGCTGGAGCTCACGGTCGAGCCCGGCCCCGGCGCCCCGCCCGCCGCGGCGGCGCTGGCCGACGTCCTGAGCCGGCTGGCCGGACCGGCCGCGCACAAAGGCCCAGCGGCCAGCGCGCACTACCAGCTGTCCCTGGTCGCCGAGCCCGTACGCCGCGACTCCGCGCGCCATGACCCCGCGCGTCCCGAGCCCGCGCCCGCCGGCCCGGGCCACCACCGGCACCCGCCGACGGCCCCCGACCACCGGCGCCCGCCCCGCGCCCGCGCGCACAACCTGTCCCCGCGCGAGGCCGAGGTCATGACCTGCATCAGCCGCGGCATGCCGAACGCCGCCATCGCCGAACGCATGCGGCTGAGCCAGAAGACGGTCAAGAACCACGTCAACCACATCTTCGCCAAGCTCGGCGCGCGCAGCCGCGTCGAGGCGGTGCTGACGTGGCAGGGACGCGAGACCGACGCGGCGTGAGGCGGCGGGGGCGGGCCGGCCCTACTTGGCGGCGTCGATCTCGGCGGCCCGGAACCGGATGATGTCGTCGAGCACATCGTCCGGGACCGGCTGCCCGAGACCGAACCGGATCGTCCCGCTGGACAGTGAGAATCCGGGCAGCCGCTCCGCGACCCGCGCGACCACCTTCCCGCTGAACGGATACAGCGCGAGATGCTTCGCGGTCTGCATGGTCGCCATCAGTCCTTTGCCCTGATACAGCAACGCGGGCATCGAGTAACTGCGCCCCTCGACCGCGTCGGGGACCAGCTTCAGCGCCCGGCGGCGCATGCCCTCGAACAGCTCGCCGACATCCGGCGGCAACGTCGCGTAGTAGTCGCTGACTTCTCCCACCTTGCCGAGGCTAGTGCCTGCGCCGGATCCCGGCATCCGCAGGCCACCGCTCAGGCGGCGGCCACGCTTCCCGCCAGCTGTAGATCCCCCAAGAACTCCAGCACGTCCTTGGCCTCCTCAGCCGCCAGTTCCTGGAACTGCGCCAGCGCCCGCCTGGCCATCGCCGCGGCCGCCTCGCGCTCCGCTGCCAGGACCCGTGCCAGGGCCAGCAGCGCCAGTCCTTCGTGATACCGGTCGCCGGCAGCCTGCGTGACCCGCAGCGCACGCGCCAGACAGGTCTGCGCGGCGGCGGCGTCGCCCAGCCCGTTGCGCGCCAACCCCAGGTTGATCAGCAGGTTCGCCTCCAACAGCGGGCTTTTGCAGACGCGGGCGTCGGCGAGTCCGGCCTCGGCGTGTGCGACCGCCTCGGACCAGCGCCCCGTCTCGGCGTACACCTCGCACAGCGCGTCCTCGGCCGCCGCGCGGTGATACCCGTCCCCGCAGCCCTCGGACAGCGCCACCGCTTCCAGCGCCGCGGCCAACGCCCGCTCGTACTCCTTCGCCACCCGCGATACCGAGGCCAGCGTTGCCAGCAGCCTGATACGCAGCAGCGGATCGTCGGACGGCTCCAGCAGATCCAGCCCACGGCACAGGTCCGCCACCGCGACGTCGGTCCGTCCGATCCGGCAGTGCGCGACGCCGGTGTGGTTCAGCAGCACCGCACGCGCCCGGCGCTCGCCCGAAGCCTGCGCCGACCGCGTCGCGATCCGCAGCAGGTCCAGCCAATCCGCCGCCGAGCCGCACGCGTAGAAGTAGTCGAACATCAGATACGTCAGGCGCCACGTCGACAGGTGGTCCGCCGACCGCGCCGTGCTGCGGATGAGGGCACTGATATTCGGCCACTCCTGGGCGCACCACCGCAGGAACTCCTCCTGCCCGCCGAACGGCTGCGGCTCATGGCACCACGACCCGGCATCGGCCCCCACCTCGATGATCCGCCGCCGCCCCGCACCCACCATGCGTGAGAGCGTGGCCGTGTACCACGCGCTTACCCGATCCCGCGCGGCCCGGACCTCCCCGTCCGGCAAGGACCGAGCCAGCTCCCTGATATAGGTGCGGGTCAGGTCGTGCATCGTGTACCGATCACCGTGCTGCTCCAGCAGATGCTGCGCGCTGAGCCTTTGCAACAGCTCCGAGGCGCGCGGGACCGGCACGTCCAACAGCGCCGCCGCGCAGTGCCGCGTGATGCTCACGCCGGGGAACGCCCCGAGCATCCGGCAGGCGCGCGCCGTGTCCGGGTCCAGCGCGTCGAACGAACACGCCATGACGCTGCGGACCGAGCACAGGTCGTCGTTCTCCAGGCGCAGCGTGTCCAGGCGCTGATGTGCGTCCTCCAGGTTCCCGACCAGGTCCGCGATGCTGCCGCCGCGCGCGGTCACCAGCTGCTCAGCCGCGATCCGCAGCGCGAACGGCAGGTGGTCGCACAGCTGCGCCAGCCGGCGTGCGGCCGGGGCCTCGGCGCTGACCCGCTCCGCGCCGACCGCGTCGGCCAGCAGGCCCAGCGCGTCGGCGTCGGCCAGCGGAGCCAGGGTGACGCGCCGTGCCGCGTACTTCACGGCCAGCCGTCCGAGCCGCTCCCGGCTGGTGACCAGGACGAAGCTGGATCCGGTGCCCGGCAACAGGTCCTCGACCTGCTCGGCCGAGCGCGCGTTGTCCAGCAGGATCACCATCCGCCGGCCGGCCACCAGGCTTCGCCACAGGGCCACGCGCTGCTCGTGCTCGGCCGGGACCGTCGGGACGCCGAGTGAGGCCAGCAGCTGGTGCAGCGCCGCGGACGGGGTGAGCGCCGGATGCGTGGGGTCGAAACCGCGCAGGTTGATGTAGATCTGGCCGTCCGGATAGGCCGGACGCAGCAGGTGCGCGCACCGCACCGCCAGCGTGGTCTTGCCGATGCCGCCGACGCCGACCACCATCACGACCCGCGGCCAGGAGGCCCCCTCGGCCCGGCCCTGCTCCAGGACCTGCCGCAGCTCGTCGGCCCGGCCGACGAACGAGGCGCTGTCGTGCGGCAGCTGCGCGGGCGCGGCCGGCCGTGCCACCACTGCGTTCTCGGCCGGCCGCGCGACCACCGCGTCATCGGCCGGTGCGGGCGGCTTCCCGGTCACGCCGCGCCGGCTCGGCGCGTCCTGGGCCAGGATCGCCATCTGCACCGCGCGCGTCGAGGCCTCCGGCTCGATCCCGAGCTCCTCGGCCAGCACCCGGTGCAGCATCTGGTACTGGGCCAGGGCGTCGGCGGTGCGCCCGCTGCGATGCAGGGCCATCATCAGCGCCGAGCGCAGCCGCTCGTCGAACGGATGCGCCCGCGCGTGCACCGCCAACTCCTCGGCCGCCGCCGCGAGATCGGCCGACCGCGCGCCGCCGGCCTCGATCATCAGCTCGGTCCGGTCCACCAGCAGCCGCAGCCGCATGCCGGCCAGCCGGGCGCGCTGCTCGGCGGCGAACGGACCCGGCAGCGCCTCCAAGGGGCGGTCGCCGCGCCACAACGCCAGCGCGCAGTCCAACGCGGCGATCGCGGCCTGCCGGTCGCCGCGATCGCGGGCCGACCGCGCCAGCGCGGCCGAGTGCTCGGCCCGGTTCAGGTCCAGCGCCGGCGGATCCAGCCGCAGCAGGTAGCCGGAGCCGCCGGCGACCAGCCGATCACCGAGCCCTGACAAGCTCCGTCGGAGCCCGGAGACGTACGTGTGCAGGTTCCCGGCGGCGGTCATCGGGACGTCCTCGCCCCAGATCCGGTCGATCAGCTCCCCGCGCGCCACCACGGTGTCCGCGCACATCGCCAGCGCCGCGAACAACGCCCGCTGCTTCGGGGCCCCCAGGGCGATCTCCCGGCCCCCGGCGAACGCCCGCAGCGGACCCAGGACCTCGACACGGAGCCGGTCACCGTCTTCCATGCGCACGCCCTCCCTGCCCGATCCCGTGCCACCCGGCGAATGTTGCTTCGCTTGCGATTCGGAGTGGTATTCGCATTGTTTACGCTTGGATCGGTGCCAGGTCAAGATGTCAGCGCTCTGACGTGCGTCGACCGGGTCCGCCGGAGGGCCGCGGACCCGGTTCGATCACTGCTTCACGCGTGTTCCAGCGGCCGCTTCCCGTGCAGCCGCACCGGCTCGTTCAGCAGGCCGGTGTCCAGCGTCCCGGCGGCGTCGGCGACCAGTCGCCAGCCGGCGTTCTTCGGACTGCCCAGGACCAGGACGGACCAGCGACCGTCTCCGGCGCCGGCCAGCGCGCCGACACGCTCGGGTTCGCGGCCGCTCGGCGCGTGCGCCAGGACCAGGACGCCGCCGTCGTTCTCCTCCAGCGTGGCCGCTGCGGCCTCGATGGTCGGCGCGTCCTCGACGCCGGGCAGGTCCTCGGCGCCGGAGCCGAAACCGATCCGCAGGACCGTGGTGCCGCGCGACCACGGGCTGCCGGACAGTTCGCGGATCCAGTCGGCGATCAGCGGCCTGGTGTGCCGTCCGTCGCCCTCGATACTGATCAGGCCGTGCGCCTCGGCCAGGTTCAGCAGCACTCGGCCGGAGTCGGTGTCGCCGGCGGACACCAGGCGCGGATACGGCGTGGGCAGCGCGTCGTCCACCGCCGCGCTTTGCAGCAGCCGCAGCGGCGCGGTCCAGGTGCGGCCCTGGTCGTCGGCGCTCCAGCCCTGCGGCGGCTGTTCGTCCGGGCGGGCCAGGCGCAGCGTGATGGTGTCGGTGCCGACCACCACCGCGGCGACCCCCGGCAGCGGACGCCCGCCGGTCGAGCAGGCCGTCGCCAGCGTCCGCAACACCCGGTCGATGGTCCAGGCCGCCGCGTCGTCGCGGGGTGCGGCCGGACGCGGCTTGCCGGAGCGGCGGGCCCGCATCCGGGTGCCGAGCTTGGCGAAAAGGCCCGCACGCAGCGCCCACCACACCGCGCCGGCCACGATCAGGACCGCCGGCACGATCGCCAGGATCAGCACCAGCGCGCCGCTCGAGGACTTCGAACCGCTCGAAGCCGCCGGCGCGCCGGCCGACGCGGAAGGAGCGCCGGCCGAACCGGACGCCTTGGGCGCCGAGGCAGAGCCGGAGCCAGAACCAGAACCCTTCGATGCCGAAGGCTGTCCGGCGGTCGCGGGTCCGAGATGCGGCAGCGGACCGGCGATGAACCCGTCCCCCTTGGCGTCTTCGGGCAGCTTCACGAACCAGCCGGGAGCGATCTTCGCCGGATCGGTGAGCGTCCCGCCGTTGGGCTCCTTGCGATCCTTGTTGAGGGCGAAGAGGTCCTGAGCCCGGTTCGGGTCGCCCAGGAACCGCTGCGCGATCTCGGCCAGGAACTCCGGCTTCCCCTGGTAGCTGTCGGTGACCCAGTAGTACTTCACGAGCGTGCCGCTGGGATCGGGGTGCACCGTCGGGATCACGCCGGTGATCACCCCGTCGCCCTTGGCATCGCCCGGCAGTTGCAGGAACCAGCCCGGCCGGATCACGGTCGGGTCGCTGACCGTGTCGCCGTCAGGCTCCTGACGTCCCTTGTTCAGGTCGAAGATGTCGGTCGCGCGGTTCCCGTTGCCCAGGACGCGTTGCGCGATCTCGAACAGGAACTCCGGCTGCCCCTGATAGCTGCTGGACACGGCGTAGTACTTGACGGCGGGCGGGGCCGAGCCCGTCGCCGCCGTCGCCGGGTGCGGACCGGTGAGCAGGACGAACGCGGCCGCGGCGACGGACGCCAGGGCGCGGCGCAGCGTGGTCACCGACATCGGGGCCTCCTCGGGTGCGCGGGGGAGCGGACGGGGTTCTTCGACCCCTGAATCGTTCGCCCGGCGCGGCCTGGGTGTCAACGCAGAACCCTGGGTCCCTGGGCCCATATTCGCAGATCGGAGCCTGGTTCGCGGCGGCTGGCCGCGCCTAGCGTGTGGAGTGTCCGCCGCACACGAACTTCGAAGGGAGCATCCACCGATGCCGAACCTCAACGTCACCTACGGGGAGATGTCGGACGCCGCGACGCGGATGCGCAACGACAAGGCCGACATCGACGCCAAGATCGCCGAGTGCAAGAGCATCGTCGACCAGCTGACCGCCAGCGGCTTCGTCACCGACCAGGCCTCCGGCCGGTTCGACGACGTGCACAACGAGTTCGTGACCTCCGCGGGGCAGTTGATGGACTCCCTGGACCAGCTGTCGCAGTGGCTGGACAAGGCCGTCTCGGCGATGCAGGACATGGACACGCAGATGGCGCAGTCCCTGCCGCAGAAGTAGAGGCAGCACAGAGGTAATCACCGCAACCACACCACTCGCGGGAGGCGACGGCCATGCGCATGATGATCACGGTGGCCGGGCCCGGCAGCCGGTCCCACGACGTCGTCGTGGACGCCGACCCCGCGACGCCGGTCCGGGACGTCGTCAAAGGGCTGCTGGACGCCATCGGCGCCGACGCCGGCCACACCGTGGGCGACCCCGTCGGGGAGGAAGTGTTCCTCGACGGAGCCCGCGTGGACCTCTCCGGTCCGATCAGCGCCGCCGGGATCCACGACGGCGCCGTCCTGTGGCTGGGCGCCCCCGGCGCGGCGGGGGAGTCCGGCCGGCCCGGCGGCCTGGTCACCGTCCGCGCCGTCGCCGGCCGGGACAGCGGCCGGGTCTGGTATCTCGGGGCCGGCGTGCACCAGATCGGCTCGGATCCGTCCTGCGCGGTCCGGCTCGGCTCGGACCAGCCCGGCGTCGTGGCGACGGTCCGGGTGAGCCTGGACGCCTCGGTCCGGATCCGTCCGGCCGTCCTGCGCGAGCCGCCGGAACTGGACCGGATCGCGCTGCCCGACGCCGAGACCACATGGCCGCAGGCCGCCTTGCTGCGGATCGGCGAGTCCCGCTACGAGCAGGCCGCGGTCCGCCAGCCCGACGCGATGATCGAGGTCTCGCCGGAGGGCGAGTGGCTCGACTACAACCGGCCGCCCCGGCTGCTGCCGCCGCCGCAGCGCACCTCCTTCCGGCTGCCCGCCGCGCCCGCGCCGGCCCGGCCCAGCCCGATGCCGTGGATCACCGCCCTGCTGCCGGCCGGGCTCGGCCTGGTGATGATGGCCGTGATGAAGAATCCCAGCTATCTGCTGATGGCCTTCTTCTCCCCGGTGATGATGGTCGGCAACTGGCTCAACGGCCGCCGGACCGGCAAGATCGGCCACCGCCGGATGCAGGCCGAGTACGTCGAGCAGCTGGCCGCCGCGGAGCAGGAGATCGCCCGGGCGCTGGAGTCCGAGCGCCTGCGGCTGCGGGCCTCCAGCCCCGACGCCGCCGAGCTGCTGCTGATCGCGACCGGACCGCGCAGCCGGCTGTGGGAGCGCCGCCGCAGCGATCCGGACCACCTGCTGGTCCGCGTCGGCCTGGCCGACCTGGACAGCGCGGTCGCCGTCGAACAGCTCGAGGGCCCGCAGCGCACATCGCAGCACCGCGTCGTGCACGACGCCCCGGTCGCGTTCTCCATCGCGCGGGCCGGCGTGGTCGGTGTGGCAGGTCCCGGGGAGTGGCCGCGCCGGACGGCGCGCTGGCTGGTCGGCCAGATCGCGGTCCTGCAGAGCCCGCGCGACCTTCAGCTGTACGTGCTCACCGATCCCGCCGGCGACAGCCTGTGGGACTGGGCCACCTGGCTGCCGCACGCCCGGCCGAGCCTGGGCCAGCGGGCCCTGACCCTGGTCGGCGCGGACGCCGAGACGCTCAGCCACCGCGTCGCAGAGCTCGGCGATCTCATCGCGGCCCGGCAGCGCTCCCGGCTCGACGCCGGCACCGGCGCGGTCCAGGCCGATCCGGACGTCGTGGTCGTGCTCGACGGCGCGCTGCGGCTGCGCGCGCTGCCCGGCGTGGTCACGGTCCTGCGCGAGGGCCCGGCGGTCGGCGTCTACAGCGTCTGCGTCGACGCCGACGAGCGCACGCTGCCCGAGGAGTGCACCACGATCCTGGCCGGCGGCATCCCCGGCCGGCCGGTCGGCCTGCGCCAGCAGCGGGCCGCACTGATCGAGCCGATCCTCGCCGACGAGGTGAGTGCGGACTGGTATCCGGTGGTGGGCCGCCGCCTGGCGCCGCTGCGCGACGTCAGCGAGGTCGCCGGCGGCATGGCGCTGCCGGACGCGGCACGCCTGCTGGACCTGCTGGGCCTGCGCGAGCCCAGCCCGGCCCTGATCAGCGGCCGCTGGCAGGCCGGGGGCCGCAGCACCAAGGCGGTCATCGGGGCCTCGCTGGACGGCCCCTTCGCCCTGGACCTGGTCGCGCACGGCCCGCACGGGCTGGTCGCCGGGACCACCGGCTCGGGCAAGTCAGAGTTCTTGCAGACCTTGGTGGCCTCCCTGGCGGTGGCCAACCGGCCGGACGCGATGACCTTCGTGCTCGTGGACTACAAGGGCGGCGCGGCGTTCAAGGACTGTGTCGAGCTCCCGCACACCGTCGGCATGGTCACCGACCTGGACACCCACCTGGTCGAGCGGGCGCTCACCTCGTTGGGCGCGGAGCTGACGCACCGCGAGCGGCTGCTGGCCGCCGCCGGGGCGAAGGACCTGGAGGACTACCTCGACTACGCGACCAGGAACCCCGAGCTGGCACCGATTCCGCGGCTGCTGATCGTGATCGACGAGTTCGCCTCGATGGTCCGGGAGCTGCCGGACTTCGTCACCGGTCTGGTGAACGTCGCGCAGCGCGGCCGGTCCCTGGGCATCCACCTGATCCTGGCCACGCAGCGGCCCTCCGGCGTGGTCTCCGCGGAGATCCGTGCCAACACCAACCTGCGGGTGGCGCTGCGGGTCACCGACGCGGGGGAGAGCACCGACGTCATCGACGCCCGCGACGCCGCGAACATCTCGCAGGCGCATCCCGGCCGCGCCTATGCCCGCCTCGGTCACAGTTCTCTGCTGCCGTTCCAGACCGGACGCGTCGGGGGACGGCGGCCGAGCCGGGACCGGGCCGTCGCCGCGCCCGCGCCGTTCCTGCGTCCGGTGGCCTGGCTCGACCTGGGCCGTCCGGCGCCCGAACGGCCCGCCTCGGCTGCCGAGACCGACGTGGTCACGGACTTGTCCGTACTGGTCTCGGCCCTGAAGCAGGCCACTGATCTGCTCGGCCTGCCGCCGCAGCGCCGGCCCTGGCTTCCGCCGCTGCCGACCTCCACGGTCGTGGAGCTCGCCGCCGAGCCGACGGCCGGCGGGTCCGGCGGGTCCGGCGGGTCCGGGTCAGGCAAGTCCGGCGGGTTCGCCGAGCCGGTGTTCTCTTGGGCGCTCCAGGACCTCCCGGCGGCCCAGAAGCAGGAGCCGGTCACCATCGACCTGGCGACCTTCGGCCACTTCCACATCATCGGCGCGCCGCGCTCGGGCCGCTCGCAGGCCCTGCGGACCATCGCTGCCGCCGCGGCCTGCGCGGCCTCGGTGCCCGACCTGCACCTGTACGGACTGGACTGCGGCAACGGCGCGCTGCTGCCGCTGAGCAAGTTCCCGCACTGCGGCGCGATCGTGCAGCGCTCGGAGACCGAGCGCGCCTCCCGGCTGCTCAAGCGGCTGCACGCCGAGGTGCTCAGCCGGCAGCGGGTGCTCGGCGAGGGCGGGTTCGCCGACGTCACCGAGCAGCGCCGGGCCGGCGCCCCGGGCGAGCGGCTGCCGCACATCATGCTGCTGCTGGACCGCTGGGAAGGCTTCATGGGCACGCTCAGCGAGCACGACAACGGCTCGCTGACCGACATCGTCCACACCCTGATGCGCGAGGGCGCCAGCGTCGGCGTGCACGTGGTGATCGCCGGCGACCGGAGCCTGATGTCCGGGCGTATCAGCTCCCTGACCGAGGACAAGCTGGTGCTGCGGCTGCCGGACCGCTCCGACTACTCCCTGGTCGGCCTGAACCCGCGCACCGTCGCGGAGAACCTGCCTCCCGGGCGCGGCTATCGTTCCGCGGGCGCGGTCGAGACGCAGGTCGCGCTGGTCGCCGCCGACCCCTCCGGGCCGGCGCAGGTCGCCGCGCTGCGCGATCTGGCTAGCCGTCTTGCCGAACGCGAGGCCGACGTCCCGAAGGCCCAACGCCCCGGCCGGATCGCGGTGCTGCCCGCGCAGCTGACGTTCGAGGAAGCCTGGGGCTACCTGGAGGAGGAACGGCAGCAGCCCTGGGCGCTGCTCGGCGTCGGCGGCGACGAACTGGAACCGGTGGGTGCCGCGCTGTTCGCCGACCGGCCGACGTTCCTGATCGCCGGCCCCTCCGGATCCGGCCGCAGCACCGCGCTCGCGGTGATGGCCGAGTCGCTGCTGCGCACCGGCGCCGAGATCGTGATCGGCACGCCGAGCGTGACACCGCTGGCCGCGCTGGTCGGACGGCCGGGCGTGCGCGGCGTGGTGAGCTCGCCGGACCCGACCGAGGAGGAACTGGCCGCGCTGCTCGACCCGGGCGAGGGGCCCGTGGCGCTGATCCTCGACGACGGCGAGGCCTGGCGCGAGTGCCGGGCCCGCGAATGGCTGCGTGCTTACGTCCGCACCGGATCGGGCCGCAGACGCGGGCTGGTCCTGGGCGGCGAGATCGGCTCGGTGGCGATGGGCTTCTCCGGCTGGCAGGCCGAGGTGAAGAAGAACCGCCGCGGCGCGCTGCTGTCCCCGCCGGACCTGAGCAACGGCGACCTGGTCGGTATCCGGCTGACCCGCTCGCAGTTGGCACCGCGCGTCGTACCCGGAGCCGCGCTGGTCCACCTCGGCGACGGCGTCCTGATGACCGCGCAGATTCCCATGGTGAAGGCAGAGCTTCCGACCCACAGACCCAAGGAGGGCTGATGGCCGATCTCATCGTCCGCGACGACCTGGTGAGCCTGGTCAGCGACCTGAACTCGCTGATCGGCGAGTTCGAGGGCGCGCTGGACGTCCAGAACGAGGACAAGGGCCTGTGGGGCCAGCACAACGCCAACTCCTCGATGGGCGACTTCGCGGCCAACTGGCGCATCCACCGCGACGCGATGGTCAAGGACATGAAGACGCTGCGGGACTCGGTGGACAAGGTCAACCAGGCCTGGGCGCAGGGCGATCAGCAGCTGCGCGACAGCCTGAACACGAATTCGTGAGCCGGCAGGAGGAGCTGTGAGCATCCGCAACCTCGGCAGCTGGGAAGCCCTGGGCCTGGACTCCGACCCGGTCCACGCCGACCCGGACGCGGTGGCCGAGGCCCAGACGCACTACCAGAACGTCGCCACCACCATCGACGACGCCGTGTCCCGCCTGCAGAAGGTGATGGACGACAACTCCGAAGGCCTCGTCGGCCAGTACATCGACGGCCTGCGCAAGAGCGCCGGCGACCTGCACGACAAGCTGCAGAAGGCCGGCGTCCGCTACCACGACGTCGCCGACCAGATCAAGATCTACGAGCAGCCGCTCCAGGACGGCCTGGACGAGACCGCCGGCGCGCTGAACGACGCGAACACGGCCGCGGGGCAGCAGAAACAGGCCACCGGCATGCCCGACCCGCAGAAGGGGTCCGACGGCACCGTCTCGCCGCAGGAACAGCAGAAGGGCACGGACAAGACCAACGCCGAGAACCAGGCGAACGACGCCCTGACCGCCGCCAAGAACCGGCTCAACAACGCGCTGGACGCCCTGAACACCGCCGGCAAACGGTTCGGCGACGCCGTCAACAGCAAGAACTACGACGACGGGCTCAGCGATACCTGGAAAGACAAGATGGACGAGATCCTGGGCTGGTTCAGCAAGATCCTGGGCTACATCGGCATGGCGCTCGGCGCGATCGCGCTGCTGATCCCGGGGCTGGACGTGGTCGTGCTGGCCGGGGTGGTGGTCGGCGCCGCGTCCCTGATCGTGAACTCGATCCTGTACGCCGACGGCAAAGGCAGCGTCCTGGACGTCGTATTCGGCGCGGTGGGCCTGGGCCTGGGCTTCATCGGGGTCGGGGCCTCCCAGATCGCCAAGGGGCTCGCGAACGACGCCAAGACCCTGGCCGGCCTGGCCGAACACCCCGGCGCGCCGCAGCTCGGCTTCAGCGACACCGCCTTCGGCGAGGACTTCGGAGGCATCAACCTGCGGCCGATCGGCGGCGGCCCGGCCGCCGGGCCGAACCCGTCCACCATGAACGACCAGTGGCTGTTCGACCCGGCGAGCAACGCGGCCTCCAACTGGCAGCACCTGTCCGACTGGTACAACAACCCGGTCACCAACAGCGCCCTGGGCTGGCTCGGCGGCAAGCTCGGCGGGCTGCCCGGCCAGCTGGGCAACTGGGGCAGCAAGATCGGCACCCAGCCCGAGATCGGGTTCTGGGGCTCGGCCGGCCAGCAGCTCACCGACGCCTGGAACATGTGGAAGGGCCTTGGCTCCAACCCTCTGAAGACCATCGGCGACTGGGCCGGCGTGCTCGGCGGCTGGAGCGGCTACAAGGGGCTGTCCGGGATCCTGGGCGCCGTCGGCGGCAAGATGAACCCGGCCTGGTACGTCTGGGGCGGCTTCAACGCGCTGTTCGGCCTGGGCATCGGCATCTCCTACACCGGCGGCCGGGAATCCGGTCTGATCCCGGCGGTGAACCCGTGACGAGCCGTGAGGAGGCACCGGTGATGACAGCGGACGATGAATCCGCCGAGATCGCAGTGCCCTGGTTCTGGGGCCGAGTCCCGGATCCGGGCGCCACCGACCAGGCCCGGCAGGCCTGGGCCGACCGCGTGGTGGAGATGTTCGCCGAGTGGACCCGAGACGGCTGGGACGAGGACTTCCGCACCAGCTGGATCACCGAGGGCGGCCTGCCCGAGGACTTCCCCTTCACCGCCGAGAACGTCGGCCGCGGCATCGCGCGCTGGCTCACCGACCGGGCCGCCACCCTGCCGCCCTGGCAGCGCATGGCCTGGGGGACCGCCTTCGTGCAGGGCTGGCCGCGCTGGTCGCCGGTGCCGGTGGTGGTCGAGTACCGGGCCCCGGCCGCCGACGACCCGATCTATCTGATGGATCTGGTCGGCGCCGGCTCTTCCCCCGCCGCTTCTTCCCCGGACATCGACTACGGCCGGCAGATCGAGTACATCACCACGCCCTACGGCGACGGGCTCCGGGTGCTCAGCGTGCACAGCACCCCCGACCGCTTCGCCTACGGCCGCCTGGACGCCGCGATGCGCCTGGACTGGCCGGCCGCCGAGGGCCGGCCCCCGGCGCGGGTCGACGTGCTGCTCACCACGCGCGTGGTGGACCTGCAGCTGCTGGCGCTGATCGGGCCCGGCGTGGAAAAGCTGATGCAGCAGATCGCCGAGCACCCGCAACCGATCGCACCGGCCCGCCAAGGGGTGAACCGATGATCGACCTCGAACTGGTACTCCCGGCCGGCTGGGCCGTCCTGCCCACCGCCCCGGACACCGAGCGCGTCCGCAAGTGGGCCATCGACCGCGTCATCACCCGCGCCCTGCCGGCAAGCCTGCCCCGCGACCGCGCCGAACCCTGGCGCCGCGAACTGCGCAAGCAGCTGACCACCGCCACCGACGAGGCCGGCCGCAACGGCGCGCGCTGGGTGGTCCTGCCGCTGCGGGAGTTCAACGGGACCCGCATCCCGGGTTCCCTGCTGCTGACCATCCTGGAGGACCAGGATCCCCAGGACCCCGAACGCCTGCTGGCCTCGATCCTGGACGACGCCGGTCCGAACGGCTCCTGCCTCGACGTCGGCGGCGCTCCGGCGGCGCGCATCTCGGCGGTGATCCACCAGCAGATGTACGGCAAACAGACCGCCGGCGTGCGCGTCTCGTACTACCTGCCGCACCCCGAGCGTCCCGGTGTCTGGGGCCTGCTGACGTTCACCGTGCTGGCCGGTGCCGACGCCGACACAGAATCCCCGGTGGTCCGCGGCGTCGTGTTCCTGTTCGACACCATCATCTCCACGCTGCGCTGGGTCGAGCGCACCGCGGCGCCGACCCAGGACGAGGTGCTGGCGATGGTGACGGCGACAGTTGCGGAGATTGAAGGAGCACAGATCGAAGGTGCGGTCGCCGAGCCACAAGCCCTGTGAGACCCTGCGGCCGGCTTCCCGGTCCTCGCTCATTATCGGCGCCCCTGACTCATGTGCGGTGGGTGGGTGTGGCTGGTTGCGGTTTGTTTGTGGGCTGATAGTCACAGGCGTTTCTTGACGGCTTCGCGCATGGTTTACGGGATCCGTTGGGTGGCGCGGTTCGGGGGTGGCGCTGGTTTCGCGGGGCGGCGGTGGTTTGGGTAGGTGGTCGGGTCTACTGCGAAAATCAAAGGCACGAGCAAGGGCACGAGCAAGGTCAAGGTCAAGGGCTTACAGGCGCCTCCGGCGGCGCCTGCGCGGCGAGCGGCCTCGCTCCGGGGGGTGGGGGTTGCGCTGGCTGCCGGCGGTCGTTGCTTGTGGTCGCCTGTGTCCCGGATTCCCCGTCGCTTCGTCGCCCGGAGGGAACCATCCCGGCCTGGGCGGTGTCAAGCCGGATCGCTGTTG
>NZ_JBGCCP010000058.1:0-41256 GCF_041262705.1 Catenulispora sp. MAP12-49 | reverse complement strand
CCTCCCATACCTCATACCAACGGCATAGCGCGCACGTAACAGCCTGTCACCAGACGTCGACCCGGCAACGACATCCGGTCCGAAAGCCCTCTAGCCGGGGGGACATCGTGAGCGGCCTGCGTGCGCGGTTTATCGGCGTACTCTTGACCGTCGCGGCACTGTGGTTCGTGTTCGCGTCACTGAAGGCGGTCTCCTCCTTGGAGGACCAGACGCGCACCGTGCACTCCTTCGCCGCCGACCAGGCCGGGGTGCTCCACACCAGCGCGACGGTGGCCGGCCTCGACTTCGCCAAGGCCAAGAAGTTCGGCGGAAGCACCTCCGCCGAAGTGACCTGGGCCGGCGGTCAGGGCTCGGACCATATCTACCTGTCCGACTCCGAGGATGTCAGGAGCCAGGCACCGGTCGGCTCGCGCATCCCGGTGGCGGTCTGGCGCGGCCATGTCGTCCGCTTCGAATTCGCCGACGCCTGGCACACCGCCGACGGCGACCCCGGCGTCGTCCTCGACGACTGGCGGATCCTGGTCTGTGCGTTCACGGCCGGAGCCGTCGTCTGCGGCCGGATCAGCGCGCACCTGTGGCTGGGCAAGCGCGTCGACCACAGACGTTTCCTCGCCGGCGATCTGCTGATGCTGCCGTTCCTGGTCGCGATGGTCGTCATGGCCGCCACCCCGCACCCGGCGCGGCTGGCCCACCTCGTCCCGTACACACTCGCCACGCTCGTGGTCTCGGCGATCGCGCTGCCGGCGCTGCCGTGGATGCGGGCCTCGCACAAGCCTTAGGGCTCAAGCCACTCCGCCGCCGGCCCCACCGCCGCCGCGAGCACCGCGCTGTTCGGCAGCAGCACCGGGCCGGCGATGGTCGACACCGTCACGTACGTCAGCGTCATCCCGGACACGCGGCCGACGATCGGGCCGCCGAGGGCGCCGGAGCGGATGCGCAGCTCGTCGCCGACAGCGAAGGGCTTGGCGAACAGGATCGTGATGCCCGCGAAGACGTTCGCCAGGACCTGCTGGGCCGCGATACCCAGGATGACCCCGGTCAGGACTCCGCCCAGCAGCAGGTGCCCGACCGGGACCCGCAGCAGGCTCAGGCCGCCCAGGACCACGAGGATGTAGCCGCACAGCAGGCACAGGATGCGGAACGTGCTCGCGCGGGCATCGCTGAGCCGGCCCGGGACGTGCACCAGCCCCAGGATGTCGTTGGTCGCGCAGCGCACGGCGATCACCGCGGCCCCGAGGAACACCAGGGCGCCCGCCGCCGCCAGCAGGTGGTGCAGGACATGGTGCTGGCCGGCGCCGAGCAGGCCGCCGTAGTGGTAGGAGACGACCAGCGCCACGAGCGCGATCGCGGTGGCGAAGGCCCCGCGTCGCAGGAGCACCTGCCGCAGGCTCCGGCTTGCGCGCGTACGCAGGTCCGGTACGTCTGCGTGGGCCGCGGGTGGCAGGAGCAGTTCTCGCTCCGTACCGTTCCCCGAACTCACACTCCCGTCGTGCATGCCGCCCTCCCAGGGTCGTCGCCGGTCAAACGCGCCGATTATCCGCGATCAGCCATGATCAAACCAGGGGGCGCGGGAAAGTGATCAGGATCGCTGCGGCTGCGCCCGGGAACACCGCCACAGGCACAAAGAACGCGATTGGCCGTCCCGGCGGGGGGGAGGCCGGGACGGCCGACCTTCCTGATAGCCCGGATCCGGCGCCCCAAACGCTCCAACCGTCACCGTATTCTCACGCCGCTACTCCCCCGCCTGTCCGGCGTCATCACCATCACTGCTCGCGCGCGGTAGCCGACTCGGTGAGCAGGGCGATGTCGGCCTCGCTGAAGGCGTTGGGCGGGCACCACATGCGGTGGCCGAAGAACTCGCCGATGTAGCGGCGGCGGCGCTCGGGGGTGTTCAGCTCGTCCAGCAGGTCGTCGGGGTGGCGGCCCTGGCGCTCCTGGTAGTCGTAGAGCTGCGGCTTGGGTGTGCCCGGCGGGGCGCCTCGGCGTCGGCGAACTCGAACCAGAACGAGGCGTCCAGCGTCGTGATCGACTCCACCGCGTTCAGGATGCCCTCGCGGACCGGCCGGCCGTGGAGCACGGGCATCAGCGAGTGCCCCTTGAGCCCCGGGTGGCGGGCGGCCGTCTCGGCGGCGTCCAGCCCGGCGATCTCCAGCAGGGTCGGCACGAGGTCCCGGTCATGGTTTCGAATCTACGGTCGGCACGGTGCCGGAGCCGCTCGGGTGGCTGCCGGGGGCGGCCGGACGGGTGCCGAACACAATGTCTGTGAACGCAGCGGGGGCTGCGCGAACTCGACCCGGCCCTGGTGGCCCTGAGCTGTTCTGCCAGTCAGGCCGACCGGCTGGCGCGCGCCGTCAGAGCCGGGTGGGCCCCCATGGCCGCGAGCCCGGCGACGGTCGACGCGGGGTCGGTCCCGGTCAGGTGCGACGCCCCGATCAGCACGACGTCGGCACCGCCGCGCGCGCACGTGATCAGGCTCGAACGCCCGCCCGGACCGCATTCGGCCACCTTCACCACGCCGTTCGGCACCAGCGACAGCAGCTCGTCCATACCGGCACCGGCACCGACACCGACACCGACACCGACGTCAGAACTAGAACCAGAACCGGAACCGGCATCAGGCCGCAACAGGACAGCCTTAGCCTGAGCCCGCAGCGCACGCACCAGATCCGCGCTCCCCCGCACTTCGACGATCGCGGCCATGCCGATCGACTCGGCCCGCTCCAGCAGCGAGTACAGCGCCGGATCCGACAGCGTCTCGGTGGGCAGCACGACCATGTCGGCGCCGCAGGCCCGGGCCCACCAGAGCCGGTAGCTGGAGTCGGCCGGCTCCAGGGACAGCAGCGGGGCGTGAATGCGGGCACTGATCTGTGCCACGGCGCCGGGGTCCGCGTCGGACGTGCGGGTGCGGACGGCGATCCCGCGTGCTCCGGCGTCGACGTACCGGTCGCCGAGATCGGCGGCGGCGGGGTGGGTCTGATCGAGCTCGGCGATCAGGGTCACGTGCTCGTCGCGGAGTCGGCCCAACTGGCCGCGTGCGGCGGGTCGCGACAAGGCGAGCTCCTTGATCTCCTCCAACGCGGAGAAGCCGGCCTCAGCCGTGGACTGACGCGGCACCATGGGCTGCAAACGCCTACCCCCTGAGAATCGTCCTGTGGGTCGGCGTGCCCGCCGAATACCTCGGGATCTGCCCGGCCGGGTCTTACGTTAACCGCCACTAGACACTGATACGCAAATCGATGGAGCGCCGACGCGTAGATGCGGCCCGGGTGAGAAGATTCCGCTGGTATCTGCACCGCGCACCCGGGGGTCTCCATGGCTGACCAACTTCTGTTCTCCTACGGCACCCTCCGGCTGCCGCGCGTCCAGACGGCCAGGTTCGGCCGCGAGCTGTCCGGACGGCCCGACGCGCTCGTCGGCTTCCGCCTGGAGACGGTGGCGATCACCGACGCCTCGGTGATCGCCGACAGCGGCAACGAACTGCACCCGGTCGCCGTGCCGAGCGGCGACCCGCACGACGCGGTCGAGGGCACGGTGTTCACCCTGAGCCCGGACGACCTCGCCGCCGCCGACGCCTACGAGGTCGACTATCTGCGCGTCCCCGTCGAGCTGCGCTCCGGGGCGAAGGCGTGGGTGTACGTCAACTCCGCGACCGCCGAGGAGTTCCGAATCCGGCGGCTGCTGGAGGCGCAGGCCAACGCCATCAAACTGTTCGACACAGTGGTCGAACACGGCCTGATCGCCGCCGGCCAGTCCGAGAAGGCGATCAGCGACCGGATCCGGGACCTGGCCGACGACCTGTTCGGCGCCACCCGCCACTGGCACAAGCGCATCATCCGCTCCGGCCCCAACACCCTGCTGCCCTACAACGACAACCCCCCGGACCGCATCCTGCAGCACGACGACATCGCCTTCGCCGACTTCGGCCCGATCTTCGCCGAATTCGAAGCCGACCTCGGCCGCACCTACGTCCTGGGCGACGACCCGGTCAAACTCCGCCTGACCGCCGACCTCCCCCGCATCTTCGACGCCGGCCGCCGCTTCTTCGCCGAGCACCCCGCCATCACCGGCGCGCAGCTGCACGCCGAAATCGACCGGCTGGCCCGCGAAGCCGGCTGGCACCTCGGCGGCACCGGCTTCGCCGGACACCTGGTCGGCGAATTCCCGCACGAGATCATGGACGCCGAGCGCATCCACTCCTACATCGCCCCGGGCAACACCACGCCGATGCGCGGCACGGACCGCGCCGGGCGCGTCTGCCACTGGATCCTGGAGATCCACCTCGTAGAACCCGCCGGCGGGTTCGGCGGGTTCTACGAACAGCTGTTGGACATCGGCTGAGGTCTGGCCGAAGTCAGCCGGCGGCTGGCGGCCGGCCCGAGTCCTTACACCCGGACTCGTACGGGCAGGCGAGCCCGGCTGGGAATCGGCTCAGTAGACGTCGCGCACGTACCGCTTGTCCCCCGCCAGCCGCCGCAGGTAGGCGGCGGCCTCCTGCTCGTCCATGCCGCCGTGGGCCATGGCGATGTCCCTCAGCGCCTGGTCGACGTCCTTGGCCATGCGCGTGGCGTCGCCGCAGACGTAGAGGTGGGCGCCTTCCTGCAGCCGGCGCCACAGCCGGACGCCGTGGTCGCGCATCCGGTCCTGGACGTAGATCTTGGCGCGCTGGTCGCGGGAGAAGGCGACGTCCAGGCGGTCCAGCAGGCCCGATGCCCGGTGTGCCTCCAGTTCCTCGCGGTAGTAGAAGTCAGTGGCCTGATGCTGTTCGCCGAAGAAGAGCCAGTTGGCGCCGGTGTGGCCGCGTTCGCGGCGCTCCTCCAGGAAGCCGATGAACGGTGCGACGCCGGTTCCGGGGCCGATCATGATCGTGGGGGTGGCGGGGTCGGCCGGCGGGCGGAAGTGCGGGGAGGACTGGACGAAGACCTGCACCGGGCCGTCGTCGGCGTGGTCGGCCAGGTACGTCGAGCACACGCCGCCCCGGTCCCGGCCGCTCTCGCCGCTGTAGCGGACGACCGAGACGGTGAGGCGGACCTGGCCGGGGTGGGCCAGCGGGCTGGAGGAGATCGAGTACAGGCGCGGCTGCAGGCGTTTGAGCACCCTGACCCACTCGGCGGCCGGGGCTCGGACCGGGAACGCCGCGAGCAGGTCGGCGGCCTGGCGGCCCCAGGCCCACTTGGCGAGTTCGTCCTTGTTGTCCGGACGCACCAGCCGTTTCAGGTCGTGGTTGCCGGTCCGGTCGGCCACGAACTTCAGCAGGTCGGTGGTGATGCGCGTGATGTCCAGGCGGGTACGCAGGGCCTCGGCCAGCGGCAGCGGCGCGGCGCCGCCGGCCTGGACCAGCTCGACCGGCTCGGCGGGATCGGCGCCGGTGAGCGCGAGCCACTCGGCGACCAGGTCGGCGCCGTTGACGGGCCACACGCCGAGGGCGTCGCCGGCCTGGTAGGCCAGTTGGCCCTCGCGGGTGCCGAAGGCGAACTGGCGGATCTCCTTGCCGGAGCCGGGCAGGCTCAGCAGGCGGTTTCCGACGAGCAGGGTCGAGAACGGCGAGGCTTTGGTGTAGGCGGATGCGGGGGCGGGGCCGGTGGTCGGCGCGGAGGCTGGCGGGGCGGTCGGCGCTGTAGTCGGCGCAAAGGCCGGGGCAGTTGCGGCCGGAGGTGGATTCGTCGGGTTCGGCGCTGCCTCGACGGCCGCGGGCACGGCAATCGGCTGTGCCAGGACGCTGATGATGCTGCCCAGCCACTGATCGGCGGGGTCCTCGTAGTCCGGTTCGCAGTCGGTCCGGTCCAGAAGCCGCGTGGCGCCGAGTTCGGCGAGCCGTTCGTCGATCCGCCGGCCGTGTCCGCAGAAGTCGTCGTAGTTGGAGTCGCCCAGGGCCAGGACCGCGTACCGGAGTCCGTCGAGCCGGGCGGCGTCAGGGGCGGACAGCGCCTGCCAGAACCCTGCGCCGTTGTCCGGGGCGTCGCCGTCGCCGAAGGTGCTGGTCACGATCAGGGCATCGGTATCAGGGATCAGATGCTCCGGGGCGGCGTCGGCCATCGGCAGCAGTTCGGCGCGCTGGCCCTCGGCCGCCAGGCGTTCGGTGACGGTCGCCGCGAACTGCTCGGCGTTGCCGGTCTGCGAGGCCCAGAGCACGAGCAGCCGTCGGGTCGCCGGGACCGATTCTGGATCTGCCCTGTCGAGCAACGCGGTGCGCGAGAACCTCCCGGCCAGCACGCCATCGACCCACAGCGCGGTCTCCGGCGCGAACGGCGCGCCCGGCGGCAGCACCGGAACGCTCCCATCCGGCGGCCTCAAAGCCAGGCCGGACAAGAACCCTGCCAGGTAGTGGCGTTCCGGCTCGGCCAAGACCGGCGGGGCCAGATCGGCGATACCGAACACGGTGGCCAACTCGTCGGCGACCGGAGCCAGAGCCGGAGCCGGAGCCGGAGTCGGAGTCGGAGTCGGGGCGGCCAGAGCCGGAGTCGGGGCCGGAGCCGGAGCCGGAGTCGGGGCGGCCAGAGCCGGAGTCGGGGCCGGCACGGCAGCCGGTGCGGGCGTCACGACAACCGCCGGCACCGGCGCGGCCGTCTTGGCCAGCGCCACGGCGCACACCTTGAACTCGGGCTGGAAGGACACCGGATCCACCGCGTCGTTGGTGACAGCGTTGACGCTCAAGTACTCACCGAACAGGTCGTTCCAGTGGAAGGGCGCGAAACAGGTCCCAAGCCGCACCCGATCGGTCACCACAGCGGGCAACACCGCGCGCCCGCGCCGCGAGGCGACCTCCACCGGATCACCCTCGGCGATGCCGAGACGTGCCGCGTCCTCCGGGTGGACCTCGACGAAAGGCCCCGGGGTGAGCTTGGTGAGCTTGGCGACCTTCCCGGTCTTGGTCATCGTGTGCCACTGGTGCTGAAGCCGTCCGGTGTTCAGGACGAACGGATAGTCGTCGTCGGGCAGCTCGGCCGGCGGCAGGTGCGGCCGGGCGAAGAACTGCGCCCGGCCGTTCGCGGTCGGGAAGGCGAGCCGGGGGCGCGTCCCGTCCTGGTGTTCCAGCAGGGTCTGGCTGACGCCGTCGTTGATGTAGCGGATCGGGTTGCGGTCCGGGCCGTCCGCGACTGGCGCCGGCCACTGGACCGGGGTGGTGCGCAGCCGTTCGTAGCTCAAGCCGCGCAGGTCCCAGCCGGTCTTCGGGTTCCACGCCTGCTTCAGTTCCTCGAACACCTCTTCAGAGCTCGCGTAGGTGAAGCCCTGCGCGAAGCCCATCTCGCACGCCACCCGCGCGATCAGCTGCCAGTCCGGCAGCGCCTGGCCGGGCGGGTCGATGACGCCGGGCACCAGGGTCAGGTTCCGTTCGGAGTTGACCATGACGCCGTCGGACTCGGCCCACAGCGTGGCCGGAAGGACGACGTCGGCGTAGGCGTTCGTCTCGGTCTCGGCGAAGACGTCCTGGGTGATGACCAGCTCGGCGGCCTCCAGGCCGGCGATCACGGTCTTGCGGTTGGCGACCGAGGCCACCGGGTTGGTGCAGATGATCCAGCACGCCTTGATGTCCCCGGCGGCCATCTGCCCGAACATCTCGACCGTTCCCCGTCCGACCTCCGTACGCAGGGAGCCTTCGGGGATCTGCCACATGCCCTCGATGAAGGCCCGCTCGTCGGCGACCAGGACCGAGCGCTGCCCGGGCAGTCCCGGGCCCATGTAGCCCATCTCCCGGCCGCCCATCGCGTTCGGCTGCCCGGTCAGCGAGAAGGGGCCGGAGCCGGGGCGGCAGATCGCGCCGGTCGCCAGGTGCAGGTTGACCAGCGCGTTGGTGTTCCAGGTGCCGTGCGTGGACTGGTTGAGGCCCATGGTCCAGCAGCTCATCCACTCCCCCGCGGCGCCGATCCACGCCGCGGCCTGCCGGATGTCGGCTTCGGGCAGGCCGGTGATCTGCGCGACCGTCTCCGGCGGATAGTCGCGCAGGAACTCCGGCATCGCCTCCCAGCCGTCGGTGTGCTCGGCGATGAAGTTCTCGTCGATGTGACCGTCCGCGACCAACAGGTACAGCAGGCCGTTCAGCAGTGCGAGGTCGGTGCCGGGCTTGATCGGCAGGAACAGGTCGGCCTTGTCTGCGGTGGCGTTGCGCCGCGGATCGACGACGATCAGCTTGGCGCCGGCCTTGACGCGCTCCATCATCCGCAGGAACAGGATCGGATGGCAGTCGGCCATGTTCGCGCCGATGACGAAGAACACATCGGCGGAGTCAAAATCCTGATACGAGCCGGGCGGGCCGTCCGCACCGAGCGAGAGCTTGTAACCGGAGCCGGCCGAGGCCATGCACAGCCGCGAGTTCGACTCGATCTGGTTGGTCCGCACAAAGCCCTTGGCCAGCTTGTTGGCCAGGTACTGCGCCTCCAACGACATCTGGCCGGAGACGTAGAAGTACAGAGCGTCGGGACCGTGCTCGTCCAGGATCGCCCGCAGCCGAGCCGCGACGGTCGCGATCGCCTCATCGACATCGGTCTCGACCGGCTCATCCCCGCGCTCGGCCCGCACCAGCGCCTTACGAACGCGCCCCGGCGCGGCCATCATGTCGACGCTGGTAGCGCCCTTGGTACACAGCCGCCCGGAGTTCGCCGGATGAGCCTTGTCCCCGGACGCCTTCACCGCCCGCCGCTTCCCGGTCTCCGGGTCCCGGGCGATCTCCAGCGTGATCCCGCACCCGACCCCGCAGTACGAGCACACGGTGCGCGCGGTCCGGGTCGCTTCCGGTGTGGTGGTCAAGGCCGCCCCTCCCTGCCGTGGGAGGGTTCCCACAGCCAGCACCGTAGGAAGGGCAGGTTTCCGGGCGATCACACGCCGGGCGCGCTGGGCGTTACGCCGTCTTCACGGCGGCGGATGAGCTTCGTGACCGTTTCGAGCGAAGGCCGCGGTATCGACCATGAGATTTGACTACGGCCAGAGCAGGACCCTGATACGGTTTGTATGATCTACGTCATGCCACCGCCACTGGCGAGGGACGCCTACCGGCTCGCCGTCACGCAGCTTGATCGAAAATTCGCGCCCGAAACAGTCGGGTTAGTCGCCGCTCTTGCGATGGCAGCGCGACTGCTGTTTCCTACACCGGTCACGATGGCGGACAACGGCGATGGGCGTCGGCTACTTTGTGTCATCCATGCGGCACCGAGTAGTCGGCGTTGGGCATTCGCTGTGATCCACTATGGGATCCTCAACGGCCAGAAGTGTGACGGATACGCGACGATTCAGGCAGTTCCGCTCATTGTTGCGTCGTGGATGGACCAAAATATTCTCGGCCGATCTGAAGCCCTCGACGCGCGGGAACTCATTCTTCCTTACTGTATGATCGTCGGTGTCGTCATCGCGATCACGCTCCGCATTCTCTCGGGGATTTCTCCAGCCATTCGGACCGCTTTTGCTGCGGCCCTTTTCATCGTTGCCGCCGATGCGGCATTCGCCGACTATGCCGGTTCGCCCTATACCGAGACTGCAGCACTATACGGTGTGCTTATTTTCGCCGTTGCCGCTGTGGCGTTCGTCGGCGGAGAGACTCATCGATTGCCGGCGTTTCTCCTCGCCTGGTTCGGCGCACTCCTGATAGTCGGCGCCAAAACCGAGACCGCGACACTCGCGGTTCCACTATGCCTCTTCTTCGCTTTTCGCAAGATCGAAATTCGTCGCTTCAGCAGCAGGCTCGGCAGTCGCGCTCTTCCAGCGCTCTGCGTCGGTTCAATATTGATGACAGCGCTGTGGGTGCTCGGAGCATTCTCACCTGATGGAGATATCCCGCTCGAAAAGGTCAACGTCAGCAACGAAGTGACCATGACCGTGATGCCCCTGTCGAAAGATCCCGGTGGCGTTGCGGTTGACCTCGGCCTGCCAAGAAGGTTTGGCGCATACAGCGGCTCGAACTGGTGGAGCGAGAAGTCCATCCCCAATGATCCCGAGTATGCGGCGATTTCGGGGAAGCTAACGCAGGTCAACCTCGCCCACTATTTTGCTATGAATCCCGCCATGTCGGCCAAGATTTTCACAGGCGGGGCGAAAGCCTACCTGTCTTTTAGAAATGACTACATCGGGACCTATGACGAGAGCGCGGGCCACCCAGCCGGCACCCAGGAACAGCGGATGACCCTGGTGACAGATATTTCACGAGCCTTTCGCAGCTTCGGCGTATCTGCGATCATCTGCTACTGGGGTTTCTGCGGCACTGCTGCGGTATGGCTATTTCGTCGCTCAGCGCCGAATTCGAAACCTCGCGGCTTCGCCCTCGTGGCAGGGATCCTGTTGAGTTTTGCCGTTCTCCAGTACTTCGTTTCGATATATGGCGATGGAAACGAGGTGACAAAGCACCTCGTCGTCGGCCTGCTCGCCGCGAGCATCGCACCGCTATGGCTCGCCGCCTCTGCTGTGTGCCTCAGGTATCAGGGAAGGAGCGTACCTACACGGACGGAAGCCAGACCGCGCGGCACCGAAAGATCGGTGAGTCCTGCGGTGCGGCGAGCCATGTGATTCCGTCGGTCATGGCGACCATCACGCAGCTTCGCGGCGGCAGGTATACCCCTAAGAGGACTACCGGGACTGTACCCGGCGGGCGCACGTCGACGACGATGGGAAGAAGGAGCACATCGCCACGCGAAGGAGGGCTCTGACACATGTCTTCCCCCTCAGGTAACGGAGTCGAGACCGCTGTCAGGCTGCTGCATAAGCAGCTGCCTGCCGAGATGGTCGTGACGGGAGAGGCGGTGGCCCAGGCGGTGCGGCCGTGGAACGCGCAGGTGCGCCGGCGTCCTGCCGTGATCGCGCGGTGCCGTTCGACCGACGACGTCCGCGCGGCGGTGCTCGCGGCGCAGTCCGCGGGTCTGCCTCTCTGCGTGCTGGGCGGCGGCCACGACTGGGCCGGCGGGGCCGTGCGCGACGGGGGTCTGCTGGTGGACCTGAGCGCCATGCGGCAGGTCGCCGTGGAGGGCACGGAGGGCGTAGAGGGCATGGCGGCGCGGGTGGCCGGCGGTGCGACCGTGACGGACGTCCTGGACGCTGTGCGCCCGCACGGGTACGCCGCGGCGGTGGGCACCGTGAGCTCGGTCGGGTTCACCGGGCTGACGCTCGGTGGCGGGTATGGGACCCTGATCGGGCTGGTCGGACTGGGTGTCGACAACGTGCTGGCGGCGGAGGTAGTGCTGGCGGACGGTCGGGTCGTGACGGCCGATCCGCACAGCGAGCCCGAGTTGTTCTGGGGCCTGCGCGGGGGCGGCGGCAACTTCGGCGTCGTGACCGAGGTGCGCACCCGTCTGAACCCGCACGCCGAAGTCACGACCGGCATGATCGCGTTCGGGTGGGACCAGGCGAGGGCGGTGCTGCGGGGCTGGCGGGACCTGATGGCCTCCGCGGACGACGCGCTGGACGTGATGTTCGGCGCCCTGTACACGCCGGCCGGCCTGGTCCTGTTCACCAGTCCGACCTGGGCCGGAGACCCCGCCCGCGCCGAGGAGCAGATCGCCCGCGTCCGCGCGCTGGGCGACCCGGTGCTGGAAGACGTCGGCCACCGCGCGCTGGCCGACACCGTGCACGCGATGGACGAGCTGTTCCCGCGCGGAGGCAACTACCACCTCGCCAGCCGACTCCTGCCGGGCCTCACCGACGCCGCCATCGACGATTTCGTCCGCGCCGGCGACGAGATGCCGGCCACCTGCGGGCTGAACGTGCACCACTCGCACGGCGCGGCAACCCGCGTGGCCGCGGACGCCACGGCATATCAATACCGTGACGAGCACCTGGTGGTGGAGATCCTGGGGTCGTGGACCGACGGCGATGGTGATGGCGACAGCGACAGCGACGGAACGACAGAGTCAGCCTGGGTCCGAGACACCGAACACCGCATGGACGCACACGCCTTGCCCGGCGGTTGGCCGAATCTCATGGCGCGCGACGACCCCCGCGTCGCCGACGCGTACGGGCGCAACACCGAACGGTTGCTGGCGGTCAAGGCACACTACGACCCCGACGGAATGTTCATGGCAATGCCGGTGCCGCGATAGCCGGCGGACACCGGTAGACGCCGGCGGGTTCCCGCTCGCGCGCCGGGTGTGCTCGCTCAAATGCCGATCCGGGATGCGTTGTCGCCCGCATCTCGGATCGGCACAATCGGCACCTTTCCCAGGCCGTTGCGTTTCCGCGTTTCCGCGTTCCCCCGCGGCTCAGCCGCGCGTCGTCGTGAGGGCGAGGGTGCGCGATCCGGGGTTGCCCTGTTGCAGACTGCTCCAGGAACCGACCGCCGTCAGGCTGCCCGGTCCGGTGGCGACGACGGAGAACAGGGTGTTGGAGTTGTCGCCCTGCGGGTCTTGGTTCGCGGCGGGCACGATGCTCCAGGTGCTGCCGTTCCAGTGCTCGATCATGTTCTGGTTGACGCCGGCGGAGCCGGTGGCCGCGCCCACGGCCCACACGTCGGTGCTGGACAGCGCCGTGACGCTCTCCAGGAGATCGATGCCCTGGTTCGGGGTGTCGACGTTCGGGATGTTCACCGAGGTCCACGCGGAGCCGTTCCAGTGCAGCGCGAGGTTGGTCGAGTCGCCGCCGGTGGCGCCGAGGGATGTGCCCACGGCCCAGACGTCGTTCGCGGAGACGGCGTGCACCGACTGCAGGGTGACCTGGCCGATGGGCAGGATCGGCTGGTCGGTCCAGCGGGTGCCGTCCCAGTGCAGGATCAGGTCGTCGCTGTGGCCGCTGGAGTCGTCGATCTGGTAGCCGACGGCCCACACGTTGGTCGGGGACACCGCGGTGATGGAATGGACGAAGCTGACCGAGGAGTCCACGGCCGGCACCGACACCACGCTCCACGCGGTTCCGTTCGAGTGCTCGAACAACGGCAGGATCTCCGTCCCGCCGCCTGTCGTGAAGTAGCCGGCCGCCCACACGTCGTTGGCGGAGGTCGCGGTGACGCCGGTGAGCACGTCGCCTTCGGTGTCCGGGTTCGGGCTCGGCACGATGGACCAGGTGGAGCCGTTCCAGTGCTCGATCAGCGTGGTGTTCGAGGCGATGGGCTGATCGGAGTTCTGCAGGCCCACGGCCCAGGCGTTCGTCGGCGACACGGCCGCGACGGCGGCGAGCTGGCTGCCGGAGGTCCCGTCCGGGGTGGGCGAGACCGACCACTGGGTGCCGTTCCAGTGCTCCGCCAGCGTGTGGTCGGTGTTGCCGGGATCGGTGGCGAAGCCGACCGCCCACAC
The DNA here is from genome assembly GCF_041262705.1 of Catenulispora sp. MAP12-49. NCBI lineage: Bacteria > Bacillati > Actinomycetota > Actinomycetes > Catenulisporales > Catenulisporaceae > Catenulispora > Catenulispora sp. MAP12-49. Next base: position 28,057 of record NZ_JBGCCP010000058.1, on the reverse strand, counting down.
ATCCTTCGTCGACGTACTCGCCGTCCCGGTCAGCAGATCATTGGAGATCGGCGCGGTGGCGGTGTTGGGGGTGGCCACGACCTGGAAGATCGAGCCGGCCGCCTGTGCCTCGGCGGCACCGGCCGCCAGCAGGCCCGCGACGGCCAGCGCCAGGAAGGGAATCGCTCTGTTGCGCATGCTGTCCTCTTGATGAGTCGGTGAAACAGGTTCCTTTCATCCCGAGATACGGCGAAGGGTTACAGCCCGGGTGGGTGCTCAGACGACCATCAACACGGCAGGAACCTCGGGCGAAGACGGCTGGACCACGTCATCATGTACCTCGTCTCAGGACTGGAACCGGAGGGGCCGACCTGTTTCGCATCCGGCAGGCTCGGGGCATCCTGCGGCCGTCGCCGAGATGCCGCCGGGTACCGCGTCTTTCGGCAGTGCCGGGCCGGTACCGACGACCGCGATGCCGACGCCGCGCCAGATTCCTCGCGATCTGGCGGACTTCGTCGGGCGCACGAGCGCCGTGGAATATCTCTGCCGCACGGTGGCGATGCAGGCCGCTGGGAGCGCGGGCCCGGTGGTGGTCCTCACCGGCGCCGCCGGCATCGGGAAGTCGGCGCTCGCTGTGCGCGTCGGCCACCGGGTCACCGCGGCGTTCGCCGACGGCCAGCTCTACGCCGATCTTCGGGGCACCGGCACCGTCGCACGCCCCGACGACCACCTCTGGTACGGCCAGGGCGCGACCGGGTGATCGAGCCCTGATCGGACGGACACGCGCCGCTGTGTGCGGTGGCGTGGCGGCGTCCTCGACACCGCCACGCCACCGCACCGCCAGGCCCGGGTCCCGAGCGCCGGCACAGTTCAGCGCAGGTCGGCCGTCTTACACCGGCGTGACGTACGCCGCCGAGATCCCGCCGTCGACCAGGAACGTGTTGGCCGTGATGAACGAGGAGTCGTCGCTGGCCAGGAAGGCCACGGCGCCGGCGATCTCCTCGGGTTCGGCGAAGCGGCCCAGCGGGATGTGCACCAGGCGGCGTGCCGCGCGTTCGGGGTCCTTGGCGAACAGTTCCTGCAGCAGCGGGGTGTTCACCGGTCCCGGGCACAGGGCGTTGACCCGGATGCCCTGGCGGGCGAACTCCACGCCCAGCTCCCGTGACATCGCCAGCACGCCGCCCTTGGACGCGCTGTACGAGATCTGCGACGTCGCGGCACCCATCACCGCCACGAAGGACGCCGTGTTGATGATCGAGCCCTTGCCCTGGCGCTGCATGTACGGGATCGCGTGCTTGCAGCACAGGTACACGCTGGTCAGGTTGACCTCCTGCACCCGGCGCCAGGCGTCCAGACCGGTGACCAGGATCGAGTCGTCGTCCGGCGGGGAGATGCCGGCGTTGTTGAACGCGATGTCCACGCTGCCGTAGGTGTCGGCTGCCGTGCGGAACAGGGCTTCGACGGCGGCCTCGTCGGTGACGTCGACGTGGACGAACAGGCCGTCGACCGCCGCGGCGGCCTTCTCGCCGGCCTCGGGGTCCACGTCCGCGCAGACCACCTTGGCGCCCTCGGCGGCCAGGCGGCGCGCGCTGGCCAGGCCGATCCCGCTGCCGGCTCCGGTGATGACGGCGACGCGGCCGTCGAGACGCTTGCTCATGATGTGTTTCCTGTCGTTCGTTGCGCGGTTCGGTTGCGCGGTTCAGTTCGTGGAGATGAACACGTTCTTGGTCTCGGTGAAGGCGTCCAGCGCGTCGGGGCCGAGTTCCCGGCCCAGGCCCGACTGCTTGAACCCGCCGAAGGGCGTGGAGTACCGCACCGAGGAATGGGAGTTGACCGAGAGGTTGCCGGCCTCGACGCCGCGGGCCACCCGCAGCGCACGGCCGAGATCGCGGGTCCAGATCGATCCGGACAGCCCGTACTCGGAGTCGTTGGCGATGCGCACCGCGTCGTCCTCGTCGCGGAACGGCGCCACGCAGATCACCGGGCCGAAGATCTCCTCGGTGAAGGCGGCGGCGGAGTGTTCGACCGGGGACAGGACCGTGGGCGCGAACCAGTAGCCGGGGCCGGACGGTGCGCTCCCCCGGATGGCGACCGGCGCGCCGTCGGGGACGTAGGCCGCGACCTTGTCCCGGTGCGCGGCCGAGATCAGCGGGCCCATGTCGCAGGACTCGTCGAGCGGGTCACCGACCCGCACGCCGTGCACCGCGGGCTCCAGCAGGGCCATGAAGTCCTCGAACACCGACTGCTCGACGAGGACGCGGGACCGTGCGCAGCAATCCTGGCCGGCGTTGTCGAACGCCGCCATCGGCGCCGCCGCCGCCGCGGCCGCCAGGTCCGCGTCGGCGAAGACGATGTTCGCGCTCTTGCCGCCCAGTTCCAGCGTCACCGGCTTCACCTGCGCCGCGCATCCGGCCATGACCTGCTTGCCGACCCGCGTGGAGCCGGTGAACACGACCTTGCGCACCGCCGGGTGGTCCACGAAGCGCTGGCCCACGACCGCACCGCGCCCGGGCAACACCTGGAACACCCCCTCCGGGATCCCGGCTCGCAGTGCCAACTCGGCCAGACGCAGCGCGGTGAGCGGGGTGAGCTCGGCGGGTTTGAGCACGACCGTGTTCCCGGCGGCCAGCGCCGGCGCGAACCCCCAGCCGGCGATCGGCATCGGGAAGTTCCACGGCGCGATCACGCCGACCACGCCCAGCGGCTCTTTGAAGGTGATGTCGATCCCGCCGGCCACCGGGATCTGCCGGCCGAAGTTCCTTTCGGGAGCGGCGCTGTAGTACTCGAGAACGTCCCTGACGTTCCCCGCCTCCCAGCGCGCGTTCCCGATCGTGTGACCGGAGTTGGCGACCTCCAGGGCCGCCAGGTGCTCCCGGTCGGCGTCGACCTCGGCGGCGAACGCCCGCAGCAGCCGCGCACGGTCGGCCGGCGCGACGGAGCGCCAGCTCTCGTACGCCGCCGCGGCGCGCGCGATCGCGGCGTCGGCCTCCGCGGTCCCGGCGAGCTCGACCTTGGCGATCACCTCTTCGGTGGCCGGGTTCACCACCTCGTGAACGGAGCCGGCGGACACCGCCTCGTTGTCGGTCATGCGTTCTCTCTTTCGATGCTGTTCTTCGACGCCGCTTCGACGAGGGCTTCGAAAAGGCGGTTGTCCTCCGGCGCGGCCTCGGGATGCCATTGCACGCCGAAGACGAAGTCCCGCTCCGGCATCTCCAGGGCCTCGACCGTCTCGTCGCCGCACCAGGCGGCGGGCAGAAGACCGTGCCCGATCTCGGCGACCGCCTGGTGGTGGTAGCAGCGCACCGGTACCGGGCCGGTGCCCAGGATCGGCGCGAGCCGGCTGCCCGGCCGGACCCGGACGCTCTGGTCCCCGAACACCGCCGGCGCGGGCTGGTGCACCACGTCGCCGAGCCGGTCGGGCAGATGCTGGATGAGGCGTCCGCCGAGCGCGACGTTCATCAGCTGCATCCCGCGACAGACCCCGAGGACCGGAATCTGCTGCCGCAGAGCCTCGCCGAGCACCGCGAACTCCCAGTCGTCCCGCTCGCTGTTCGGCGTGCCGGTCCGGGGATGGGGATCCTGGCCGTAGGTGTCCGGATCCAGGTCCGGTCCGCCGGCCAGCAGGAGGCCGTCGATGGCGGCCACGGCCTCCAGCGCACCTGATTGCTGCGGCGGCAGCAGCACCGCGACGCCTCCGGCCCGAGTCACGGCACTGACATAGGTGTACGGGATCAGTGCGGCAGGCTGCTGCCACACTCCCCAGGACGCCATGTCGTGGTACGAAGTGATGCCGATCAGGGGTCGTCCGCTCACAGCCGCTCGAACCCCCGCCGCCGCTCCCAGTCGGTGACCTCCGAGTCGTAGGCGGCGAGCTCGACCCGGCCGGCGTGGGCGTAGTGCGCCACGACGTCCTTGCCGAACGCGTCCGCGGCGAGCTGGCTGCCCTCGAACGCCTCGATGGCGTCGCGCAGGTTGGACGGCACACGCGGAGCGTCGGAGGCGTAGGCGTTGCCGGCGAACTCCGGCTCCAGCTCCAGCCGGTTCTCCACGCCGTGCAGTCCCGCCGCGATCAACGCGGCCACCGCGAGATAGGGGTTCACGTCGCCGCCGGGCACGCGGTTCTCGAACCGCAGCGACGAGCCGTGCCCGACCACGCGCAGCGCGCAGGTACGGTTGTCGCGCCCCCAGGCGATCGCGGTCGGGGCGAAGCTCCCGGCGACGTACCTCTTGTAGGAGTTGACGTTCGGGGCCAGCAACAAGGAGAAGTCGCGCAGGCCGGCCAGCTGTCCGGCCAGGAAGTGCTCCATGACCGGCGAGAAGCCGTGCGGACCGTCGCCGGCCATCACCGGGCTGCCCTCCCGGTCGCGCAGGCTCAGATGGATGTGGCAGGAGTTGCCCTCACGTTCGTTGTACTTGGCCATGAACGTCAGGCTCACGCCCTCCTGCGAGGCGATCTCCTTGGCCCCGGTCTTGTAGACCGTGTGGTCGTCGCAGGTGTTCAGGGCCTTGTCGTACTTGAACGCGATCTCGTGCTGGCCGAGGTTGCACTCGCCCTTGGCCGACTCCACGACCAGGCCCGCGCCGGCCATTCCGTTGCGCAGCCGGCGCAGCAGCGGCTCGACGCGGCCGGTGCCCAGCACGGAGTAGTCGACGTTGTACTGGTTGACCGGGGTCAGGCGGTGGTAGTCACGGTCCCAGGCCTGCTCGTAGGTGTCCCGGAAGGCGATGAACTCCAACTCGGTGCCCACGTAGGCGTCCCAGCCGAGTGCGGCCAGCCGGTCGAGCTGGCGGCGCAGCACCTGGCGCGGCGAGGCGCTGACCGGGGTCCCGTCGTGATGTGCCACGTCGCACTGCACCATCGCGGTGCCCGGATGCCAGGGCACCAGGCGCAGCGTGGCCATGTCCGGGGCCATGACGAGGTCGCCGTAGCCGCCCTCCCACGAGGAGAGGGCATAGCCCTCGACGGTGTTCATGTCGACGTCGACAGCCAGGAGATAGCCACAGCCCTCCGAACCGTGCGGGACGACGTCGGACAGGAAGTAGTCGGCGGCGATCCGCTTGCCCTGCAACCGGCCCTGCATGTCGGTCAGAGCCAGGACGACCGTGTCGATCGTGCCCGCCGCGACCATGTCGCGCAGCTCGTCCAGGGTCAGGCGACCGCGATACGGACCCATCAGTGTTCAAGCCCTTCTTCGATGTTTTCCAGCTCTTCCAGCGAACCCTGCACTCTCGGCCCGGTGAACCAGCGCCGGGCCGAGACCAGCCACCACACTCCGGCGAAACCGAGGACCACCAGGACCGCGACCGGGGCGTAGTTGAACGATTTGGTGGTGATCGGGCTGACCTGCGGGAGCACGAAGATCACCGTGATCAGCACGGTCCACCCCACGGCCATGGTGCCCACGGGCCGGCTCCAGCGGCCCAGGTGCCACGGCCCGCGCTCGAAGGAGGACCCCTGGCGCAGCCGCAGGAACACCGGGATCACGTACGCGATGTAGAGCCCGATCACCGAGATCGACGTCACCGCGGCGTAGGCGGTGCTGTTCCACATCGAGGGCAGACCGAGCGCGAAGGCGCCGACCGCGGCGAGCCAGACCGCGTTCACCGGCGTGCGGGTGCGGTCGCTGATCCGGTGCCAGATCTTCGAGCCGGGCAGCGCACCGTCCCGGGAGAAGGCGTAGATCATGCGGGAGTTCGCGGTCACCGAGGCCATGCCGCAGAAGAACTGCGCGCCGATGACGATCAGCAGCAGCAGCTTGGCGCCGGTGGTGCCGATGGCGTCGATGAAGATCTGGACCGGCGGCACCCCGGTCCCGGAAGTCACCGCGCCGTCGTACTTCGTGATGGCGAAGGTGATGCCGATCAGCAGGACCCAGCCGGCGGCCAGCGAGACCAGGATCGAGGTGATGATGCCCTTGGGCCCGGCCACGGCGGCGTTCTTGGTCTCCTCGGTCATGTGCGCCGAGGCGTCATAGCCGGTGAACGTGTACTGCGCCAGCAGCAGGCTCAGAAGGCCGACGTAGAGCGGGTTGTGGAAGCCGGTCTCGTTGACGAACTTGGTGAACACGAAACTGGCCGAGGCGTGGTGGGAGGGCCAGAACGCCAGCACGCCGACGATGATCGCGACGCCGACGACATGCCACCAGACGCTGATGTCGTTGAACAGGGCCACCAGCTTCACACCGAGGGTGTTCAGCAGAGCGTGCAGCAGCAGGATCACGCCGAAGATCGTCAGGGTGTGGCCGGGCGTGGTCGCGAAGTTGAACTGCAGGTCCAGGAAGGCGTTGGCGAACAGCGCCGCGCCGTAGTCGATGCCCGCGGTCGTGGCGACCTGGCCCAGGAAGTTGAACCACCCGGTGAACCACGACCAGGCCGCACCGTTGCCGCGGGCCAGCTTGGCCGCCCAGAAGTACAGGCCGCCGGCGGTGGGATAGCTGGAGCAGACCTCGGCCATGGACAGGCCCACCAGCAGGGTCATCAGGCCGACCAGCGGCCAGCCCCAGACGATCATGGCCGGGCCGCCGGTGGTCATGCCGTACCCGTACAGGGTCAGACACCCGGACAGGATCGAGATGATCGAGAAGGAGACGGCGAAGTTCGAGAAGCCCGACATGGAGCGGGCCAGTTCCTGGGCATAGCCCATTTCGTGCAGACGCTGCTCGTCGCCCTCGAGCGGTCTGTCGGTATCGGTGGATTCGGCGGTCACGGAGCACCTCCGGCAAACGCGGCGGGAGTTTCGGGACTCTTAATGGTTGGCTAACCATCCATTGCGGTGCCCGCAAGTGTGGGGCTGGCGTTTCGCCGTGTCAAGCATTCAGCCAGATCAGGCGATTCAGCCGAGGCAGTCGGGGAAACTCGGCGAGTGGCGTGGACACGCGCACGGCGAAGCAGCGATAATGGCCGGGTATCAGGCCTTCGAAAGAACTCATGAGGGGCGATGGTCTCGACGGTGGCTGACGTCCAGGGCTACTCGCTGTTCCAGCCGGTGCGGACGGGCAACGCGTTCGAGGACACGATCGAGCGGATCCTGCGGGCGATCAAGCTCGGCGAGGTGCCGATCGGGGACCGGCTGCCCCCGGAGCGGGAGCTGGCCGAGTTGCTGAACGTCAGCCGGGACACGGTGCGCGAGGCGTTGAAGGTGCTGTCGGCCGAGGGCATCGTCGAGAGCCGGCGGGGCCGCGCCGGGGGCGCCTACGTGCTCCGGACCCCGGCACCGCACGGGCATCTGCGCGAGGCCGTGGACCGGTTGCCGAACGGGCTCGAGGACACGCTGGTGTTCCGGCGCGCCGTGGAGGGCGGCGCCGCCGAGGCGGCCGCGGCCCGGACCCTGGACGCCGAGATGCGGGCCCTGCTGGTGGATCGGATGAAGGCGGCCGAATCGGCGGACATCGCCGCGTACCGCATCGCCGACACGCGCTACCACCTGGCCATCGCCGAGCTGTCCGGCTCGCCGCAGCTGGCCGCCGCGGTCGCCGACGCCCGGCTGCGGAGCAACGACCTGCTGGAGTCGATCCCCATGATGCCGGTGAACCTCCGGCACGCCGCACACCAGCACGAACGCATCACCACCGCCGTCCTCAGCGGCGATCCCGAAGGGGCGCGCCGCGCGATGCTGGAACACCTGGACGGCACCGCCATGCTGCTGCGCGGCTTCCTGGACTGAGTTTCACCAGCCGGTGCCCGCCCGACGGCGCGACGAGCGGGTCCTCACTCACATCTTCTGAGCACCCTCGACGATCGCCTGCCGGATCCGCGAGTACGTGCCGCAGCGGCAGATGTTGCGCAGCGAGTCCAGATCGGCCTCGGTGACCGCCCGGCCCTGCGAGCGCACCAGCTCGACCAGCGCGACCGCGGCCATGATCTGGCCGGGCTGGCAGTACCCGCACTGGGCCACGTCGTGGTCCAGCCACGCCTGCTGCATCGGGTGCAGATCGGCGCCGACACTGGCCGCCAGGCCCTCGATGGTGGTGATCTCGTCGGTCGGCGCGATGTCCGCGACCGGGACCGAACACGGGTTGAACGCCTTGCCGTTGATGTGGCTGGTGCAGGCTTTGCAGACGTCCAGCGCGCAGCCGTACTTCGGCCCGGTCACGCCGAGCAGGTCGCGCAGCACCCACAACAGCCGGACGCCGTCCTCGGCCTCGACGCTGACCTGCTCGCCGTTGAGCACGAAAGTGTGTGTGGTCATCGTTTTCCCTCAGAAGGCGTGAGTCGGGAAGCGCGGGTCAGGAAACGCGGGTCAGAAGGTGTGGGCTAGGCCGTCGGTGGGCGACTGCGGCGTGGACGGTTCCAGCGGAAGCGGGGTGAAACCGAGCGGCGCGTTGTGGTTGATCGGGAAGTAGGTCGGCATCGTGCCGGTGGCCCTGGCGTACGCGCACGCGACGGCCGCGAACGCCGGCGCGACGCCGAGTTCTCCCGCGCCGCTCGGGGTGTCGCTGGTGTTCGGCATGATGACCACCTGCAGATCCGGTGGCGTGTTCCACTCGCGCGTGTAGAAGTAGTTGTCCCAGCTGCCCTCCAGCGGGATCCCGTTCTGGACGTGCAGACTCGAGGTCAAGGCCAGCGCGATGCCGTCCTGCATGCCGCCGATCATCTGCGCTTCCAGTCCTGTCGGGTTGATGCACAAGCCCGGGTCGACGACGATCAGCGCCTTGGTCACGCGCGGCCCGCCCACGCCGTCCTGAATCGGCCGATCGACGGTCGCGGGCGTGCAGTCGATCTCCACGAGTACGGCGATCGCGGCGCGGTACTCCGTGTGCACGGCGATGCCCTGCGCGGTGCCGGCCGGCATCGGCCTGCCCCACTGGCCGAGGTCCGCGGCCTTGTCCAGCACAGCGAGCACCTTCTGGTCGCGCAGGAATCCCCGCCGGAACGTCACAGGGTCCTGACCCATCCGGGCGGCGACCCGGTCGACCGTCAACTCCTGCGCGCACACGACGTTCGGCGAGTAGATGTTGCGCATGCTGCCGGTGTTGAACTCCACCGGAATCTCGTTGAGCAGCTGGGTGGTGACGCCGAAGTCGTACGGAGAGCTCTGCGTCAGCTCGAAGATCGTCTCGGCGAAGGTCAGGTTCCCGGCCACGGGCAGACTCGCGGCGGTCGCGGTGATCATCTCGCCGAGTCCGTGCCCGAAGTCCGTCTGCACGCCGGTGTGCCGCTGCTCATAGCTCAGGACGTTGCCGAGCAGGTAGTTCATCCGCACCCGCGATGTGCACATCGGATGCACCCGGCCCTGCCGGAAGGAATCGGTCCGGGACCAGGAGAGCTTGACCGCCTTGCCCATCTTCTGCGAGGCCTGGGCAGCCTCGGCGGCGACGTCGTGGAACAGGTGCCGCCCGAACGAGCCACCGCCCTGCGTGACGTGCACGGTCACCGCCTCGACCGGCAGACCGAGCTGTGCGGCGATCTCGGACTGCGCGACGATCGGCACCTTCAGACTGGCCCAGATCTCCGCACGGTCGCCGCGCACATCGGCGATCGCACAGTCCGGTTCCAGCGGGGCGTTGCTGGCGAAGGCGAACACGAACTCGGCGTCGACGGTCTGGCTCAACAGCGGGGGCACGATCATCGGCAGCTGCGCGGCCCGCAGCTTCTCCAGCACCGTCGCGTCCGACTCGCCGTCCACGGTGCCCGGGCCCCAGGTCACGTCGACGACCTGGATCGCGTCGATGCACTGCCCGAACGTCTGAGCCCGGATGGCGACGCCGTGGCTGATCGCGACGGCATCGGTGACGCCCGGCATGGCCAGGACCGCGGACAGGTTGTTGATCGCCACGACCGTGCCGTTGATCGTCGGCGGGCGCGCGACCATCGTGGGCAGCGCACCGGGCACCGTGACGTCCATCGCGAACTGCTTGCGGCCGGTCACGATGTCCCGCGCGTCGATGCGGCCCCGCGGCGTACCGAGCACCCCGAACTGCGCCGGGGACTTGAGCGAGGCGGTCACGGCGACCGTCTGGTCGGCGGCCGCCGCCGTGGCCAGCGAACCGTAGGTCGCGCTGAGCCCGCCGGGCCCGCTGACCACGCCCGCGGCGGTGCTCACGTCGGCCGCCGGGACATTCCACTGGGCCGCGGCGGTGTCGACGAGCCGCTGCCGGGCGATCGCGGCGGCGGTACGCACCGGGAGGTACATGCTCCGCACGGAGTTCGAGCCGCCGGTGAGCTGGTTCATCAGCAGCTCGGGCCGCGCGTCGGCCAGCCCGACCTCGATCTTGTCCAGCGGCAGGTCCAGCTCCTCGGACACCATCATCGCGACGGCCGTGGTCATCCCCTGCCCGACCTCGGCCCGGGGCACGGCGAAGAAAGCGGTCCCGTCCGCGTCGAGCCGCACCGAGATCAGGCCGGAGGTCGGAGCCGCGGCCAGGTTCTGCATGTCGCCCAGATCGAACAGGTCCTCCGGCTGCGGCAGGGTCACCACGGCCGCCCCGGCGGGGGCCGGCTGAGCCCAGTCGACCGCCACGGCCAGCGTCGGCGCGGCGACCAGGAAGCCGAGGAAGCGCCGCCGCCGCAAGCCGGCATCGGGCTCGGCTGTGTCCTGCCGCTGCGAACTGCCGTGGTCAGCCATGAAGACACCTCACCGAAGGGCTCGGAGTTGACGTGTGACGGTGTCCGTAGTGTGCCAGGCGATACACCAGGTGACCATGACTCTGGTGTTCGCTATCAGGGTCCTACTAAGGAAGCTCGTGCCGCGCCAGAACCGTGCCGTCCCCGGTGAAAACGGCCACCGCCCGCAGCCGCGCGGCCGCCAGCGGGATGTCGCCGCTGAACACCACGCGGGTGCTCGGCGTACCGGACCAGCGGCAGGCTTCGATGCGCGCGCCGTCGTCCGTCGTCACTTCCAACACACACTCGCGGAGCGCCCGGGGTGAGCGGAGTTCCACGTCCAGGGCGGTCAGGTCCTCGGGCAGGCTCTGCGCCGACACGGTCAGCACCACCGCCGCCGCTGCCGCGTCCGGTGCCGCCGACGGGTCCGGCGCCGGCTTCGCCGTCTCGCCGGGGTGCGCCGCCGGCGGTGTGCTGTCCGCGTAGGCGGGGGCGAAGCCGGTGGCGACCATCGCGGCCGAGAACGCGCCGCCGGCCAGCAGTGCGCGCCGTCGGCGGGACCACGACCGCGCCGGCCGTGCCGAGCGATCGGGGCGGGCGCCGGTCACGCTCGCGGGCTGCCCGGCCTGCGCCCCGGCACGCCGTGTCACCGTCGCCGTCAGTTCCCTGATGTCCTCCGGCGAGAGCGAGTCCAGCAGACCGGGCAGTACACCCAGACTCGTGTACTCCAGGTAACAGATGTCGCAGTCCTGGAGGTGCTGCTGCATCGCGGCCTGCTGCTCGGGCTCCAAGGCGTTGAGGACATACGCCGCGAGCGCCTCACTGTTCGCCGCGGTGTGTTCCGGTCCCGGCTGGGTGTTGCGGTTCCTTGAGCTCATCGCATACCTCCCCACCGGGCATATCTCGTGGTCCGCTTGTCGGTCATGGTACTCGCGCGCGAAGTTGCGAAGAGATGAACGGACGTCAATTGATCGCTCCGTCCAGCGTCGCGGCCGGGACCCTGCCGGCGGTCAGGCCCCAGCGGGACAGGATGGCCGCGTACTCGCCGTCGTCGATGAGGTCCTGCATCGCGCGCAGGATGGCGTCGTCCATCGGCTTGTCCTCCTTGGCCAGCGCGAAACCGTAGGGAGCCTTGTCGATCTGGTCGCCGGCGGTCTGCAACTGGCCGCCGGAGTGCGCCGTCTCGTACGAGGCGATCGGGGCGTCCTCGAACATCGCGTCGGCACGGCCGCTGAGCACGGCGGCCCGGGAGTCGGCCTCGGCGGCCACCACGACCGTGGTGATCGGGCGCAGGCCGTCGGCGACGCACTGCGCCGACCGCGAGGACAGCACGGGATCCACCTCGACGGTGCCCTCCTGGGCTGCGACCCGGTGCCCGCACAGCGACTCGTCGTCCGGATAGAGCGTCAGCGGGTTGCCGCCGCGCACCAGCAGCGAGGAGCCGGCCTGGAAGTAGGTGACGAAGTCGCCCAGTTCCTCCCGGCGCGTGGTGTCGGTGATCGAGGACACCCCGATGTCGTACTCCCCTTGTTGCACTCCCGCGAGGATGTCCCGGAACTGCACCTGGGTGAACTGCACTCGCACACCCAGCTTGGCCCCGACCGCGCGGGCCAGGTCCACGTCCATGCCCACCAGCGTGCCGTCGGACTGGCGGAACTCGTCGGGCGGGTACGTGGGGTCGGTCGCGATCGTCACGAGCCCGCGGGCCAGGATCTCCGGCGGCAGTTGCGAGCGGGCCCCCGGATCGACCTGGCCGACACTCACGTCCGCCGCGGACCGGGGGCCGGAGGCCCGGCACCCGGCTGCCAGCCCGGGTCCGCAGGCCAGCGCCGCGAGGACGGCCAGCGCTCTGATCCGCCGCCGGTGCCCGTGCCGGTGCCGAAGTCGGGGGCGAGCCGCGGCGCGGGTGTCCGCGAACCTCACAGCGGCCTGGCCCGCTGCAGTTCGCGGACCAGCGGCGGCGTCAGGCGCGCGCCGGCCTGACGGGCGTACACGGTCATCTCGAAGGCCACCGTGCCGAGATCGGATTCCTTCAGGGCGCGCACGCCGAGCAGCGCCCGGTGTCCGATCGCCGCCACCAGGAGATAGCCGTCGGCCAGATCCAGGATGATCTTGTTCAGCGGGCCCAGGTCCTCGGTGGTGGTCACCGCGCCGGCCAGGCTCGCCAGCCCCGAGACGATGGCCGAGAGCCGGTCGGCCGCGTCCGGGCCGCGGGTTTCGGACGCCGCGATCGGCAGCCCGTCCGCGGAGACCACGATCGCGTCGGTGACGCCGTCGGTCTGCCGGACGAAGGCGTCCACCGTCCAGGAGAAGTCCTGCGCCTGCCGGCTGAGTTCGGCCCCGGCCGGTGCTGTCGGTGTGGTCGGTGTCGTCGGTTCTGTCGGTGTGTCGCTCATTGCTTCTCCACGCTCGTCTCCGCAGCGGCGCGCGCCTCTCCCGCTTCGAAGGCCTCGATCTCGGCGCGAACCGCCTCCGGGTCCGGTGTCGGTGACGGCGTGCCGGGCGTGCCGCCGGTTCGGGGCGCCATGGTGGCCCCGGGCACGCGCCGGTCCAGCCGGAACGGGACGGCGCCGGGGTCCCGGGACGGCTGCCAGGCCGGCAGCGCGTCGTCGGGGTCCGGAGCCGACGCGCCGGCCCTCTGGGCGGGAAGCTGTCGTCCCACGCCTTCCCCGCTCCACGCCGTCATCGCACGACGGATCGCCTCGGCGACCTCTGGTGGGATCCCGCCCTCCGCCCCGCCCTTCTCGGTACCCGCCACGAACAGCCGGTCGGGAATGACGACGACCGCCGTGACCCCGCCGCCGGGAGACTCGGACAACCGCACGCTGAGCCCGTGCCGCCGAGCAAGCCGGCCGACCACGAACAGGCCCAGCAGGTCGGTCGGCGCCAAGTCCAGCCGTTCGCGCGAGACCAGGCGCGTGTTCTCCTCCTCGATCCGGTCCGCGGGCATGCCCACGCCGTGGTCCACGATCCGCACGCACCGGTCGCCGCCGATGCTGTAGGCCGCGACCTCGACCTTGCTGTCCGGCGGCGAGAAGGCGACCGCGTTGGCCAGCAGCTCGGCCAGGACCAGGACGACGTCGCCGGCCGTGCGGGGCCGCAGGAGGTCCTCGACGACCGAGGTCAGGACCACGCGACGGTAGTCGTCGATGTCGCTTTGCGCGGCGCGGACGGCGTCATACAAGGTCAGCGGCTCGCCGGGGGCTCCGTCCTCGTACGGGGTGCCGGACAGCACGATGAGGCTGTGGGCGCTGCGGCGCAGCCTGGAGGCGGCGTGGTCGAGCCGGAACAGCCGGTCGAGGCGGTCGGCGTCCGCCTCCCCGGCTTCGAGTTCGTCGATGAGCGCCAGCTGCCGGCGCACCAGGTTCAGGGTGCGCCGCCCGATGCTGCCGTACATCACGGCCACATTGCGCCGGCTGAGGATCTGCCGCTCCAGCAGCCGCGCCGAGGTGGCCTGCACCCGGTTGAACGCCTCGGCCAGCGTGCCGACCTCGTCGCGGCTGGTGAGGCGGACCGCCGCCAGGCGCGGCATCGGCGCGCGCGGCCCGGAGTCGTCGACGTCGGCGACCCGGCGCAGCTCGGAGTCGGCCAGGTCGGCGACCTCGGTCGCGGCCTCGGTCAGGCCGCGCAGCGGTTCGGAGATCGACCGACGGATGCTGATGCTGAGCCAGATGACCACGACGACCAGGGCTTCCACCGCCACGCCGAAACCGAGGGCGGCGATCCGCTCGGTGTGCGCGGCATGCTCGGCCTCGGTGGAGATGTCGTGGGCGATCTTCTCCTCGACCAGGACTCGCAGGCCGTACTGGGCCGTGACGGCGTCGGCGAGGCGGTCGACCAGGACCCTGCGGTCGTCGGCGGGCTGGGTCTGTGTCTGCGTCTGGGTCTGGGTCTGGGTCTGCGAAGCCGGGCTCGGGGCGGACCCGGCCTGGGCATCAGCGGGGGCACCGTGCGCGGTCTCGATCTGGCCCTGCAGATCGTTGACGAGCGCGGAGGCCGTGCCGAACTCGGCCAGGCGGAACAGCCGCGCCTGGTCGGCCGTGGCCAGTTCCTTGAACCGGTCGACCTCCACGGCCTCGGCCTGCTCGGCGCGGCCGGCCGCGCCGAGCGCCCCCGCGGCGCCGGCCGGCGCCGCGAGCGAGGCCAGCAGTGCCGCACCGGCTGTGCCGCGGTACTGATCGGCGCGGAACAGCGCGTCGAGCGCGGCTTGGTCCGCGCTGCCGGCGACCGTGGCGTCCCGGGGGTGGATCAGGCCGATCGCATCGATCAAGGCGCCGACCACGGTGTCGTAGGCGGAATTGAGCCGGTTCGGCGTCACGGTCTGGTGCAGCACCTGCTGGCGCAGCGGGCCGAGGCCGTCCACGCCGTCCAGGGCGGCGGTCAACTCCGGGGTGAGCCGGCGGCCCAGGGACCGGCGCAGATCGGCCGCCGCCCCGGACACCAGCGCCTCCTGGACCACCACGGCGTTCGGCGCGGCGTCCGGCGAGGCCAGATAGGAGATCGACAACAGCCGCTCCT
This sequence comes from Catenulispora sp. MAP12-49, assembly GCF_041262705.1. Classification (NCBI taxonomy): domain Bacteria; kingdom Bacillati; phylum Actinomycetota; class Actinomycetes; order Catenulisporales; family Catenulisporaceae; genus Catenulispora; species Catenulispora sp. MAP12-49. Next base: position 13,018 of record NZ_JBGCCP010000058.1, on the reverse strand, counting down.
GCTGCACGTCCTGCACCAGCGCGCCGATCCGGTCGGCCGCCGTCATCAAGCCGGCCAGATCCGAAGCCTGCGAAGCACGGCTCACCCGGTCATCGATGAGCGGCGCGGTCGCCAGGAGCAGCCCCACGAGCGGAACGGCCACGAGCAGGTGGAGCTTGTGCCGAATGAGCAGCCCGCGCCGAGGGCGGGTCATCAGGGGTGCCGATCGGGCAGGGCGAGCGGAGCCGTGTCGGCCGGGGGCTGGGGCTCGGGCTGGGGCTGGGGCTGGGGCCGTTGCCCGGACCGCCGACTCGACACCTGACGGCGATGCTGCTCCGGTTCCTGCTCGACATCCGGGCCCGGGCCGCGCCGCCACCACAGCCATCCCAGCGACGACGCCGCGAGCATCGCACCGCCGCCGAGCAGCGCCGCCACTTCCAGCCGCTGCCGGTCGTACCCGGCCTCGCGGACCTGGAGCAGCTTGTCCAACTCGTCCAGGCCGGCCGTCTCCAACACCTGCACAGCCGGGTCGAACGCTTTGCGCTCCTGGGACACGGTCGGCGCCGACCGCATGATCAGGGCCTCGTCGATCGCCGACGCCGTCGGCGCCAGCGCGTTGATGTCGGTGTTCACCAGGTCGACATCGCCCAGGAGATGCGGACCCAAGGTGGCGCTGCCGGTGGTGCGGAAGACCTTGTTCAGCGCGGTCACGAACGCGTGCGCGTCCACGGCGATCCGGTCCCGCAGCACCGCGATCTGCGCTGTCGCAGCAGCCGTACCCGGCTGCGTCGTCCCCGTCGTGGGTTCGGTCAAAGTCACCTGGTCGTCGTAGCGTCCCGCCTGCACTTCCATGTCCGGCAGCAAGACCGTCAACGCGTCGATCAGATGGTAGGCATCCGCCCTGGAATCCGGCACCAGGCCGGACGCGTCGTCGATGGCCGTGATCTGTTGCAGAAGCAGGTCCGTGACCTGGCTGTACGCCCGATAGGCAGCCGCGCCGGTCGCCGGGTTGCCGGACAGGGCCAAGACCTGGGGCCGGATCTGGGCCCACAACGTGCCGGCGCCGGGATCCGGATCGCCGGGCAGGCCTGTGGCGTCCACGGCGGCGACCGCCGTGGCCAGGCCAGGCTGCGCCGGCGGCAGGCTCCGCACCGCCGCCGACTGGGCCTGCGCGACCGACACCAAGAGCTTCACGGTCTGGCCCAGATACTGGATTCCGCGCCTCTCGGCACGCACCGAGGCCAGCGACGTGCCGGAGTTGTCCCACACCACGGCCGCGGCCCCGACAGCCGGAACGACCGCCGCGACCACCAGCGCGATCACCGCGACCCGCCGCCCGCGCCGCCTCGCCGCGACTGTGCCCATGCCGGAACCAGACCTTTCGCCGGTGAAAGCGCGAAGACAACCGCCCGCCGGCGGAAGTGGCGGGGCAGATCAGCAAAGTATGCATGGTCACAGTACGCAAGCGGCACTCAGCGCTTGGCGCCCCCTGCCGTTGAGGCCCACGGAATGATGGTGCGTGCCTCCGGACCGGCGCCCAGAGCCGAGACCAGCCGCTCCCACGTGCCGTCTTTCCGCCACGCGTAGAAAAGGGCATATGTGGTCTGGTGGGGTCCGTAACGGTCAGGAACCCGGTCCCAGCGCCCACTCTCACGAAACCGCCAGCGGATGCCGTCGATCAGCTCGCGCCGCGACCGGTAACGAGGCCGTCCGCCCTTCCCGCGCGCCGTCGGAACGGGCAACAACGGCTCAAGCAGAGCCCACTGGGCATCAGTGAGGTCGCCGTCCATGGGGTACTCCCCTCGCATCGACATCTCAGACAGGAACGCAGCGGTTCCGAGATGCACTACGCGCGGGGCCGCGCCTCATATCACCGACGCCGCAAGATTTTTCCGCTCAGCGCTCATACCCCAGGTCGGCCAACGCCTTCCGCAGGTTCCGCACCGCGTAGTACGTCCGAGACCGGGCGGTACCCAACGGAATCCCCAGCAGCTGAGCCGTCTCCTCGATCGTGCGGCCGTTGAAATGCACCTCGACGATCATCACCCGATGCTCCGGGCTGAGTTTGAGCAACGCCCGCTTCATCACCTGCGCCACCAGCACGCGCTCGAACTCCGGCTCCTCGGCCCCGAACGCGTCCACCCCCGACTCCTCGGCGTCGCCGACCTCCTGGGGCCGGGAGCCACGAGCCCGCGCCGCGTCGACCGCCGCCCGCCGCGCGACCGTGAAGACCAGCGGCCGCAACGCCTCGACCTCGCCGCCGAAGTTCTCCGGATGGCGCCAGATCCGCACCATGGTCTCCTGCAACAGATCCTCGGCGCGCGCCGTATCCCCCAGGGTCAGACGCAGCAGATAGCGCAGGAGCGGGCCCGAATGCACACGGAACAGCTCGGCCATGAAGGCGTCCGCTGTCCAGTCCGCACGCGCAGCACCCATTCAGAACCTTCTGTAGACCGGTTCAGGCTCCGAAACGGCCGGCGTGTCAGGACGGCCTCGGGACGACTGCGCGATTCTAGTACAAGGTCAGGCCGGTAGTTCTGCCACCTCGGCACCTTCTGGTTCTGACACCTCGGCACCGTCGCGGACCGGCTGATGTGCCACATGGGCCAGGAGCTCCAGCGCCGCGGCGGACGCGGATTCCCGCGGAGCGGTGCACGTGATGAGGGTCTGGTCGGGTCGTTCGACCGAGCGCAGGGTCTGCTGGGTGACGGTCAGGGTTCCCACGATCGGGTGGTGGAGCTCGTAGGCGGCGGTCGCACAGGATTGGACCCGGTGGTCGGCCCACATCGTGGTGAACTCCCGGCTGGCCAGGATCAGCTTGCCGATCAGGGCGGCCAGGGCCGGGTCGTCGGGGTGGGCTCCGGCCGCCAGGCGCAGGTTGCCCACGACGGCTCGGGCTTTGCTGTCCCAGTCCGCGTAGAGGGCGCGGGTGTGGGGGTCGAGGAAGACCAGCTCGGTCATGTTGGGACGGCGGCCGGGGACCGAGGCGCTGTCGCGGTCGAGGTGGCCGGCCAGCAGGGCGTGGCACATCGGGTTCCAGGCCAGCACGTCGCCGCGCCTGCCCAGGACGAGCACCGGAACCTCCCGCATCGCACCGAGCAGCTCGAGCAGGGCCGGATCGGCGTGTTCGACCGGCGCCGGCCGGGTGATCCGGCGCCGGCCGGCGGACTCGGCCAGGGCGTGCAGGTGTTGCCGCTCGGTCGGGGCCAGCCGCAGAGCCGCCGCGATCGCGTCCAGCACCTGCGGCGAGGCGTTGCGGGACTGCCCCTGCTCCAGGCGGGCGTAGTACGAGGGGCTGACGCCCGCGAGCAGCGCGAGTTCCTCGCGGCGCAGGCCCGGAACGCGACGCCGGTCGCCGTAGGGCGTGACGCCGAGTTGCTCGGGCCGGACGCGCGCGCGGCACGCCTTGAGGTACTCACCGAGTTCGCCCGGGTTCTCGCGATCAGCCATGGGCCCATTGTCGGACCACCGCGGCCGCTGTGCCGCACCCTGCCGGGGTGTGCCACGCACAGGGGCACCCCGACACGGCGTGGTTGCCGGCCCGGACGACGATCGATAGTCGTGGCATGAACGAGATCACCATCGGCGACGTCACCGTCGCCCGCGTCGAGGAGCTGCACGGGCCGGTCGGCATGACCCCGGAGCAGTTCTTCCCCGGCTGGCCCGACCGGGACTGGCAGGACAACCGGGACTGGCTCGTCCCGGACCACCTGGGTGCCGAGGACCGGATCGTGCAGGTCGCGTTCCAGACCTTCGCCCTGCGCAGCGAAGGCCGGATCATCCTGGTCGACACCGGGATCGGCAACGACAAGACCCGCTCGGCGGTCCCCGCCTGGGACCACCTGTCCTCGGGCTACCTGGACAACCTCGCCCGCGCGGGAATCCGCCCCGAGGAGGTGGACCTGGTCATCAACACCCACCTGCACGTCGACCACATCGGCTGGAACACCCGGCTGGAGGGCGGACGGTGGGTGCCGACCTTCCCCAACGCGACCTACCTGATGCCCCGGCTCGACGTCGAGCACTTCGATCCCTCGAAGAACCCGGATATCGCGAACGGGGTGAACGCCGGCGCCTTCGAGGACAGCGTCGAACCGATCCGCGCCGCGGGTCTGGTCCAGCTGTGGGAGGGCGAGCACACGGTGGACGGCAACCTGCGCCTGGTGGCGGCACCGGGCCACACACCGGGCGCGTCCGTCCTCCAGCTGACCTCGGGCACCGACCGCGCCCTGTTCGCCGGCGACCTGATGCACACCCCGCTCCAGGTCTCCCACCCCGACCACCACAGCTGCTTCTGCGAGGACCCGGCCACGGCCCGGACCACCCGCCGCGACCTGCTCGGCTGGGCCGCGGACAACACGGCGCTGATCCTGCCCGCGCACTTCAGCGGACAGACGGCGTTGGAGGTCGTCCGCAGCGGCAGCGCGTTCGCGATCAAGGACTGGGGTCCGTTCCCCGCGTACTGATTCGAGCGCCGGCGCGGCGGCCAGAGCGCGGGCTTCTGGCGGGCTTCTGGCGGGCTTCTGTGAGCGGGGGCTCGCGCGCATGATGCCCGGCCGAGGCTGAGAGCCTCGGCCGGGCATCACCTTCTCAACTTCTCAATCCCCTGTCATCAGTGAGCGGTGGCGGGCGTCACCACGATTCCGTCCGGGACGTTGCCGACGACGACCGGTGCACCGACCGCGCCGGTGGCGACCGTCACGGGACGCACGTCGTTGGTGTTGGTGTCGACCACCCACGCGACGGTGCTGTCCGGCGTGAAGCCGACCGCGTAGGCGCCCGACCCGGTCGGGATGAGCGCGCCGGGGACGCCGGTCGCGATGGTGATCGGGGTGACGCCGCCGGCGCCGGAGTCGGCGACGTAGGCCACCGAGCCGTCCGGGGAGACCCGGATGCCCTGCGGGCCGGCGCCGACCGGGATCGTGGCGGAGACGGCGTAGGCGGCGGTGTCGATGACCGAGACGCTGTTGCCGCCGCCGTTGGTCACGTACGCCTTGGAACCGTCGTGGGCGAAGGCGACGCCGAACGGCGCCGCGCCGACCGCGACCGTGTGCACGACGGTGCGCGAGGCGAGATCGACGACGCTCACCGTGCCGTCGCCCTGGTTCGCGACCCACAGTTGGGTGCCGGCGGGGTTGATCATCACGCGTTCGGCCTGGCTGCCCACCTTCACCGGCGGGCCGGCGGTCAGGGTGGCCACGTCGATCGGCTGGACGGTGCCGTCGCCGAAGTCGCTGACCCAGACCGTCCTGCCGTCCGGGGTCGCGGCCAGGTCGGCGGCGACGCTGCCGACGGGAACGGTGGCGATCACCTGGTTGGTCGTGGTGTCGATGACGGTCACGTTGTTCGTGTTGTTGTTCGCCACGAACAGGCGCTTGCCGTCCGGCGTGATCGCCTCGCCGTCGGGGCCGCTGCCGACCGGGATGGCCGGGCCCGCGTTGCCGGTGCGGATGTCGACCGGGGTCAGCGTCCCGTCGCTGTAGTCGGTGACATAGGCGGTCGGGATGAAGACGCCGGGCGCCGCGACGGTGGCCAGGATGTCGGTGGTCGGCAGCACCGCGCCGTTCGACGCGCTCGCCCGCACCGCGACCTGGTAGTAGCCCGAGGCCGTCGCCGGGTCCGGGGCCAGGCTGACGGCGGTCGTCGTCACCGCCCCGGCCGCGACCGTGACAGTGGTCTGCGACGGCGTGGCGGCCAGACCGGCCGGACCCTGCGCGCTCCAGGTGACGGTCGCCGGGGACGTGCCCAGCGTGTTGTCGACCTTCACCGTGACGCTCGTCGTCGTCCCGGGCGCCACACGGACCTGCTGCGGCGTGACCGACAACGCCGCCCGGGTGGCGGGCGGGAAGCTGACCGGCCCGGCGCCGAACGACGGCGGCGCGTCCTGGGGCGCCGAACCCCACGTCTGGTCGGGCGAGGCACCGAGCGTGTAGTCGAGGTGGTGATCGCGGCCGTCCAGCATCAGATACGTGTGCTGCGTTGCCCGGCCGTCCAGGCGCACGCTCTGGATGTACGGAGCCGCGTCACCGGCCTGCGGAGCCTTGATGGTCAGGGTGTTGGCACCGGCGTGGATGACGGCCGAGGAGAACAACGGCGCGCCGAGCACCAGCATCGGCACGCCCGGGGTCTGCGGGTACACGCCCAGCGTCGCCCAGACGTACCACGAGCTCATCGCACCGAGGTCGTCGTTGCCCGGCTCGCCGCCGGGGGTCGCGGAATACAGCGTCGAGGTGATGCGCCGCACCACGCGCTGCGTCTCCCACGGTGCGCCCGCGGAGTCGTACGCCCACGGCGTGCCGAACGCCGGCTCGTTGCCCTGCCAGTGGTACGGCTGGTTCGGCCCGGCGTTGAGCTGCGTGAAATACGTGTCCAGCCGCTGCCGCACCGCGGCATCGCCGCCCATGCCGTCGAACAGGGCTCGCAGATTCTGCGGCACCATCCACGTGTACTGCGACGCGTTGCCCTCCTGGAAGCCGCTTTGGCCGAAGCCGGACTGGCCGGCGGTGGTCGGGTCCCCGGACGGGAAGGCGCCGTCGACGTCGCGCGGCTGGATGTATCCGGTAGCCGTGTTGAACACCGACGCCCAGTTCTGCGAGCGCTTCAAGAACACGGACTCCTCTGCCGTGTCACCGGAGGCGTGGGCCAGCTGGGAGATGGCGAAGTCCGCCAGCGCGTATTCCTCGGTCTCCGACGCACCGTTGGGCACCGGGCTGATCGAGTCGGACCCGACGTTGGGCACGTAGCCCTTGGCGATGTAGTCCTGGCCGTGCGGCCGCTCCACATACCAGCCCTGGCCCTGAGCGCCGGTGCCCTGGGCGCCGTGGACCATCGTGGCGACCGCCTTGCCGAGATCGAAATCGCGGGCGCCGAAAGCGTAGAGGTCGGCGAGGATGGGATCGGCGGCGTCGCCGTTCATGACACCGGTGTAGCCGTTGACCGAGGGCCACTTGGGCAGCCAGCCGCCCTGGTCGGCGTCGGCCAGCAGCGAACGTGCCATGTCCGAGCCGCGATCGGGGTCGAGCAGCCCGATCAGCTGCATCTCGGAGCGGTAGACGTCCCAGCCGGAGAAGTTCGAGTACTGATGGTGTCCGGCGGGCGCGGTGTGGACCTTCCCGTCGAAGCCGGGGTACGCACCGTCGGCATCGTCGATCACGCTCGGGTCCAGCTGCGTGTGATAGAGCGCGGTGTAGAAGCTCGACTGCTCAGCGGCGGTACCGCCGGCTATCTCAATCTTGCGCAGCTGCTTGTTCCAGGCCTGATGGGCCGCACGCGCCACATCGTCCACGTTCCACGACGTCGCCTCGGCCGCGAGGTTGCGGCGCGCGCCGGCGGCCGAGGTGTAGGAGACCCCGACCTGCATCCGCACCTTCGAATCACTGCGGGTGTCGAAGGTCAAAGTGCCACCGGTACCGCCGCTCCAGGTGGCCGAGGAGGTGAAGGGCCGGTCGAATCGCGCCGCGAAGTAGACGGTGTAGGAGTTGGACTGTCCGCAGAAGTGGCCGCTGGTGACGGAGCCGGTTATCTCCCGGTCACCGGTCACCGCGAAGGTCGCCGCCGAACTGCCGGACGCCGATCCGGCCGAGTTCACCAGCACCCGCGCTTGGTCGGTGGCCGGGAAGGTGAATTCGCCCAACCCCGTACGCGCGGTGGCGGTGAGCCGGGTCTTGATCGCGCCAGACGTTCCGGGCGCGAGGGTCACCGAGTACAGGCCCGGGGTCGCCGATTCGGTGCTGTGGCTGAAGGGCTGCCGCGCGGAGGACGGGTCCGCGGGAACGGCGCCGACCATCGGCAGCACCGGGAAGTCGCCGCCGATGGCGCATCCGGGCCCTGAGACGTGGGTGAGGCTGAGCCCGGTGATCGAGGTGTCGGCGTAGTCGTACCCGCCACCCGGAGGCCGCGAGGAGGTGTCCGGACTCCACTGCACCATGCCGAACGGCGTCACGGCCCCGGGGAACATGTCGACCTGGCCCACGACGTCGCCGCCGCTCCCGGTGCCGATCAGGGGATTGACGATGGCCGCGGGATCCGAGACAGGCACGGCTTTGGCGTCCGCGGAGCCGGCGCTGGCTGCTTGAGGGGAGATGGCCATCGCGAGTATCGCAACACTGAGCATCGCGATGAGGCGGGGTCTGGGGGTGAGGCGGGATCTACGGGTGTGAACGTTCCCAAGACGGCGCATTCGTCTCCTTGCATGCCAGCGGCCGACGTCGTTGTCAGGCGACAGGCTGACGGAGAAGGCAGCGGGCGTCAAGATCCGGCGTTCGTCGCGGGATCGCTTGTAGGAGGCGGGCGTTGTGCGTGGCAGCACCTAAGGTACGTGCCAGGGCCGGCATTTGGTCTGGGTAGGTGGTGCTGTCTACTGCGATAGTCAAGATCAAGAGCGACAGTCAAAGACCACAGTCAAGAGCGCCTCCGGCGGCGCCTACGCGGCGAGCGGCGCTCTCTCCGGGGATGGGGGGCCGCGCTGTCGGGCGGCGGACGCTGCTTGTGGTCGCCTTTGTCCCGCCTGTGGGAAGGGTTCCCGCACCTCACGCACGCACCACCCGGCCGCCGCTGTGCCTCACCGAGTGGACCCCGCCCACACCACAGACGGGGAATCCGGGACGGAGGCGACCACTAGCAGCGTCCGCCGGCAGCCAGCGCGACCCCCACTCCCCGGAGCCAGGCCGCACGCCGTGCAGGCGCCGCCGGAGGCGCCCTTGACTGTCGCCTGTGACTGTGGCCTGCGACTGTCGCTCTTGATCTTGACTATCGCAGTAGACAGCACCACCTGCCCAGACCATCAGCAGCCAACGCAGCCCAGACCACGCCTGACGACCGCGCCAGCCTGCGGATCCCGTAAACCATGCGCGAAGCCGTAGAGAGCCTCTAAAACCCACCCACCAACCGAACCAACACCCCCAACCCGACCCACACATACACCAGGGCCGCCGCATTTCAAACAGCTGGCACTTCAAACAGAAGCGCTCTACATCAACCCTGTCTGGTCCGCGCCAGCAGCGCCCACGTCTCGGCGTCGCTGGGTGTGTAGACGTTGATGTAGACCTCCGGGCAGAAAGCGACGTCGAGCTGCGTCAGCGTGAAGTTCATCAGTCCGAGGTCGGGATGCATGACCCGCCGTGACCGCAGGCAGGGCTCGGCGACCTCTTGCCGCGCCCAGATCTTGGCGAACTCCGGCGAGGTGGCCGATAGGCGGGCGATGTTCGCCTCCCACTCCGGGTCGCCGATGTGGCGGGCGTAGTTGCTGCGCAGCCTCGCCACGAGGTAGGCGATGTCGTCGTCGTAGTCCGGCAGCCATCGGCGGGCGTTCGGCTCGGTGATGGTGCACCACAGCCCGTTGTGGTGCAGGCAGCCCAGGTCGTGCCAGCCGGCGAAGAGCACCTGGAAGGCCTCGTTGGTGCCGAGCGTGTCCAGGCGGCTTGTCGCGAGCGTCGCCGGCAGCGGGTCGAGCGAACGCAGGATGGCGAAGACCGCGTCGGGAATCACGAGGTCGTCGGCCTGGCCGCGCAGCGGGACGGCTCCGGCCAGGACGTGCAGGTGCTCGCGCTCGACCGGGTCCATGCGCAGCGTCGTGGCCAGCGCGTCCAGGACCTGCGTGCTGGCGTTGATCGCCCTGCCCTGTTCCAGCCACGTGTACCAGGACAGCCCGACCCCGGCGAGCTGCGCGACCTCTTCGCGCCGCAGTCCCGCGGCCCGCCGCCGGACGCCGTCGGGCAGGCCGACGTCTCCGGGCTGGATCTTCGCGCGCCGGGTCTTGAGGAACGCGGCCAGTTCGGCCCGCCGGGTCCCCTCGGCAGCGCCGCGCTCGCTTGTTTCGGTCATCCCAGCCCGCCCGCTTCCGCCCCCGCCCGCGTGTGGATCAAGGCTACCCGAGGACGCTCGTCTGCGGCCGCTACACGAGCCGTCTGCCGACTCCGGCGATCAGACTGTAGCGAGCGACGTCGCCGCCGAGCGGGTCTGTCCGCAGCGCTTCGGGTTCCGGCCTCCAATGAACGATGTCCACCAGACCCGGCTCGAGCAGGTCGTACCCTTCGAAGAAGCGCCCGATCTCAGCCTTGCCGCGGAACACGCCAGGCTGCGTGGTCTTGGCATAGACGGTCTCGACGTCGCCGACCTGCTTGGGCCGGTATTCGTTGGTGCCGTGGCTCATGACCAGGTGGGAGCCCGGGATGGTGGCATCCCGGTAGGCCGCCACGATCCGGGCCGGGTCGTCCTCGTCCGGTATGAACGGCAACACCGAGACCAGCAGAACCGCCACCGGAAGGGCGAGATCGAGTCCTCCGGCGTGGACCGCCTCGTGCAGAACCGCATCCGGATCCCGCAGGTCCGCGTGCACGACGGCGACACCGTTCGTGTCCCGCAACAGCACCGAGGCGTGAGCGATGGCCACCGGGTCGGAATCGACGTACACCGTGCGAGCCCCGGGCCTGCGCGCGGCGACGATCTCGTGGACGTTGCCGACGGTGGGAATCCCGGAGCCGAGGTCGAGGAACTGCTCGACGCCGAGCGCACACAACGCGGCGACGGCTCGGCCCAGGAACGACCGATTGGCCCGCACGACATGAGGCGCGTCCGGGAAGGCCTTCTGCGCCTGTTCGGCAAGATCCCGGTCTGACGGGAAGTTGTGAGAACCGCCGAGGAAGTAGTCATACATCCGCGCCACTGATGGACGCTCGATGTCGACCTCATCCGGCGCCCATGCCGGCCGATGCTTCATCGCGCCCTCTGCTTCATCACGCCCTCCTCGGACTCGGCACGCGATGCTACCGGGTAACCACCAGCAAGCGCACAGCCACCACCTCCACATGGAGCAACGAGCCCCCCGACGGGAGGCCGAATCGCGCCCGGCGCCGGATAGTGGAAGGGTTTATAGAGGCTTTTCCACGACGACGCGGGAGTAGCCATGGACCGCTATCCGCTCATCGCCGACCACGGTCTGGTGGGTGACCTGCAAACCGCGGCGCTCGTCTCCTCCGCCGGTGTCGTGGACTGGTTCGCGGCGCCCCGCTTCGACTCGCCCAGCCTGTTCGCCTCGCTGCTCGACCACGCCCGCGGCGGGTTCTTCAAGCTGGCGCCGACCCACCCGGACGCTCAGGCCAAGCAGCTGTACTACCCGGATTCCGCTGTCCTGATCACGCGGTTCACGTCGCCGGACGGGGTCTGCGAAGTCGTCGACTGGATGCCGCCGATCACGTCCACGACCCCGACGGACCGGCACGCGCTCATGCGCGCGGTCCGCGTGGTGCGCGGCGCGGTCACGATGACGATGGAATGCCGTCCGCGCTTCGACTACGCGCGGGCGGGCCACGAGCTCCGGCTCGACGGGGAGAGCGCCGTCTTCCGCTCCCCCAGCGCCACCGCGTACCTGCAGGCAGGCAACTTCCCGATGGCTCAGGACGGCGACGACGTCCGCGGCGAGACGACCCTGCGGGTCGGCGACATGGCCGGGTTCGCCCTCACCGTGTGCGCGCCCGACAGCGCCCTGCCCCCGCCGATGACCGCCGAGGACGCCTCCGAATCCGCCTGGGGCACCATCCATTTCTGGCAGCAGTGGGTGCGAAGCTCGACCTACCAGGGCCGGTGGCCCAGCGCGGTCAACCGCTCCGCGATCACCCTCAAACTGCTGATATACCACCCCACCGGCGCCCCGGTCGCCGCGGCCACCATGGGCCTGCCGGAGCAGATCGGCGGCGAGCGCAACTGGGACTACCGCTACACGTGGGTGCGCGACGGCTCGTTGTCCGTGCGCGCGTTGCTGGACCTCGGCTTCGTCGAGGAGGCGGACAAGTTCGTCCACTGGATCGGGGAGCGCCTGCGCGACCGCGAGAGCCGGACCGGCGACCCGCTGCAGATCATGTACCGGGTCGACGGCGACCCGACGCTGACCGAGACGGTCCTGGACCATCTCGAGGGCTACCGCGGTTCGGCGCCGGTCCGCGTCGGCAACGCCGCCGCCGACCAACTCCAGCTCGACATCTACGGCGAGGCGATGTACGCCCTGTCCGAAGGCGCCTTATTGCAGCGCAGCACCGGGTATCAGGGGTGGAAGTCGCTGGCAAAAACCCTCGACTGGCTCGCCGACTCCTGGGACCGCCCCGACGAGGGCGTCTGGGAGACCCGCGGCGGGCGCAAGGACTTCACCTTCAGCCGGGTGATGTCGTGGGTCGCCTTCGACCGCGGCATCGCCTTGGCCACCGAGTTCAGCCGCCCGGCGGACCTGGAGCGCTGGACCAGGGAGCGGGACACGATCATCGAGCAGATCATGACGCGCGGCTGGAACGCCAAGGAGCAGGCCCTGGTCCAGCACTACAGCGACGGCAACGGCGGCGACGACGGCGTGCTCGACGCCTCCCTGCTGATCATCCCGCGCATGGGGATGCTCGCACCACGGGACCCGGCCTGGCTGTCCACCCTGGACGCGATGGACCGCACGCTGGTGTCCGACAGCCTGGTCTACCGCTACGACCCGGCCGCCTCGCCGGACGGACTGCGCGGCAACGAAGGCACGTTCAGCCTGTGCAGCTTCCTCTACGTCGACGCACTCGCCCAGGCAGGCCGAATCCGCGAAGCCCGCTACGCCTTCGAGAAGATGCTCACCTACTCCAACCACGTCGGCATGTTCTCCGAGGAGATCGGCCCGACCGGCGAACAACTGGGCAACTTCCCGCAGGCCTTCACGCACCTGGCGCTGATCATGGCGGCCACTTCGCTGGACAAGGCGCTCGACGATGCCGCGAATCAGGGGCTTGACATATAGAACAGGGCTTTGCCTGAGCGACAGAGGCGCCCTTATGTGTGTGGGTATGGCTGGTTGCGGTTTGTTCGTGGGTTGACAGGCACAGGCGTTTCTTGACGGCTTCGCGCATGGTTTTGCGGGATCCGTTGGTGGCGCGGGTCGGGGGTGGCGCTGGTTTCGCGGGGCGGTGGTGGTGTGGGCAGGTGGGCGGCTCTACTGCGACAGTCAAGGGCGACAGTCAAGGGCGCCTCCGGCGGCGCCTGCGCGGCGAGCGGCCTCGCTCCGGGGAGTGGGGGTCGCGCT
>NZ_JBGCCP010000057.1:0-42475 GCF_041262705.1 Catenulispora sp. MAP12-49 | reverse complement strand
CCGCGGCTTCGGATTGGCTCGCCGCAGCACCGCCACTTCATGGCGCAGTATGAGCAACTCGAGGTCCTTGGCGGCGCCGCTGCGGCCTAACAACAGCAGCCAGGAGGCTATCCGGCAAAACAAAAGGTAGAGCAGACGCACAGACACGAGCATCATCGTCCCCTACACGGCGCCACTCCCGGGCAGCATTCGCGCAGGTGAAGCCCTATAGCAGGGTTTTTGAACCACGCACGATTTCAGCACTTCGCATATGTGCAGGTCACAGGGATCAGATCGCGACGGGCAACAGAGTCCCTCAAGGTGAAGAGTCCCAAGGTCACACACTCGCAGCATCCTGCTGTCAGACACGCCTGTCACGGCCCGACTGAGATCAACGATCTCAGCTCACGAAAGTCTTGGCAGAGCCGTAACTCTTTGACAGACCCCAGTTCCACCAATCACACAAACAGGCAGGTCAATAGCTATGCGTCCGTTCTGGCACGGTACAGGGCTGCCTCGAACGGTGTTCGGTAAGGGCGTCAACCCACGGGCAACAGAGTCCATCAGGGTACATGGAAGCCCGACTTCTGGAGTTGTGTGCGGGTGGTGTGGAGTTTTTTGAGGACGTTGGTGACGTGGTGTTCGACGGTGCGGGGGGAGAGGGAGAGGGCGTGGGCGATGTCCTGATTGGTGGCGCCGTCCGCGAGTTGGCGGGCGACCTCGGTTTCGCGGGGGGACAGTTCGGTGCCGTAGCCGCGTCGTCCGCGGGGCTGGGGTCGAGTCAGGCCGAGCTGTCGTTGGGCGCGTTGGCAGCGGGCCGCATCGGCGGGGGCACCGAGGCGGGTGTAGATCTCGGCGGCCTGGGTGAGTTCGTCGGCGGCGAGCAGGGGTTGTTGGGTTTGGTGGGCGGCAGCGGTGTGTTCGATGGCGCGGGCGGTTTGGTGGGGGCGGCCAATGGCGTTGTACATGATGCGTGCGCGGTCGAAGTCGTCGGCGGCGCTTTTGGAATCACCTTCGTGTAGTTGCAGGATGCCGCGTGCCAGGTGCAGGTCGGCGGTGGCGCCTGGGGCATCGAGGCCGTTCAGGCCGTGCTCGGCTTCACTCAGAAGTTGCCGGGCGTCAGCTTCGTGTCCGGTGGCCAGCGCGGCTTGGACGGCGACCGCTAGTACGTCATCCACGCGCGCCCAGCGACCGGTGCGGCGCAGGCGTTCTACGGGCGGCGCGATGGCGGTGTAGGCGGCCTGAGGCTTGTCGAGACTCAGGTAGATGCGGGCGGTGTCGGCAGCTATGCGAAGCACGTCGTTGAGCCCGGTGCCATCTGAGTTCTTGACCATGTCGGCAGCCCGCCCCAGGTGCTCGAGCGCTCGCGTCCACTGCCCTCGGGCAGCTGCGAGGCTTCCATGGAGTTGCTCGGCGCCACGTACTACCGTGGCCATTTCGGGGAACTCGGCTGCGAGCGCTGAGGCACGTTCGTCCAGCCGGGACCAGCGGCCGGCGCGCAAGTCCAACGCCAGCATGCAGTCACCCCCCATGGCCACCAGACCGAGATAGCCGGCCTGCCGCGAGAGTTCCATGGCCTCCTCAAGTAAATCGGGGACGCGCGCGTCGCACCCGAGCTCGAAGGCGGACGAGCCAACGTTGTAAAGAGCGCGGGCGACTTGCCGCAGGACGGCCGGGTCCTTCGAGCTTCTTGGCAGGTCACGCACCGACTCCCATACGGCGGGATCGCCATGAAGAGCCATGAGAGTCAGGCTGCTCGCCCGCACTGCGGCGCGGGCCACTTGGTCGGGGCTGTCGTGCGCGGCGGCTTCGGCGCGGCGCATCCATTGCTGCCCCTCCGCGTATGTTTCGCTGCCCGTCGCCAGCGCAACCATCGCGCGCAACAATAGTTCGGGGCGAGCACCCTCAAGTTCCCGCACGCTGCGCTCGACCGCGCGATATCCTCCTCTGGCATCGAGCGCATTGTTCGTCATGAGCAGGCCGAGGGTGAGGCGGACCTCACCGCGTACCTTGGTAGGCAGGTGCGGGTCGGACAGGATCCGACGCAGGGTGGCTATGCTGGCCGAGGATTCGGTGCTGAAGACGGCGAAACGTGCTAGGGCCAGGGCGGCTCGGGTGCGGAGCTCCACCTGCAGGTTTGGTTGATCTAGGATTTCGCGTAACAGCACCGCGGCAGTGCCCTGGTCACCGAGTGCGATGGCCTGGTCGGCGGCCTGCTCAGCCCGCTCCAGCCACACTTCGGTATCGCCGAGGGCGCGAGTGTGGTAAGCGATCTGCACCAGCGGGGGCGGCGACTGGGCCGAAAGTACCTTAACCGCATGTTGATGCAGGTCCTCGCGGCGCGGTCCGGGTATCGCCCGGTAGACCGCCTGTTGAGCTAGTGCGTGGCGGAAACCGTACCGCGCCGCCGCCGGCTCGCTCAGCACCATCGCGTCCAGAACCTCGATCAACGCCTCATCAGTCTGCACAGGGCCGAGACTGGCGACCGCACCAAGTAGCGCCCGTGCGGCCGGGACCGCGAGCACCGCCGCGGCCTGCACGATTGCCGTGGCCTGGGGGCCGAGCCCGTGCATACGGGCGGTGACCGCCTCGTGCAGTCCGCGTGGCACCCCCGCCCGAGCCAACATCGCAGCCTCGCCCCCTGTCGAGGCGAGGGTTGAACCGTCGGTAGTGAGCAGGCGGGCGCGATGAGCCGGTTCGGTCAGCGTGATCAGGTCCTCTTCCACCACCAGCGGCAGTCCGCCGCTACGCTCGAACAGCGCCCTCCCCAGCGTGGGGTTCCCGCGAGATCCGAGCACCTTACCGGCCAGTTCGTCGACCTCGGCACGCGTGAGAGGCCCGAGGTGCACCTCCGCGCCACCGGTGCCGACCGGCCGACGGTAGGCCGAGCCGAGCACCGCATCGCGATCCGGCAGGTCCTCGCGCCGGTAGGTCAGCAAAAGCCCGGCTCGACGGGGCAGGTCCCGAGCCAAGAACAGAAGCAAATCCCGGGTGGCCTCATCCGCCCAGTGCACATCCTCCACCACCAGCACCACCGGGCCAAGCGCATCCAGGATCGCGCGCACCGCCCCCACCAACTGAAACCGCGCCGCCCGCGGATCCTCCGGAACCGCAGGCGCATCGGGGAGACGACCGGCCAGATCCGGCAGCAGCACCCCGAGCGCACCGGCCTGCGAGGCAAGCTGTTTCGGTTCGGGCAGCCACGGCCCTACCAGGCGCAATGCATCCAGCACCGGGCCGAACGGCAGAGGCTCACGCAACCGGTGGCACAACCCGGTCAGCACCCGCAACCCACTGTCCGACAACTGCCGACCGGCCTCAAACACCAGCCGGGACTTACCCACACCCGCCTCACCATCCACCAGCACCACAGCTGGCGGGCTGGCCAAAGCCCCACACACGAGAACCAACTCATCCTCGCGCCCCACCATTGCGAAGCCGCGGCTTGGCGTCACGCCTTGGCCACCCGAGTTCTCACCCTTGGCCGACCATCCCATGGATTCGATTCGCCCCGCTCTAAACAGCAGGCACGCAACTGGCGGAGCCGCCGTGCTCCCACCTCGTCTACAGCTTGGAAACAAGACAAACTATACTACCGACTTCCGGCGCGCCGTCTTGACGAGGACCGATTGCCCGGCGGCGCCGGAGCAGGCGCAACGGTCGGAGACAGCCGCGACGGCGAAACAGGTTCGCGGCGTCGAACTGGCCGGGGTGATGTCCTGGAGGGCGGTGCGATCGCGCAGATCGACGCCATCCGCGCCGAGGCCGCGAAGCGGAACTCGCCGATCCACATCGTGATCGACGTAATACACGTCCTGCAATACCTGCACGCCGCCGCCCGCATCCTGCACGGCGACGACACCGACGCCGCGGTCGCCGAATGGGCCCTGACCATCCTGAACGGCAGATCAGCCGACATCGCCGACCTGCTCGCCGCCGCGGCCGAAACACGGCACAGACCCCGAGGACCGCAAGCAGATCGGCGAGACCGTCACCTACCTTCGGAACAAGAACGACTACCTGAGGTACGACACCGCCCTCACGGCCGGCTGGCCGATCGCCACCGGCATCGTCGAGGGCGCAGCCCGCCACCCTATCGCCGACCGCCTGGACATCACCGGAGCCCGCTGGTCACTGGCCGGCACCGAAGCCGTCCTAAAACTCCGGGCCCTGATTTCCAACGTTCGGCTTCGACGCCTACTGGCACCATCTCGTTGCCGAACACCGCCGCAACCACACAACCCGCTACCAGCAGCAAAACCAGCTCACAGCCTGATCGACGAAGTCACTCCGATTCATCTGCGCCCCCCGGCCAGCAACACCAGCCATGCACGATCGGCCCAGGTCAGCTTACGAGCCAGGCGCGGATCACGATGCTGTGCCACAGCAAGCTGATGACGCCGCATCAAAATCTCGACGTCTTTCGCCGCCGGATCCCGCCCGCCCAACCACAGCCACGAGAACATCCGGGCCACGACCAGATGGATCAGCTTCAACCCCACGACATGGCATCATCCCAGCTCGCAGCGATTGTCGGCACCCTCATCTCATGTGTCCGAAGACACCGGCCGGACCGTCATGGCCGATCAGATCCTCTACTCAGTCAGCCCGTTGTTCCGAGCCACCTGCCCCAGCCACCCCAGTGAAGGCTTGGGCGTCCGAACGAACGTCTCCCGATCAACCGCGATCAACCCGAACGTCGGCCGATACCCCGCAGACCACTCGAAGTTGTCGAGCAGACTCCACGCCAAGAATCCGCGCACGTCCACGCCGTCCGCGATCGCACCATGCACGCCGGCCAGCGACCCGCGCAGATAGTCGATCCGACGCGCGTCGTCCGCCGTCGCGATCCCGGTCTCCGTGATGTAGATCGGCACCCCGTCGGTCTTTTCCCAGGCACTCCGCACGCCAAGCGCCGCAGCCTCCGGGTAGTACTCCCAGCCGGCCAGCGTCTTCTCGACGTCATCAGGAACCTGACGCGGTCCGTCCGGGCCGATGATCGTGCGCGTGTAAGCTTGGACGCCGAGCCAATCGTCCCCGCGCGCGGCCTCCAGATACCAATCGTCACGCTGGTAGCCATAGTCGTGCGCCACCTGCTCGCACCCCGGCTCGGCCTGGAAGGCCTGCGTAGCGACCGTCCACCCCGACTGAATCCCCCCGACCCCGCCGAGAATCTCCCGCGACCGCCGGTGACACTCCAACAAGGTGTCGGCCACCTCCAAGTCCGGCGCCGGCAAGCCGTACGCGACCAGATCGGCCGGGTCCTCGCCGCCGGCGAGCATCGCCACGATGTTCGGCTCGTTGATCGTGCACACCATCCGGACGTCGTCGCCGAGGATCGGCAGCGCCAGCTCGGTGTACCGGGCGAACCGTTCGGCCGCCTTCGGGCTGCGCCACATGCCGTCGTCGGCGAACCAGCGCGGGACGGTGAAGTGCATCAGCGTGACCGACGGGGTGAGACCGAGCCCCAGCGCCGTTTCGACCATACGGCGGTAGTGGGCCACCGCCGCACGCGAGACCATGCCCTCCTCCGGCTCGATGCGGGCCCATTCGACGCTGAACCGGTACGTGTCCAGGCCCGCGTCGCGGAGCAGGGTCATGTCCTCGCGGTAGCGGTGGTAGCTGTCGCAGGCATCGCCGGACGGCTCGGTCATGCGGGTGTCCGGGGCGTTCTCCCGGACCCACCAGTCGCTGTTGACGTTGTTGCCCTCGATCTGGTGCGCGGAGGTTGCGGCACCCCACAAGAAGCCTTCGGGGAAGGTGAGCACGGATGATCCTCCTGTGAAATAGCCGGATGCGCAGCACGTTGCAGTCATGCCGGGACGCGTCCCTGAAACCGCGTCGCCGCCAGCCCTTGGAAATCGGTGCGCAGTCGGAAGCTGCTGCCTGACAGGGGATACCGGTGGAGTACGTCTGGTTCAAGAGCAACCGATGCCGATGTGACGATCAGCTCGGTCAGGTCCGGTCCGGCGAAGCAGCAACTGGCCAGTCGGGGTACGGGAAGCTCCACCACGGCGACGACCGCGCCGTCCGGGGCGATCCGGAGGACCGCGCCGCCGTCCCACAAAGCGCTCCACACGTGTCCGTCGGTGTCGACGGTCAGGCCGTCCGGCCCGCCGAAGCGAGGATCGATGGTGATCAGGGTTCTGGGGTTGGTGAGCGCACCGGTGGTGATGGCGAAGTCGTAGGCGGTGATGGTGCCGGGAGCGGTGTCGGTGACGTACATGGTGCTTCCGTCTGGTGACCAGCCCAGCCCGTTGGGGATGGTGAGTCCGCTGAGCATCGTGCGCACGTCGCCGTCGCCGTCCACCACACACAGGGTCCCGCAGCCGGCGGAGGCGTCTCGGGCCATCACGCCGACCCAGAAGCGACCGGCCGGGTCACATTTGCCGTCGTTGGCGCGGTACAGCGAGGCGTTGCCCGGGAGTGTGGCGAATGCGACGGTGCCGCCGTCTGGTGCCAGTCCGAGAACCTTCGTGCCGGCTGCTGCCAGCCACAGCTGCGAGGTCCAGGGCACGGCGCAGCCGATCATGTCGTGGGTCGTGGTGCGGGTGATGCGGCGCTCGGCGATGGTGACGAACGCACGGCCGTCGATGTCCACCAGGGACAGCGTCCCGGTCTCGGCGTCCCATGCGGGGCCTTCGCCCAGCAGCAGTGGCTCGTGGGCCAGTGGCTGGGGATCGTCGTGCCAGATCTTCATGGGCAGCCCCTGGTATTCAGCGGTTGATATCGGATGTCGTCGCTGTGGCGAGTTCGGCGGCGGTCGGCAGGCCTTCCCAGTCCCCGTGGGCTGCCACTGAGAAGGCCGCGACGCGGGTGGCGCTCCTCATCCGGGTCGCGGCGTCGGCGCCGTCCAGCAGGGAGGCGAGGTAGCCGGCGACGAATGAGTCGCCGGCGCCGACCGGGTCGATCTCGGTCACCTGCACGGCCGCGGCCTCGTGGACCCCTTCGGGGTCGGTGGACACCGCGCCTTGCGCGCCCATGGTGAGCACTACGGTGCGAGGTCCTAGTTCGCGAAGCGCTTTGGCGAGTGCTGGCGGGTCGTCGTCGCCTTGGGCCAGGAGGATTCGGGCTTCCTCGGTGCTTGCGAACAGCAGGTCGATGGACGGCAGAACAGGCAGGACCCAGTGCCGGAAATCCTGGGGGGACCACAGTTTGCTGCGGAAGTTGGCGTCGAAGGAGACGAACGAGGCGCGGTGTATTGCCTCGTTGACGGCGGCTGCCGCGCTGGGTGACAGTGCGGGGGTGATGGACCCGGCGTGCAAGATCTTCGCAGATTCGACCAGGCCTTCAGGCAGGTCGGCCGGTTGAAGCCGGGATGCTGCTGATCCCGCGCGGTAGTAGTGGACGCGCCGGATGTCGGCGGTTCGGCGCTCTTTGAGCATCAGCCCTGTGGGCGCCTGCGTGTCGGCTATCGCGTGGACCTCGACGCTTTCGGCTTGGAGGTCCGAGCGGATCAGTGCGCCGAGTTCGTCGTCGCCGAGCCGGCTGATCCACGCGGCGCTGTGACCCAGACGCCGCACGCCGATCGCGACCGTGGCCTCCGAGCCGGCGATCGATAAATCCAGGTGACGGCAGTGCCTTAGCGGTCCGATCCGACCCGGGGACAGTGCGGCCATGGCCTCGCCGAGAGTGACCAGGTCAGGCATGGTCGGACCCTTCGGACGCGCCGACGAACGCCGTGGCCCGCCGGCGTAGCCAGGAAAGGTCCCCGCCGGTCAAGGCATCGCCGATCAACGGTGACCCTACTGCGACCGCGATGGCGCCGCTGGCGAGCCATTGTTCAACGTCGTCCAGGCCGACGCCGCCGGTGGGCACGAACGGCAGGTCCGGGAGTGGGCCTTGGAGCGCGGTCAGGTATCGCGGTCCGACCACTGAGGCTGGGAAGAGTTTGGCGGCAGTCGCGCCGGCTCGCCACGCGGTGATCGCTTCGGTGGGGGTGAACACTCCTGGCAGCATGCCGACGCCGTGGAGTACGGCTTCGGCCACGATGTCAGGGTCCAGATGGGGGGAAACCAGGAACTCCGCACCGGCGTCGATCGCCTGCCGTGCCTGCCCCACGGTGAGCACTGTGCCGGTCCCCACGCACACGTCGGCACCGAATCGCTCGCGCATGTGCGACACCGCGGCCAGACTCCCCGGAGTCGGCAGCGTCACCTCCAGGCAGCGCACCCCAGCGTCGATGAGGGTCTCCAGGGCCGACACCAGATGGTCACCGGTGGAGGCGCGGGCGATCGCCAGTATTCGGTGGGCGGTCAGGGTTTTCAGCAGGTCCGGCATGTGTCCTTCTTCGTTCACTCGCCGGACCAGGCGGTGCGGCCGCCGTCGACGACGATGGTCTGTCCGGTGATGTAGGCCGCTCCTGCGGAGGCCAGGAACTCGACGACTGGGGCGACATCGCCGGGGTTGCCGATGCGTCCCAGCGGGATGCGGTTGCGGATTGCGGTGAGTTCGGCTTCGGTGGCCAGGTCCCAAGGGGTGGTGTAAATGCTGCCCAGGCAGATCGCGTTGACGCGGATCTGCGGGGCGCAGTCGACGGCCAGCTGCCGGGTGAGGGCTTCCAGGGCGCCCTTGGCAGCGGCGTAGGCGGCGTGATCCTTGAACCCGGATCTGGCGTGGATCGACGTGGTCACCACGACTGATCCGCTGGCCTGATCGAGCAGGGCCCGGCAGGCCCGCACGCCTTGGAACGCCCCGATGACGTGGACGTCCAGCAGGTTTTCCCAATCCTGGAGGCCGTCGGCGTTCAGCGGTGTTCGGGCGCTGGTTCCGGAGTTGAAATACAGCAGGTCCAGTCTGCCCCAGGTGGCCGTCATCTCGGCCTGGAGCTGTTGCCATCCTTGTTCGGAGGCGACGTCCAGGTGGTGGTAGTGCGCATCGGCGCCGCCCTCGCGCAGCTGCGCCGCGGCACCGGCGCCACCGGCGTCGTCGATGTCGGTCAGGATCAGCGTCCAGCCCCGCGCGCCCAGCAGCGCGGCGGTGGCACGGCCGATGTCACCGGCCGCGCCGGTAACCAGGGCGACGCGGCGGACCCGGCCTGCGGCGGTGTCTGTCATGAGTTCCTGGCCTCCAGGGGTTAGGGAGCAGCGATCCGTGACCCAGATATCACGCGGCCCGGTCGTTTTGCCGACTTCGCCACGTTCTGCCGGCTCACCATTCGGCGTATGAACCGTCAGCGTGCTGCCAGATCGGAGGTCGCCAGGCGTGTCCGGCTGCGGCGGCCTCCTTCACGACCTCCTCATTGATCTCGATACCGAGCCCCGGAGCAGTAGGCCGGGCAATACAGCCGTCGGCCATCGCGAACACCGACGGGTCTTTGAGGTAGCCCAGCAGTCGATTGTCGTCATCGGTGTACCCGATGCCCAGGCTCTGCTCCTGGATCAGGAAGTTCGGAGCGGCGAAGTCCACTTGCAGGCTCGCGGCCAGTGCGATCGGCCCGAGCGGGCAGTGCGGGGCCAGGGCGACGTCGAATGTCTCGGCAGCGGCGGCGATGCGGCGCACCTCGGATATACCGCCGGCGTGCGACAAGTCGGGCTGAGCCACCGCGATACCGGCGGCGAGCACCTCAGCGAACTCCCGGCGGGAGAACAGCCGCTCGCCGGTCGCGATCGGGATGGACGTCGAGGCGACGATCCGTCGCAGGTTGCCGGAGTGCTCGGGCAGAACCGGTTCCTCGACGAACATCGGCCGCATCGGCTCCAGCAGCGGCAGCATGACCAAGGATGCCGCGGTGCTGAATCTGCCGTGGATGTCGACGGCGATGTCGACCCGCTCTCCCACTGCCTGGCGCAGCGCCCACATCCGCTCGGCCCAGGCGGCGAAGTCGGCGGCCGAGGGTAGCGGCGCGGCGGCCTCGGTGAGGTTGACCTTTACCGCGGTGAAGCCCTGGCTCACCTTCTCCCGCGCGTCGGCCGCCAGGGACTCTGGGGTGTCGCCGTGTACCCACGTGTACATCCGCGCCTTCTCCCGGACGGCGCCGCCGAGCAACTGGTACACCGGAACGCCCAGGGCGCGGCCGGCGATGTCCCACAGCGCCTGGTCAATACCGGCCACGGCGCTGGACATGATCGGGCCCCCCCGGTAGAAACCGGACTTGGTCAGCACCTGCCAGTGCCGCTCGATCCGCCGGGGATCCTTGCCGATGAGGTATTCGAAGAAGGTGTCGACGACGGCGCGGACAGCCTCGGCCCGGCCTTCCACGATCGGCTCGCCCCAGCCGCTGACCCCCTCGTCGGTGTCGACGCGCAGGAACAGCCAGCGCGGTGCGACAAGGAAGGTCTCCCACCCCGTGATCTTCATGCGAACTCCAAGAACGTCAGTCGCCGTCGGCGGTTTCGGTGTCGGGACAGGCAGCGCGCCCGCATGGTCAGCCCTTGACGGCGCCGCCGCTCATGCCCTCGACCATCCGGCGCTGGAACAGCGCGAACAGGACCAGGAGCGGAGCTATACCCAGCAGGGCAGCCGGGAACAGATCGGTCGGCTGCACGATCTTGGAATCCATCAAGGCGTAGGCGTTCACCATGACGGTGCGCTGGCCGGGGTCCTGCAAGAAGATCAGCGGGACCAGCAAGTCGTTCCAGACAGTGAGGGTCACGAACAGCAGCAGCGTCGCGGTGACCGGCCACAGTAGCGGGAAGTAGATCGAGAAGAAGGTTCGCAGCCGTCCGGCGCCGTCTATCTCTGCTGCCTCCCGCAGGGCTCCGGGGATGGTGCGGACGAAGCTCGTGTAGAAGAACACTGCTACCGGCAGGTTCATCGCCGCGTAGATCAGGATCACGCCCTGGGTGGTGCCCAGCAGGTTCAGGTCACGCATCAGCAGATACAGAGGCGCGACGAACACGAACAGCGGCACCGCCATCCCCGCCATGAACAGCCGATAGGTCCAGCGCGACCAGCCCCGGGTGGTCAGCCCGAGCGCGTAGCCGGCCATTGACCCGAGCACCACGACCACCAGACAGGCGCCGCCGGTGATCAGCACCGTGTTCCACACGCTGTGCGGATACTGCATCGCCGAGATCACCCGGGAGAAGTTACTGAAGGTCACATGCGTGGGGAATCCGATCGGATGCGCCGCGACGTCCTCGGGCGTGCGCAGCGACGTGCCCAACGCATACAGGAACGGCGCGACGAAGACGACCACCAGCACAGTTCCGGCGGCCTTGCGAAGCATCCCGGCCGCGTCGGCGTGCTTCCGGTTCGGCGACGGCTGCGGCGTCCGGCGGCGCGCGGGCGCGACCCGGCGACCGGCGCCGGGCTTGCTCAAGGTGCTCACAGGACATGCCCTTCACGACGACGAAGCAGGGTGTTGGTACCGGTCGCCAGCACGACCACCACGGCCAGCAGCAGCACCGACAAGGCGGTGCCGTAACCGAGCTCACCGTCCGTGAAGATCGTCTGATAGATCAGCAGACCGAGGGTGTCAGTGGAGCCGGCCGGGCCGCCATTGGTCATTACCAGCGGCAGTTCCAGCACCCGCAGGCAGCCCATCAGCGACAACGTCACCGCGACCGTGACCGAGGGCGCGAGCATCGGCCACTCGACCCGCCAGAACACCTGCGCCCGCGTGGCACCATCCAGCCGGGCCGCCTCGGCCAGGTCCTGGGGGACAGTCCGCAGCCCGGCGGCGAAGATCGACGCGGAGAAGCCGGCGTACATCCAGATGTTCACGAACGCGATGGCATACAGCGCGGTCGAGGGATCGCCGAGCCAGACCTGGCTCAGGGCACCCAGACCGACCGCTTTCAGCAGCGAGTTGATCGCACCGTCCTGCTGGTACAGCGAGGACCAGATATAGGACGCCATGACCCCCGACAGCAGCGCCGGGGTGAGCAGCACCACCGCCAGAGCCTTGCCGTAGGCGCCCCAGCGCCGCAGCATCAACGCCAGGCCCAGGCCGATGGCGTTCTGGACCACGACCACTACGACGGTGAACACCAGGGTGTGCCACAGGGCCGGCCCCAGATTGACGTCGTGCGCCATCGCGCGATAGTTCGCCAGCCCCACGTTGTCGGCCGTCGGGCCGCCTGTGGAGTCGGTCAGGCTCAGCGGAATCGCCTTCACCAGGGGGTACAGCATCAGCAACGTGTACAAAGCGATCGCCGGCACCGCGAACGGCACCAGACTTCGGCTGCGCGTCAGGGGTGGCATCCTCACCGGTGGCTCCTCTCGCCGAATCCCCGCAGGCTGCGGCACCGGGGGTTCGGTCGTCCGGGCGGACCGCCCGAAGACAGATGGATGGGGTCGTCAGACTGCGGGCGACCCGCTCAGGTGGCCGCCCGCAGTCGCACGGATCAGCCCTTGGCGGCGGCGTCGTAGGCCGCGAGGGTCTTGTCGACCGAGGCCTGGCCCAGCAGCAGCGCCTGCGAAGCACTCGTCATCGCGGTCTGCGCCTTGCCGCCGGCCCATCCGTTCTCCGGCAGCACCCAGAAGTGCCCGGCGCCGACAGCGCTGATGAAAGCCTCCGCCCCGGGAATGGCGGGGGTGCTGACCGACTTGAACGGCGATACCGCGGCCTCGGCACTCAGGTACTGGGTCAGGTTGTCCGAGGCGGCCCAGAACTTCAGGTACTCCTCGGCCTCGGCCTTGTGCTTGGTCGCGGCGTTGATCGTCCACATCGTCCCGACCGCGGTCGTGGCCATCGGAGCGTCCGCGGCCTCCCCTCCGGGCCACGGCGAGAACTGCAGCTGGTCCACCCCCTTGGCGAGGTCGCTCATCGACCAGGAGCCCTGCAGCAGGAAGGCGGACTTGCCGGCCTTGAAGTCCTGGGTGCCCTGCGACCACTCGTCCACGCCCAGCTGCGCCTTGTAGTCGATCAGCCCCTGCGAACCCAGGTCGAGGACCTGCTGCACGGACTTCTTCCAGCCCGCGTCGGCAGCGAAGGTGGCCTTGCCGGAGACGAGGTCGTCGGTCCACGTGGGGTTCGCGGCGAACACATTCGAAGCCGCGGTGGCGTTAATCGCCGCGTACACGGTCCAGCCGCTCTTGTCCGGCAGAGCCAGCCCCGGCTGCCCTGCCTTCTTCAGCGCCTGAAGGTCGGATATGAGCTCGCTCCAGGTCGCCGGGGCCTTGTCGATGCCGGCGGCCTTGAGCAGCTTCATGTTGCTGAACAGGCCGATGCCGGTCAGCTCGTTCGGCTCGGCGATCACCTTGCCCTGTACGGTCGCCAGCGGCTTCACCGGCGCCGACAGGTCCGACACCCACGGCTGGTCCGACAGGTCGGCCACATAACCGGACTTGGCCCAGCGCGGCGCGTCCGCGGTGCTGGCCATCACGACGTCCTCGGCGGTTCCGCCGAGGAACTCCGCGTTCAGCTTCTGGGTGTAGGCGCTCGACGGCGCGAACGTGTAGTCGATCTTGACGTTCGGGTGCGCCGCCTCGAACGCCGCGTTGATCTCCTTCATGTGGGCCGGCTCGGCGGTGCCGCCCTTCCAGCCGACCACCTTCAGCGTCACCTGCCCGCCGGAGCCGTTCGACCCGGTCGATCCGGAGCTCTTGGAGCTGGAACAGGCCGACACGGTGAGCGCCGCTGTGGCGGCCAGCACGCCGAGCGTCACGAAAGCCTTGTTGCGCATGCGCTTCCTCCTTCAGATGGGCCGGGCTGCGGCCCGAGAACGACCGTGGATTCGTTGAAGAACTCGGCGGCGACGGGGGCGAACTGCCGTCGAGAGGGCTCCTGCAGGTACACGACCCCGGACGCGACTCGCCCCCGACAGATGGGAACCGTCACTGCCTTTTCCGGTTTTCCAGCGGGTTGCGCGACCGGACCGTGGTGGTGGAGTCCTACTCGCGCCCGCACCGGGCAGCCGCCGCCTGGATCAGCAGGTTCGCGCTGAACCAGGAGAGGAGAACCGCTCGTGCCGGAACTCTAGGCCGGGCCTCGAAAGTGTGTCAAGCATGTTGACGAACATGCAACGCGAACCGAGACATGGCCGTTACTTCGTCTTTAATATTGACCAAGTGGTGCGCGGTGTTGGGGAGCGGGCGGCAGGCGGCGCATGATGTCGGAAGTACAGGCGCTCCCGTCGAAGGCTCACCAGCGTGCTTGTCCGTCCCGGCGCCAGGCGTCGTGCAGACACAAGCAAACGCCCTTGGCCTCCCGATGACAATGGGTTGACCAAGGGCGTTGCGTGGGCGGGCGCTGGCGGTGGGTCAGTTCGCGAGCATGGCCACCAGGTTTGCCGTGTCTCCGTGTACCAGCGCGACACCGCCCACGGCCCCGGCGCGTACGCCCAGATCCAGCCCTGAGGGCACGACGTCGACGTCGCGGACCAGGGAAAGCGCATAGCGACGGATCGCCGCTCGCATCGGGTCCAGCAACACGTCACCGGCGGCGGCCAGCTCACCGCCCACGACGATGCGGCCCGGGTTGAGCAGGTTGCACAGGCCGGCCAGAACCTGCCCGGTGACCTGTCCGACGTCGGCGAGCACCCCGGCGCAGGCCCGGTCGCCGGCGGCGCAGCGGCTCAGGACGTCGCCGATCACGGCATCCGGGCCCAGGTGGGGACGAAGCGCGTTCAGCACGGCGGGAATCCCGGCGGACAAGACCAAGCAGCCGCGGTTGCCGCAGGCGCAGGCCGGTCCGTTGATGTCCACCGAGACGTGTCCCAACTCGCCCGCCGCCCCGACCGCACCGCTGAAAGGCCGCCCGTTGACGATCAGACCCGAACCGATCCCGCTGGACAGGCAGACGTAGAGCAACGTGTCCACGCCCTGGCCGGCGCCCCAGCGAGCCTCGGCGATCGCCTCCAGTCGGGTGCTGTTCTCAATCCACACCGGCACGCCCAGACGCCGTTGGAACTCCTCGGCGGCATGCACGTGCGACCAGGGCTGACCCGGCAGTGACACCCCGACATGGCCGGTGGCCCGATCGACGGGCCCCGGCACTCCGATACCGGCCCCCAGGATCAGCGAGGGTTCCAGGCCGCGCTCGGCCAGCAGCTTGTGCAGGATCTCCATGGCCACATCGATCCGGTCCAGCCAGCTCAGACCGATGTCCACGGTGGCCCCCTCGCTACCGACCTCGTTCCAGCCCAGGTCGCCGATGTGGACCCAGACCCGGTCGAATGTGAAGTCCATCCCGACGATCAGTGCCGCCGCCGGATTCACGACAAGGCTCTCCTTGGCGCGGCCGTCGGCGTTCTCGGCCGACTCGTCGGTTTCGACGACCAGACCGCGCTCGAGCAACTCGGTGACGACGATCGAAGCGGTGGTCCTCGACACGTTGGCACGCCGAGCCAGCTCCGCACGGTGCATCGGACCGTCCGTGAGCAGCACCTCGAGCATCAGCTCCCGGTTGCTGCGACGGAACACCTTGCGCGCTGCTCCACCGCTACGATCCACGTTTCCAACCCCCACGGCCTCACTCATCTGAACAGGTTACACATTCATAACAGTGTCAACGAATCGGACGCAATGCCTTGCCGGTGCGGAGTCACTGCCGCAGCCGCGCGCATCTTTGTCTGCTCTTCTGACGCAACGGACTTCAGGGTCGACGGTCGCGGCACCGATGGGCATGGCGCACGGCCCGGCGGCCCCAGGAGAGTCGCCAGGGTGGATCGCGAGATCCAGCACAGGCTGCTTGCCTTGTCGTCCGGCCCATGGACACAGACGCCGGAGGCATCCGGATCATCTTCGGGTGAAAGCAGAGTCCTGAGTAGTTACCGGGCGAGTGCGGCTGCCAAGGCTGCGGTGTCGCTCTGCACCAGCGCCGCCCCGCCGACGGCGCCGGCACGCACGCCCAGGTCCAGTTGCACGGGGACCACCTCGACTTCACGGACCAGCGAGAGCGCGTAGCGGTGGATAGCCTCACGCAGCGGCTCGAACAGCACCGCCCCCGCACCGGCCAACTCGCCGCCGATGACGATCCGCTCCGGGTTCAGCAGGTTGCACAAGCTGGCCAGAGCGCGTCCGACGATCGCGCCGGCGTCGGCCAGCACACCGGCGCAGGCGCGGTCCCCCTGCGCACAGTGGCGAAGGACATCCTCGATAGTGGTCTGCTCGCCGAGGTGCGGACGTAGCGCAGCCAAGATCGCCGGTATCCCGGCGTACAGGACCAGGCAGCCGCGGTTGCCGCAGCCGCAGGCCGGACCGTTGATGTCGACCGAGACGTGTCCCAGTTCCCCGGCGGCGCCGACCGCTCCGCTGTAGGCGCGGCCGCCCACGATCAAGCTGGAGCCGATTCCGCTGGACAGGTTGACGTACAGCAGGCTGTCGATGTCGCGACCGGCACCCCAGTTGGCCTCGGCCACCGCCTCCAGCCGGGTGCCGTTCTCGATCGACACCGGGATGCCGAGCCGCCGTTCGAACTCCTCAGCGGCGTGGACGTGCGACCACGGCTGCCCCGGCAGCGAGACGCCGACATGACCGGTCGCCTTGTCCACCGGACCCGGCACGCCGATCCCGGCGCCAAGGATCGAGTCGGCGTCAAGGTGCCGCTCGGCGAGCATCTCGTGCAGGACGGACATCGCGGCATCTACCCGCTCCAGCCAGGCCATACCCTCGTCCAGGACCGCCCCGCGACTGGCGATCTCCTTGCCGCTCAAGTCGGTGAGATGGATCCAGACCCGGTCGAAGATGAAGTCCATCCCCAGGATCAGCCCCGCGCCCGGCGCTAGTGCCAGCGACTCCTTGGCCCGGCCGTCGGCCGACGGCGAGGCTTCGTCGGTCTCCACGACCAGGCCCTGCTCCATCAGTTCGGCCACCAGCGTGGATGCGGTCGTGCGGGACACGTCGGCACGCCGGGCCAGCTCGGCCCGGTGCATGGGCCCGCTGGTCAGCAGCAGCTCGAGGACCCGCTCGCGGTTGGTGCGGCGCAGCAACTTGAGCGCTCCACCGGTCCTGCTTCCGGTCACGACCTGCACCCCTTTGATGGTGAGTTTCCCCTGTGTGTCCAAAGACATGACACGGCGAGGCGCCTTCGCGGCTCCCCTCCCACCACAGGGTAGCTGCCAGCCGATTTGCCAGGACACCCAGGGCTCTCTACCGCGGATTTATGTCCAAAGTATTGACACATCATGACGGGGGGGATCACGATGCGATCCCATCAACTCCGCTCTGAGCCTGCCCCCTAGGAGGAGCAGTGTCCCTGACCCTCACTCAGCGATCGGCCCGATGGGCCGTCGCGCTAGCGGTCGCCGCGGCGCCCGCGTTCACCACGATCGCCGCGGCCCCCGCCGCCCAGGCGGCGGCCGGGGCCACCGGCGAGATCGTCGGCATCGCCGGCAAGTGTGTCGATGATGCCGGCGGCTCCACCCAGAACGGCACCAAGATCGAGGTGTGGGACTGTAACGGCACCTCGGCGCAATCCTGGTATGTCGGTTCTGACGGAACCCTTCACCTCGGCGGACCCAACGGCAAGTGCCTGGAGACTGCCGGCCAGGGCACGACGAACGGAATCGGCGTCGACCTGTCGGATTGCACCGGCGGCTCCAGCCAGAAGTGGACGCCGGATGCGAACGGGCGACTGGTCGGAACCGCCTCCGGCCGCTGTCTCGACGCCCCCGGCGGAAGCGCGACCAACGGCCTGCAACTGGATATTTACGACTGCAACCCCACCGCTGCGCAGCAGTGGTCGCTGCCCGACGGCCTCGCCCTGGCGGCGTCGGCGCTGTCCGGCCAGAACGCCGTGGTGGGCGCGGCGACCGGTCTGCGACCGGCCGCGTCCGGCGGCACGGCCCCGTACGCCTGGTCGGCCACCGGCCTGCCCCCCGGCATGGCGATGAACTACATCAACGGCACCGTGCAAGGAGCACCGACCTCCCCCGGCACCTACACCGCCACCCTGACCGCGACCGACCTGAAGGGTGCGATCGCCAGCACCACGTTCACCTGGACCGTCTCCGCGCCCAGCAGCGGCACCGCCTGGTATCTGGACTGCTCGGCAGCCACCGGCGGCAACGGCAGCCAGGGCTCGCCCTGGAACACCGTGGCCTCGGCGGACGCCCACACCTTCGCCCCCGGTGACAGCCTGCTGCTCAAGCGCGGAACCACCTGCACCGGGCAGCTCGCACCCCGGGGCAGCGGCACCGCCGCCGCGCCGATCACCCTCGACGCCTACGGCACCGGCGCCAACCCGACGGTCGCAGGCAACGGCGTCGCGGCCGCCGGCAGCCCGGCCCTCGGAGGCGGGGCGGTGCAGCTGACCGACCAGAGTTACTGGATCATCCAGAACCTGAAGGTCACCAACCACGCCGGCGCCGAGGCCCGCCGTTCCGGCATCGACATCCTGGTCGACGACAAGACCGAGCACGACGGCATCACGATCCGCGACACCGAGGTCACCGACGTCACCGGATTCTCCGACCGCGGCGCGAACTACAAGGACTTCTACCTCTCGCACGGCATCGGCGTGGACCTGCCCTATGACGGCGGCTTCGTCAAGGGCCTGACCATCGCCGACAACTACGTCCACGACCTGCACGGCAACGGCATCGGCCTCTACGGTGACCAGGACACCGGGAACAACAACAACGCGGTGCGCAACCAGCAAGTCCTCATCCAGGGCAACACCCTGAAGGACATCTCCAACGACGGCATTGTCGTGTGCGTCTCGGACTCGCCGCTGATCGACCACAACACCGCCGACCAGCTCGGCTGGACCGCGGTCAACGCCGTCCTGATCGCCGGGATCTGGGGCTGGGGCGACACCAACCCCACCTTCCAGTTCAACGAGGTCTCCAACATCACCCTCCAGAGCCACGACAGCGAGGCCTGGGACTGCGACGGCTACATCACCGGTACCTGCACCTATCAGGACAACTACGACCACGACAACGCCGGCGGCATCCTGCTGGACTGCGTCGGGTGCGGCGGTGCCGAGGCGACCGTGATCGTCTACCGGCACAACGTCTCGGTCAACGACTGCCGCATCATCAACATGAGCGGCAACCTCGCCTCGTACCGGTTCTCCAACAACACCATCGACTGCGGGACCAAGACCTGGGACACGAGCAGCCCCGCCCCGTCCTACGCCGAGTTCGACAACAACATCTTCCGCGGACCGTCCGGATCGGCCGTATGGGTCCCGTCCGGACCGACCTACGCGAACAACACCTTCATCGGCTTCGCCGCCGCAGGCTACAACGCCTCCACCGCCGACCCCCAGTTCGTCGGCCCCACCGGGGACACCTACGGCATCGCCACGCTCGGCGGCTACCAGCTCTCGGCCGGATCCCCGGCACTGGCCAGCGGCACGGTCATCCCGAACTGGGGCCAGGAGATACCCGCCAACGACGGCCAGGACCTGTGGGGCAACCTGAACGGCACGGTCCCCAACCGTGGCGCCTACTCCGGCGCAGGCACCGGAGCGCCGACCCGCATCGACGACACCGCAGCCAGTTACACCGGCTCCTGGGACAACGCCGGCTGCGCGGGCTGCTACGGCGGAGCCAACCACTACACCAACTCCACCGGCGCCGCGGCGAGCACCACGGTCACCGGATCCACCATCTCAGTGTTCGCCTCGCAAACCTCGGACAACGGCATCGCCGCGATATCCATCGACGGCGGCCCGGCCGTGAACGTGAACCTGTACACCCCGGGCTCCGCCGTCTTCGGCCAACTGGTGTTCACCAGCCCGCGTCTCACCTACGGCAGCCACACCGTCACCATCACCTGCACCGGGCAGTCTGACCCGCGCAGCAGCGGCACCTACGTCAGCCTCGACAGTTACACCGCTGCCAGCTGACGGAACCCCTCGTGGCGTGCGCCGCCGAGTGGGCCGGACGGCGCATGCCACCGCACAGCGCGCCAGCCGACGCGGCATGCCCATGTCGGCCTTCAAACCCATCACGATCACCGATCCAGAAAAGGCCATGGCTTCACCCCATCGAACAGAAAGGACACGAGACCGCCATGAAGAGTAGAATCAGACCCCTGATTGTTGCCTGCCTCCTCGTAGCCCCGCCTGGGCTTGCCGCCTCAGCGATGATCGCGGCACCGACCACCGCGCACGCCGCAAGCTGCCCGTGGGTCGGCTCGACCGCCTCACCGGACCAGAAGGCTGATCAGGTCATCGCCGCTATGAGCGTGACCGACGAGGTCAACCTGGTGACCGGCACCGGCGGGGCATATACCGGGAACATCGCCGCGAACCCCGCTTTGTGTATCCCGGCGCTGAACCTGATGGACGGTCCGGCCGGGATCGGGCACTCCTCGTTCGGTGTCACCCAGCTGCCCGCGCCGGTGGCCGGCGCCGCGAGTTTCGACACCGCCGCCGAGCAGCAATACGGCACGGTCGTCGGACAGGAGGTGGCCGGCAAGGGCGGGAACGTTTCGCTGGGCCCGACGGTCAACATCGTGCGCGACCCGCGCTGGGGCCGGGCCTTCGAGTCCTTCGGTGAGGATCCGTATCTGGCCGGGAAGATCGGCGCCGCCGAGATCACCGGCGTCCAGAACCAGGGCGTGATGGCCCAGGTCAAGCACCTGGCCGCGTACAACCAGGAGACCAACCGCGAAAATACTTCCTCGCCGCTGGACGACGCGGTCGTTGACACCCGCACCATGCAGGAGACCTACCTCGGGGCGTTCCAAGCCGCGGTCAACGCCGGGGCTGCTTCGGTGATGTGCTCCTACAACCAGGTCACCACCACCACACCTGGCAACGAATCCGACTGGGCCTGCCAGAACAACTACCTGCAGAACACGGTCCTCAAAGGCCAGTTCGGCTTCCCCGGGTTCATCACCTCGGACTGGCGGGCCACCCACTCCACCGCCCAGGCTGCGAACTACGGCCTGGACATGGAGATGCCCGGCGCCGGCTTCTTCGGCTCGAACCTGACCGACGCAGTGAACTCCGGGCAGGTGCCCAAGTCCAGGCTGGACGACATGGCGCACCGCATCCTGCGCGAGATGTTCGCCTTCGGCCTGTTCGACCGGCCCCCGACCGGATCCCCAGACGCCACCGTCACCAGCTCGGCCCACACCGCCACCGCGCTGCAAGTCGCCGAAGAAGGCACCGTCCTGCTGAAGAACTCCAACGTACTGCCGCTGGGATCCACGACGCACTCGATCGCGGTGATCGGCGATGACGCGGGTCCCCAGACCCTTTCCCGCGGTGGCGGGTCCGCCGAGGTCATCCCGCCGTATGTGGTGACCCCGTACCAGGGCATCGCGAACCGGGCCGCCCGCTCCGGGATCGGCGTCAGCTACGCGTCGGGTCCCCGGAACAACGGAGCCCTGCCGGACATCCCGGCCAGTGCCCTGGGTAGCGTCACCGGTCAGTACTTCAACGGCACCGACCTGTCCGGCACGCCGCTGGCCACCCGCACCGACGACACCGTCGACTTCAACTGGAACGGCGAACCCCCTGTTCCGGGCCTGGGCAACAGCAACTGGTCGGCGAAGTGGACCGGCACCCTGACCCCGCCGACCACCGGCACCTACACCTTTTCCCTGACCAGCGACGACGGCAGCCGCCTGTACGTCAACGGCCAGCAGGTGATCGACATGTGGCAGGACCAGGCCTCCACCACCAGGACCGGCACCATCTCGCTGACCGCGGGGCAGCCGGTGTCCATCGAGGTCGACTACTTCCAGGGCGGCGGCGGCTCCAACGTCACTCTGGGCTGGCAGCCGCCGGGCACCCCTGATGCACTGACCCAGGCCAAGAACGCCGCGCAGAGCGCCGACGTCGCAGTCGTCTTCGCCGGCACCTACGAGGCGGAGTACGACGCCGTCGGCGGCTCCGGAGGCGACCTGGCCTCCATCGACCTGTCCGCCAACGACAACAACCTCATCCAGCAGATCGCCGCCGTGAACCCGCACACCATCGTGGTCCTGAACAACGGCTCCGCCGTCACGATGCCGTGGATCAACCAGGTCGCCGGGGTCTTCGAGGCCTGGTATCCGGGACAGGAGGGCGGCAACGCTATCGCCGCCCTCCTGTTCGGCGACGTCAACCCCTCCGGCAAACTGCCGGTGACCTTCCCCGCCAGCCTGACCGACATCCCGGACTCCACTGCGGCACAGTGGCCCGGCACCAGCGATCAGGTGCAGTACGCCGAAGGCTCACAAGTCGGCTACCGCTGGTACGACGCCCAGAATAAGACCCCGCTGTTTCCCTTCGGTTACGGCCTGACCTACACCAGCTTCGGGTTCTCCAACCTGAACGTCACCGGCCCGGACTCCTCCGGCACGATCACCGCGACCGCCACCGTCACCAACACCGGCCCGGTCGCAGGCTCCGAAGTGGCACAGCTGTACCTGACCTCACCGGCCAGCGCCGGCGAGCCGCCCAAACGGCTCAAGGGCTTCTCCCGTGTCACCTTGAACCCCGGTGACTCGACAACGGTCAGCTTCACCCTGTCGCAACAGGACTACAGCAGCTGGTCCACCGCCACCAACGGCTGGATCGCCCCCAGCGGAACCTACACCGTCTCCGTCGGCGACTCCTCCCGCAACCTGCCCCTGACCGGCACATTCACCGTCAACGGCACCAACCCCAGCGGCGAAACCATCGCCGGCGTCGCCGCCAACCTGTGCCTGGACGACAAGTGGGCGTCCACCCAGGACAACAACCCCATCTACATATACGCCTGCAACGGCACCGGAGCCCAGAACGTTCAGGTGATTCCGGATGCGACAGACGGAACCGTCACCCTGCACATCCTCGGCAAGTGCGTCGACGTCAGTAATGGCGCAACCGACAACTACACCCTGGTACAGCTGTACGCCTGCAACCCCTCCGGTGCACAGCGCTGGGTACCCCAGCCCAACGGGGCACTGAAGAACCCGCAATCCGGACGCTGCCTGGACGACCCAGGAGCGGTCCTCAACCCCAAACAACTGCAGATCTACGACTGCAACGGAACTGCCGCCCAAGCCTGGCGCATTCCCTGATCGTCCGCTGCGGCGGGCTCCCTCCAGAGCCCGCCGCAGCTCCTCGCGTCAAAACCGGCGGTCATCGCCGGGTCTGGGCAAGCTGCGGATCGGATCACCGCCGGCGACGGGTTCAAGCAGGTCGACGATCGGCTCAGGCATGCTGCGGGCGACGCTCGCCTGGCTGTGCTCGCCCAGCGAGTCCAAGCCTGGGCGGACCGCGCGGCTTGGTCGGGCGCGCCGACGGCGACGTGTTGTCGCCGACGTCCGCTCGGCTGACTGCTCTGGCTTGCGTCGATTATCTCGCCGCACTGAATTGTCAGCGGCCCGCGCTATTGCTGTTCGGTGCCGGGGCGCCGCACGCCGCGGCGTCCATCAGCGTATTGCGCGTCGGGTTTCTTACCTCCAGTGCCAGGCGCGACTGGCCGACGTGAAGGCGTTCTTCAGTGGCTGGTCATCGCGTCGCGGAATAGATTTTCGCAGTTTTCTGTGACTATCGCCCGCTCGGCGGATCTTCACAAGCAACGGCGCTTTCCGCTGCGCGGAATTTATGCCAGGCCATCTATTCGGGGTATTGACAGCACTGCTTCCCAGGTGTTTCATCCCGGTTACCAAATCTCTTGTTGAGGCCAACAACAAACCGGCCACCGGCAGCTATCCCGCCCTCGGGTCGCGGCTCGTCGACAGCGCCCCGAACCTCACCTCCCGCACACCCACCCCTGGGTCCCCATGGAAAGGCCGCACTATGGAAAGCAGATCGACCCGTCTCCGGCGCAGACCTCGTGGTCGGCTCCAGAGCACGGCGATGGCCGCTGTGTTGGTGCTCTCCAGTGCGGGCGTCGCGTTGACGCAGGCCACGACGTCGTTCGCGGACACGGGCGTGAACGTCTGGCTCACCACCGCCGACCAGGCGGACAAGCTGACCCCGCAGAGCCCGATCGCCTTCGGAGTCGGTGGTTCCGGCGACGTCATCACGGTCAACCCGGACGCCACCTACCAGTCGATCGTCGGGTTCGGCGGCTCGCTCACCGACGCGTCCGCGTACAACATCTGGAACTCCCCGTCCCGCGACGCCATCATGGACAACCTGTTCGGTTCGGGCCCCGACGGGATCTCGTTGAGCTTCCTGCGCCAGCCCGTCGGGACCTCGGACTTCTCCCGCTCGTTCTACAGCCTGGACGATGTGGGCCCGGGCTCGAGCGACCCGGCCCTGTCCCAGTTCTCCATCGCCAAGGACCAGGCCTACATCATCCCGCTGCTGCAGCAGGCGCGCTCGCTGAACCCCCAGCTGACGTTCATGGGCACCCCTTGGAGCGCACCGGCCTGGATGAAGACCAACGCCAGCATGCTCGGCACCAAGGACGCGGCTCTGCAACCGGGAGACGAAGCCGTCTACGCCCAGTACCTGACGAAGTTCGCGCAGGCCTACCAAGCCCAGGGCATCCCGATCAGCTACCTGAGCGTCGCCAACGAACCGGCGTGGCCCCCGTTGACCTACCCGGGCATGCTGATGACCCCGCAGCAGCAGAGCACCGTCATCAACGACCTCGCCCCCGACCTGGCCGCCGCCGGCCAGAACACGAAGCTCCTGGCCTGGGACGACAACTGGGACGACATCACCGGCGTCTACCCCGACCAGAGCTATCCCAAGCAGGTCCTGGCCGCCACCGGCGCGAACACCGCCGGCGTGGCCTGGCACGGCTACGACACCCACGACCCGAACGCCCAAACGGCCGTCCACGACGCGTATCCGGGCACGGACGTACTGGAAACCGAACACTCGTGGACCAGTGGCACGGACTGGCCCGGTGAGATCACCGGCCAGGGCAGCGACACCGCGATCGACGCCCTGCGCAACTGGTCGCGCACAGTCTCCTTCTGGAACATCGCGCTCGACGCCAACGGCGGCCCGAAGACCGACGGCGGCCCGACGATCGACAACGGCTGCGGGTGCACCGCCCCGGTGACCACCGACGGCGCCAACGTGACCTACAACGCCGAGTACTACGTCCTCGGGCACTTCTCCAAGTTCGTCAAGCCCGGCGCACTGCGCATCGACTCCAACGTCGTCGGCTCGGTCAACAACGTGGCGTTCGAGAACCCCGACCACTCCATCGCCCTGATCGCCGACAACACCGGCTCCAGCGCGCAGACCTTCCAGGTCTCCTACAAGGGCTCCTCCTTCGGCTACACGCTGCCCGCCGGCGCCATGGCCACCTTCACCTGGCCCGGCGGCGCGACCCGGTTCGGCACCATCACCGGCCACCAGGGCCTGTGCCTGGACGTCCAGGGCGCCAACCCCGCCGACACCACGCCGGTGCAGGTCTACACCTGCAACGGCACCACCGCGCAGACCTGGACCGTCGAGCCCTCCGACAACACCGTCCACGCCCTGGGCAAGTGCCTGGACGTCCAGGGCGGCGCCACCGCGAACGGCACCCCGGTCCAGCTCTACACCTGCAACGGCACCGGCGCCCAGACCTGGGTACCGCAAGGCGACGGCTCCCTGTACAACCCCCAGTCCGGCCGGTGCCTAGACGACACCGGCGGGGGCGCAAGCACCACCCGCACCCAGATCTTCGACTGCTGGCACAACGACAACCAGCGGTGGAACCTGCCGTAGCCGACGCAGGCGCTGAGCCGCCTCGGATCAGCGCCTGCGAGTTCTCATCTGCCTGATGGTGGCCCCGGCATCGCCGCGCGCCCTGCGGCTTTCGCGGATCCAGGACCACCACCGAGCCCCAAACGGGCAGTCCGTCCCGGTTCAACCCGAATCCACCCAATCCCTGGGAAGTCCAATGCACAAGTCTCGAACGCAAGCAAAGAGACGCGCCGCGGCCCTCGCTGTCCTCGCCCTGGCTGCCGGTGGCGCCGGTGTGCTCAGTACCGGCGCCGAGACCGCGAGCGCCGGCACCGCCTCGGCGAGCGGCATCAGCGCCGCGTGTCCATGGGTGCACTCCAGTGCGCCGATCCCGCAGCGCGTCAGCCAGCTGCTGTCGCGGATGACGATCGATCAGGAGATCGCGGTGATGGCCGGGACCGGCGGAACAAGATACCCCGGTTCCACACCGGCGATCGGCTCGCTGTGCATACCCGCGATGAACCTGAACGACGGCCCCGCCGGCGTGGGCGACGACTGGGGGATGACGGGCGCGACCCAGCTTCCGGCACCGGTGGATATCGCCGCCACCTGGGACACCGGCGCCGAGCAGACCTACGGCCAGGTCATCGGCGCCGAGCAGGCCGCCAAGGGTGCGACGGTCGAGCTCGGGCCGACCATCAACATCGTGCGGGACCCGCGCTGGGGCCGCGCCTTCGAAACCGTCGGCGAGGACCCCTACCTCAACGGGCAGATGGGCGCGGCCAACATCCGCGGCGTGCAGTCCACCGGAGTGATGGCCCAGCTCAAGCACCTGGCCGCCTACAACCAGGAAACCTACCGCAACAAATCCCCCGACAACGCGATCATCAGCGACCAGGCGCTGCAGGAGATCTACCTGCCCGCCTTCCAGACCGCGGTGCAGCAGGGCGCACCCTCCTCGGTGATGTGCTCCTACAACTGGATCAACAACACCCCTGCCTGCCAGAACACGCAGCTTCTGGATTCCGTGCTGCGCAAGCAGTTCGGCTTCACCGGCTTCATCACCTCCGACTGGGACGGGGGCCTGGTCGACGACAACAACAACCTGTATCAGCCGTACGTCCAGAACGCGGCGAACGCGGGCCTGGATCAGGACATGCCGCCCACCAGCCATTACAATGACGCCCTGAAGACGGCGTACGGCAACGGCTCGGTGAGCAAGTCCACGATCGACAACGCCGTCTCGCTGATCCTGACCCAGATGTTCGCCTTCGGCCAATTCGACCAGGCACCAACCGGATCGCCCGCGCAACCGGCCACCAACGCCACCGACCAGAGCGCCGCCACCCAGCTCGCCGCCGAGGGCACGGTGCTGCTCAAGAACAGCGGCAACACGCTCCCGCTGGCAGCGTCCACCAGCTCGATCGCGGTGATCGGCGACGACGCCGGCAGCCACGCCCAAAGCGGCGGCGGCGGTAGCGCCGAGGTCCACGCGGACACCTTGGTGACGCCCTACCAGGGCATCGCCGCCCGCGCTGGCGCGGGCATCAAAACCCAGTACGTGCCGGGCAGCGTCACCGCCGCGCTGCCGACCGTCCCGTCCAGCGCCCTCACCCCATCAGCCGGCAGCGGCAACGGCCTCACCACCACCTTCTACCCGACCACGGACCTGTCCGGGGCCCCGGCCCTCACCCGTACCGACCCGGCCGTGGACTTCGACTGGGGCGGCAACTCCCCCGGACCCGGTATCGCCGGCACCAGCTGGTCGGCCAAGTGGACCGGCACCCTCACCGCACCCACTACCGGCACCTACACGTTCTCGCTCAACAGCGACGACGGCAGCCGGCTGCTCGTCAACGGCCAGACGATCGTGGACAACTGGAGCGACCACGCCTCCACCACCGCGTACGGAACCGTCACACTCACTGCCGGGCAGCCGGTCCCCGTCGAAGTCGACTACTACCAGAACGGCGGTGGATCCAACCTCTCCCTGGGCTGGGAACCGCCCGGCACAGGCCCGATCAATGACGCCGTCACGGCCGCCCGCAACTCCGATGTCCCGGTCGTGTTCGCCAGCACCTTCGAAGCAGAGGGCAGCGACCTGCCCTCCATCGACCTGCCCTGGCGGGAGAACCAGCTCATCTCCGCCGTCGCCGCCGCCAACCCGCACACCATCGTCGTCCTCAACACCGGCTCCGCGGTGACCATGCCGTGGATCAACCAGGTCGCCGGTGTCTTCGAGGCCTGGTACCCCGGCCAGGAGGACGGCAACGCCATCGCCTCCCTGCTGTTCGGCGACACCAACCCCTCCGGCCACCTGCCCGTGACCTTCCCCAAGTCGCTCAGCGACGTGCCGGCGAGCACCACAGCGCAGTGGCCCGGCACCAACAGCACCGTGCAGTACTCCGAGGGCGTCGACGTGGGCTACCGCTGGTATGACGCCAAGAACATCACGCCGCTCTTCCCGTTCGGCTACGGCCAGTCCTACACCAGCTTCTCCTTCAGCAACCTGCACGTCGGCACGCTGCCGCAGGGCGGCGCGGCCACCGTCACCGCCACCGTCACCAACACCGGCGCACGCGCCGGCGCCGACGTCGCCCAGCTCTACCTCACCCAGCCGTCCTCCGCCGGCGAGCCGGTCAGGCAACTGCAGGGCTTCGACCGCGTCGACCTTCAGGCCGGGCAGAGCAAGACCGTCACCTTCGAGCTGACCCAGCGCAACCTGCAGCACTACGACACCACCGACGCCACCCTGACCACCAGCACCGGCGACTACGGCATCTCCGTGGGCGACGCCGCATCGGACGCGAACCTCCCGCTGAAGGGAACGCTGAGCGTCACCCCCACACAGATCGGCCAGCCGCTCGCCCTCACCAACCCCGGCCCCCAGGAAGGCCCGACCGGCACCGCGGTGTCCCTGCAGGCCGCGGCCGCCGACACCACCAGCGGACAGACTCCGGACTTCACCGCCACCGGGCTCCCGGTCGGCACCGTGATCTCCCCCACCGGGCAGATCACCGGCACCCCGACCACCCCCGCAACCAGCACCGTCACCATCACCGCCACCGACTCCGCCGGAGCGCTGGCCACGACCAGCTTCCTGTGGACCGTGGTGCCCGCCGAAGCGGCCGTGGCCACCCCCCTGATCGGCCCCGGCGGCAAGTGCCTCGACCTAGCCGGCGGCAACAACAACGACACCAACAAGGTAGAGGTCTACGACTGCAACGGCACCACCGCCCAGCAGTGGTCCGAGTACTCCGACGGCACCGTCCGCGCGAGCGGCACGTGCCTGGACGTGGCAGGGGCCGGCACCAACGACGGCACCCGAGTGCAGATCTACACCTGCAACGGCAGCGGCGCCCAAATCTGGCAACACCAGGCGAACGGCGCCCTGCTCAACCCCAACTCCGGCAAGTGCCTGACCGACCCGGAGTCCACCGCGACCAACGGCACACAGGTCGTGATCGACCCGTGCACCGGCGCCGCGAACCAGTCCTGGGTATCACCGATCCACACGATCACCGGGGTCGGCAGCGGCCGCTGCGTCGACATCCCCGCAGCCGACACCACCGGCTCCCCGCAACTGCAGCTCTACGACTGCAACAGCACCGCGGCGCAGACCTGGTCCCAGCCCGGCGACGGCACCATCCGCTCCCTGGGCGAGTGCCTGGACGTGGCCGGAGCCTCCAGCAACAACAACACCCCGGTAGACATCTCCACCTGCAACGGCACAGCCGCCCAGCAATGGACCTACAACCCGACCACCCACCAGCTGACAGCCTTCGGCAAGTGCCTCGACGCCACCAGCTTGGGCACGAACAACGGCACCAAACTGCAGCTCTTCGACTGCTACGGCACATCCAACCAGCAATGGAATCTGCCCTAGCCGACACCCAGATCAGCCAGGGCAGCCCACGAAGCGGCCCGACAGCTGAGTGAGAGATACCGCCCGGTCCCAGCGACCGGGCGGTTCTGGCGTGGCTTGTTCCCTTCAGCCCGGCGCGCGGACTCGCGACCATCTCGCCTCGCCCAAACCCCAGCGGAAGAACTCCGCGGCGTAGGCGACCTCGCCGCGGGCGTCGGCGAGCGCCTTTCCGTTCTCCAGCACGATGAGCCGGGCCAGCGCCTCGGACCGCGCGACCATCAACTCGTACGCCCGGCGCAGGACGTCGCTGCGGTGCCGGGGACTGGCCGCCGCCCAACTCGGCATCGCCTGCTCGGCGGCGTCGACCGCGACGAGAGCCGTGTCCACGGTGCCGGCGGCGATGTCGACCAGGACCTCCTCGGTCGCCGGGTCCACGACGCTGATCGTGCCGTCCCCGTCGATCGTCTGCCCGCCGGCGATCGGTCCACGGGGGATGGTGCCCAAAATGCTTTCGACGTCCTCGAAGGGACTCATGGTTCTCCTTGGCAGCCGGGGCTGTTCAGTAGGGGTTGGCGACGAAGAGGTCCTGCGCCGGGAAGAGGGTGAGCACTCGCGGACCGTCGGCGGTCACGACGACTTCCTCTTCGATCCGGGCGGCGGAGAACCCGTCGTCGGCCGGGCAGTAGGTCTCCAGCGCGAACACCATGCCCTCTTGCAGTTCCACCGGCTCCTTCATGCTGTTCAGCCGGGAGATGATCGGGCGCTCGTGCAGTCCCAGGCCGAGGCCGTGGCCGAACTGCAGGCCGAAGGCAGCGAGTTCGTCGTCGAATCCGAAGTCCTGGGCCTTGGGCCGGACCCCCCTACCAGGGCGCCCACGCGATGGAACACGCCGCCACCGCCCACCGGCACGACCGCCCTCTGCTCGCAGCAGATGAGCTCAACCGTGCCATCGAGATCTTCACACGGCTCGGCGCCACCGCCGACACAGGCCGCTGCCAACGGACCCAACGCGAACTCGGCCTGGCCCGGCTGGACCCCGCGGCCGCCGCGGCTACGGCACCGAACTGTCTCCTCGTGAGATCGAAGTCGCCCGCCTGCTCGCCGACTCCGCCGCGAACCAGGACATCGCCGACGCGCTCGGCCTGTCACCGCGCACCGTCGAACGCCACGTCACCAACGTGCTCAAGAAACTCCACACCACCCGCAGGCAACTCCAGAGGACCGGGTACCACGGCCAGGCACAGAACCGGGACGGGTAGCAAGCGGCGTCACACGCCGACAGGGATGACCATCGCCCATCGCAGTGCTCGTAATCCGGTTTGGTACAGGCCGAGCGCGGCGTTCTGGTCAGAGGTGATAGGTGGCGTGCTGGGCGGCGAGTGCGATCGCGCCGAGCAGTTCGGCGCGCCGGCCGTTCGCGGCGGGGCGCACGGTCACCGTTTCGGAGACTGCGGGCTGGGCGTAGCGGTCGATCGAGTCGCGCAGTCCGTCGACGACGGCCGCGCCGTACTCGCCCAGGTCGCCGCCGAGGATGACGGCGGCGGGGTTGAGGCAGTTGCACAGGTCTGCGACGACGCGGCCGATGGTGCGGCCGGCCTCGGTCAGGATGCGCCGGGCGACCGGGTCTTCGGCGGCGACGGCGGGATCGACCAGTGCCGGCCGCAACCGGTGAAGTTCGGCGCGCACGATCTCGATCGAAACGGCGGTCTCCAGACAACCGCGGTTGCCGCACCGGCACCATTGGGCGCCGCCCGGAATCTGGGTGTGCCCGATCTCGCCGGCGATGCCCGACGCCCCGCGGTAGGGCTGTCCGTTGAGCACGATGCTCGCGCCGATGCCGTGCGAGGCCTTGACGTAGATGAAATCGCCCGCATCGCGGCCGGCGCCGTAGTGCAGCTCGCCCAGGGCACCGAGATTGGCGTCGTTGTCTATGGCCACCGGATGGCCGATGCGGCGTTCCAGCTCCACGGCCGGGGACAGGTCGACCCAATCGGCCAGGATCGTGGGCGAGCGCACCTTGCGCTGAGCCCCGTTGTCCAGCGGGCCTGGGATGCCGGCCGCCGCGGCCAGCACCGCGCCTCGTTCGACGCCGGCGTCGGCGAGCACCCAGGCGATCAGGTTCGCGCACCGGTCCATGGCCTGCGCGGCGTGCGCATCGACGTCGAGCTCCGCGCTGCGCTCGGCGCGAATGCCGCCGGCCATGTCGGCGGCGGCGACCCGAAGGTGGTTGTGCCCGAAGTCGATCGCGAGCAGGACGCCGTCTGGCAGCACTGGCGCGAGCACCAGCGAGGGCCGGCCGCTGCCGGATCCAGGGCCTTTGGCGGCACCGGCGCGCTCGACGATACGGCCACTGTCGATCAACTCGGCGACCAGATTCGACACGGCGCTTCGCGACAGCTGCGTTTGGATCGAGACCTCGGCGCGGGTGATAGTCCCACGCTCCCGCACAAGATCGAAGACACGCCTGAGGTTCGCATCCCTCGTAGTCACCCCCGCAGCATAGACAGCACATCTGGTATTAATCCATGGCCCGCCACAAAAAATCTTCTGCGATGTGCGCCGAGCCCACGTCCACCAGCACTTCGCCTCGCTTCTTTAATCTAGATCGGGATTAAAACACCGATCCATTGACATGATTGGTGCGGCGCGAGAAAGATTCCAGAAACTTCCACCG
Organism: Catenulispora sp. MAP12-49; assembly: GCF_041262705.1. Taxonomy (NCBI): domain Bacteria; kingdom Bacillati; phylum Actinomycetota; class Actinomycetes; order Catenulisporales; family Catenulisporaceae; genus Catenulispora; species Catenulispora sp. MAP12-49. The sequence goes on along the minus strand of NZ_JBGCCP010000057.1, from coordinate 10,561 downwards.
TTGGCCGCCTACCGCAGGAGCCCCTCATGAGTACGGTGAGATCGTTTCTACGCGCCTTCGCTCCGCTCGTCCTCGTCGGCGCGGCGCTGACCGTCCCGTCCCCCACCACCGTCGCCCACGCCGCCACCCCGTCCTGTCCCTGGATCGGCTCGACCGCGCCGGTCGACACCCGCGCCGCCCAGGTGCTGGCCCAGATGAGCCTCGACGAGAAGATCGCCATGGTGCACGGAGCCGGCGGCTCCGTCTACACCGGCTACATCCCCGGCGACAGCAGGCTGTGCATCCCCGCGCTGAAGATGCAGGACGGACCGGTCGGCGTCCGCATGGACAACACCACACAGCTCCCGGCAGCCGCCGATCTGGCCGCGTCGTTCGACCCGTCGCTGGCCACGTCCTACGGCGCCGTGATCGGCGCCGAGGACAAGACCAAGGGCTCCGAGGTCGACCTCGGCCCGACCATCAACATCGTGCGCGATCCACGGTGGGGCCGCGCATTCGAGTCCTACAGCGAGGACCCGTACCTCACCGGGCAGATCGCCGCCGGCGACATCAACGGCATCCAGTCCCAGGGCGTCATGGCACAGGTCAAGCACTGGGCCGTGTACAACCAGGAGACCAACCGCAACACCCCCGCCGACAACGCCGTCATCGACGACCGCACGGTCCACGAGATCTACACCGCCGCGTTCGGCGCGGCGGTCGCCCAATCGCAGCCCTCGTCGGTGATGTGCTCCTACAGCAGCGTCAACGGCGTCTACGCCTGCGAGAACGCGTACCTGAACACCATCCTCAAGGACGACTTCGGCTTCTCCGGGTTCATCACCTCCGACTGGGGCGCCACGCACTCCACGGTGGCGTCGGCCAACGCCGGCATGGACATGCAGATGCCGGACGACTCCTACTTCGGCGCCGCGCTCAAGCAGGCCGTGCAGTTCAACCAGGTTCCGCAAAGCCGGCTGGACGACATGGTCACCCGCATCCTGCGCGAGGTATTCCGCTTCGGCCTGTTCGACCACCCGCTGCCGAACACCCCCGACGCGAACGCCTCCACCCCCGCGCACCTGGCCACCGCCCAGCAGGCCAGCGAAGACGGCACCGTGCTGCTCAAGAACGACGGCGGCATCCTGCCGCTGAACGCCGGCAAGCTGCACTCGATCGCAGTGATCGGCGACGACACGCTGACCGCGGGCGGAGGCAGCGGCACGGTCGCGGGCACCGGCACCATCACCCCGTACGCCGGGATCAAGGCTCGCGCCGGCTCGGGGATCGACGTCGAATACTCCCCCGGCGGCCAACTCGGCGGCCAGCTGCCGGCTGTCGACAGCCAGTACCTCACCCCGTCCAGCGGAACCGGGCACGGCCTGTCAGGCGCCTACTACAACAACATGACGCTGTCCGGCACCCCGGTGGCCACCCGGACCGACGCGCAGGTCGCATTCAACTGGTCCGGCACCTCCCCGGTGGCCGGGCTCGGCGCCACGAGCTACTCCGCGAAGTGGACCGGCACGCTCACCCCACCGACGACCGGCACCTACACCTTTGGCCTGACCAGCGACGACGGCAGCCGGCTGATCATCAACGGCCAACAGGTCATCGACAACTGGCGCGACCAGGCAGCCAACACCGAGACCGCGCAGGTGCCGCTGACCGCGGGACAGCCGGTCCAGGTCGAGGTCGACTACTACCAGAACGGCGGCGACGCCTCAGTCAACCTCGGTTGGCTGGCCCCGGGCCAGACGCCCACCAGCCAGGCAGCGGCACTCGCCGCCCGCTCCGACGTGGCGATCGTGTACGCCAGCGACCCCGAGTCCGAAGGCGGAGACCTGGCGAACATCGACCTGCCCGGCTCGCAGAACCAACTGATCAGCGCGGTGGCCGCGGCCAACCCGAACACCATCGTCGTGCTGAACACCGGCAGCGCGGTCACCATGCCATGGCTGAACCAGGTCAAAGGCGTCTTCGAAGCCTGGTACCCGGGCCAGCAGGCCGGCAAGGCCATCGCGGCGCTGCTGTTCGGCGACGCCGACCCCTCCGGCAAGCTTCCGGTGACCTTCCCGACCTCCCTCGCGCAGGTACCGGCCTCCACACCCGCACAGTGGCCCGGCACCAACGGCACGGTTCAGTACTCCGAAGGCCTGGACGTCGGCTACCGCTGGTACGACACCAAGGACCTGACACCGCTGTTCCCGTTCGGATACGGCCAGTCCTACACGACCTTCGCCTTCAGCAACCTGCACCTCTCGGCACCCACCCTCACCGAGAACGGCCACCTGCGGGCCACCGCGAACGTCACCAACACCGGAACCCGAGCTGGCGCCGAAGTTGCCCAGCTGTACCTGACCGACCCCGCCTCCACCGGCGAGCCGAGCAGCCAGCTGAGGGGATTCCAGAAGGTTCAACTCGCCCCCGGACAGACCAAGCAGGTGCATTTCGACCTGACCGCCCAGGACGCCTCCTACTGGAACACCCCCGCACAGGCGTGGGCGCTCGGCACCGGCAGCTACACCGTGCGCGTCGGCGACTCCTCGCGCAGCCTGCCGCTGAGCGGCACGTTCGCGGTCACCACCACCACCGGCCCGCGCTCCACAAGCGTCACCGCACCGAAGGTGACTTCGGCAGGTGACACCTTGTCGGTGTCCACCACGTTCACCAACGGCGCCACCCAGCCGGTGCGACAGGCGAAAACCACCCTGACCGCTCCGGCCGGCTGGACGGCCAAGGCCACGACCGCCAATACCTTCCCGGTCGTCGCACCCGGGCAGACGGTCACGACCAGCTGGTCGGTCACCGTACCGAGCACGGCGCACGGCGGCTCGGCAACGCTGTCCGCAGCGACCGCCTACGCCGGCCCCGGAACCCATGAGCCGGGAACAGCCACGGTCAACGTGGCATACGCAAACCTCGCCGCCACCTACGACACCGTCGGCGTCAGCGACGACAGCAACCCGGCGGCAGGCAACCTCGACGGCTCCGGATACAGCTTCTCCGCACAGGCCCTCGCCTCAGCCGGCGTGGCTCCGGGAGCGAGCATCGCAGGTTTCACCTGGCCGGACATCCCAGCCGGGCAGCCGGACGCGGTCAGCACGAACGGCCAGATCGTCGCCCTGAGCGGATCCGGTTCAAGCCTGTCGTTCCTCGGCACCGGCACCTTCGGCACCCAAAGCGGCACAGTCACCGTCACCTACACCGACGGCACCACCACCTCGGCGCCGATCACCGTCGCCGACTGGTACTCCGACGCTGCCGTCCCCGGGTGCACACTCGCGGCCACCGCGCCGTACTGGAACCGCCCGGCCGGAAGCGGGCTCCCCGCAGATCACCAGGTGAGCCTGTACGCGACATCCGTGCCGCTGTCGACGGGAAAGCAGCTCGCCTACGTGACACTGCCAAGCAACACGCAGATCCACATCTTCGCAACAGCACTTGCCGGATAGTGGCCATCTGACCAGCAAGAACACCTCCCCCACCGCGGTCCGGCAGACGCGCTGCGGTGGGGGAGGTGGCTTCTGGCCGGGTGTTCTTCGCGCTGTTGGCCGTGCGCCTATCGCGCGCAGGCTCGGTGAGACGACCAGGCCTGGTGTGACCGTTCGTGCTGTTGCCCCGGTGATTGATTCGGCCGATATTGGTGTACAGCACGCCTTCAAGGGGCCGTTGAAATCTTCGCCGTCTTCAGGCGTCGGTACGGCAGAGCGAGGCGGTCATCGAAATGGCGTGAAGACTCGCCTGCGAGACTACCTATTCTTCCCCCACCATTCCCGCGGAAGCGGTCCGTTTCGTTATCGAAACTGCTTGTCCAGAGCCTGGTCAGAAGTGGATTTGTGAGATCACCTGGAGACAGGGGATCCACCCGCACCACAGGAGCACCCCATGATGACCTTCGCTTTGGCGACCGTCCCGGCGGAAACCACCGACTTCAAGCACAGAACCTCTCCTATATCTCCCTGCGGCGCCGCCGACTGCGCCGCCCTCGTCGTCGACCATCTCGCCGAGCAGGGGTGGGGGAAGCTGTCGGACGGCACGATCGTCTGGGAGGACGACCACCGCGTGACGCCGGACGACTGCCGGTGCACGGTGCGGAAAGCGGCGCCGCGATGATCGACTCAGCGCTCATGCTGACCGGCGCGGGCACCGGCGCCCTCGGAACCCTCAACCTGTTCCAGCACCGCCGGCTGCACACGGCCCGCCACGACCCGCTGACGGGCCTGCCAGCCCGGCAACTGTGGACGTCCCGGGCCGAACGCGCGATCCGCCGTCCGCGGGGTCTGGTGTTCCTCATCGTCGACGGCGACGGCCTCAAGCAGATCAACGACCGGTACGGGCATGAGGCCGGCGACGCACTGCTGGTCGCGTTCGCACAGCGTCTCAGAGCCTGGGCCGGGGACCGCGGACTGGCCGGCCGACTCGGCGGTGACGAGTTCGCCGCTTTCCTGCGCCTGGGCGAGGGCGCACCCGTCGCAGGCCAGCTCGAGAGGTTGTCTACCGAGCTATCGGCTGCAGTACGTTACCGCGACCGGACTCTCCGAGCCGGAGCATCGATCGGGGCGGTGATCGTCAACCGACTGAGCACGCAGACGTTCTCCGAAGCGATGCGAGCCGCCGACAAGGAGCTGTACCACGCCAAACAAGCCGGACGCGGCAGGTGGCGGCTACCAGAAGGCAACACCAGCGCTTCTCCCGAGGACCCCGTAGCTCGGGAAGCAGGAAGGGTGGGATCCGCGTCGGATGTAGCGATGCCCGTGGCTACTGAATGACCCGGCTTTGGGGTGAGCGCCGGCTGCCGGCCGTGAGAGGGAGTTTTCGATGGCCGACTTTTGCCGGTGCGACAGTACCAGGACCCGTCGCGAGTTTGTCCTGTGGACTCGGCCGACGACGCTCTGACAGCGAGGCTCACCGACACCGAGGCCTGTGGTAATCAGAAACTCGGCCACCTACTATGGCCTCCCGGACAACCCGTGGCAGCAGGTCATCGGGGCCCAGCACGATCTCATCAAGATCGGCCACAACCGCGGTCCAGGCGCCGTCGACATCCTGGTAGTCCTCATCGCCGTACAGCACCGCCCGACCGGGCTGCACCCGGACAACGATTTCGCGGCAATCGCGAAAGTCCGCCCGGCCATCCAGATCCAGCAGCTGGAATAGACCAACGCTGCCACGGCGTCCGCCGGGGTTCTTCCGCTCGTGGCGAGATCGCATCACCCTGAAGTGTCGGGCGAAGGTCCCTCGACCCCTGATGTGATGGCGGTGATGGTCGAGGACCTCCAGAACCTCCCGGTGAAGATCGGCGTGCCGATCCCGACCGCGTGGAACGCCAAAGAAGACCTGATGGACATCCTGGCTCTGATGCACACCGCCCCGAACGGACGACGATCGCGCACCGGCTGTTCCGGTTCTACGAGTCCTGCGCCGCATCCGGCCTGCCGGAACTGGAACGCCGGGCCACCACGGTCAACACCTGGTGGCCCGAGATCGAGGCCGCGATCATCTCGGGCGTCAGCAACGCCGGCTCAGAAGGGATCAACAGATCGATGAAGACCGATGCCCGAGCCGCCTACGGCTACCGCAACCCCGCCAACCAGCGCCTGCGTGCCCGCTGCGCCACCACCCGCCGCGCCCGGGGACACCTCACCACCCACACCAGCGGCCGCCACAGCCAACCCCGACACCCAAGAACCTGACAGCAACAGTCACCTTAGACAGGCGTGATGCGGCATCCTGGACGGCATGGACACACCATCCGGCGAGTTCGTCCGCGTCCTGGACTACGACCTCGACCCCGGACATTCGAAACCCGTCGAGGCGCTGCAGGCTTGACTGCGCGAGCGAGGCATCGAGGAGATGCCCTTCGGCGTCGATGACGTCCTCGTTATCGCCCCCTGCGGACGTGATGCAGAAGGCAACTGGGACCGCACCGTCAAAGTCCACGTCCGCAGCGCAGCACTTCGCCGACTCGGCCTCCCTCCCGACGAGCCGACCTCATCGATCGAACCGCAGACCTGAAGTCCTGCTGTCACGACCAAGTTCGATGAGCCGGCATTGGCCGTCCACCGCCGCCGGGCGCTGGTGGTGCAGCGGACTGGCTGGGGGAAGTCGGCGGTCTACTTTGTGGCGACGGCCCTGCTGCGCGCCCGCGGCGCCGGGCCGACGCTGATCGTGTCGCCGCTCGCCTCGCTGGCCTTCCCGCCGGAGCAGCAGGTCCGCCAAACTCTGGACGCGCTGGCCGCCGCCGGCCGGCCGCTGTCGACCGCGGCCCTGGAGCCGCGGGTCGACCTGCGGCGCTCCCGGCTGGAGACCATGCTCAAGGTCCTGGACGTCGACGGAGCGGTACGACGGGTCAAGGGCGGCTGGGAGTCGACCGGGCAACCTTGGCGCTACGACGGCGAACGATACGCCCGGGTCGCCGCAGCACGCGAGGCCGAGCAGCGCTCGATGATCGAGTACGAGACCACCGACGAATGCCGCATGACCTTCCTGCGCCGCCAGCTCGACGACCCGGCCGTCGAAGGCCCCTGCGGACGCTGCGACAACTGCGCCGGCGCGAAGTTCACCGCGAGCGTCACGGGCGAGGGAGCCGAGGCGGCGCGTGCCGCCCTGGCCAAGCCGGGCGTCGTGATCCAGACCCGCACACTGTGGCCAACCGGTACGGCGGCCCTCGGAATCGAGCTGTCCGGCAAGATCGGTGGCGCTGCGGCCGCCAAGCCGGGCCGCGCCCTCGGCCGCCTGACGGACCTCGGTTGGGGCCTGCGCCTGCGCGATCTGCTCGCCGACGAGGTCCCCGACCAGCCGTTGCCCGCCCCGATGCTGGACGGCATCGTGAAGGTCCTAGCCGCGTGGGGCTGGAGCGAGCGCCCGGTCGCAGTCGTGGCCGTCGGTTCCCGCAGCCGACCGTTCCTTGTCACCGACACCGCGCAGCGAATCGCTGCCATCGGCCGCCTGCCCTACCTCGGCGCTCTCGAACCCGTCAATTCGGGGGAGCATCAGGCGCCGCGCGGCAACAGCGCGCAGCGGCTCCTTCAGGTCCATGACGCTTTCGCGATCAGCGCCGAGCTGGCCGCCGCAGTCGCGGCGGCCGAGGGGCCGGTGTTGCTGGTCGACGACCGCGTCGACACCGGCTGGACCATGACGGTGGCCGCCCGGCTGCTGCGGCAGGCCGGGGCGACAGCGGTACTGCCGTTCGCGCTCGCTTTGCAGGCCTGATCGGCCAAGTACCACTACAGGACGACTACGACGACGCATGCCGCGTCGCACAGAAGAACGAGAAGGCGAACGGCAAGGCGGGTTCGCTGAACTTCTCGTCGCGACAGCTGGCACGCATGTGACACCGCTCGTCGTGCAGGTCTTCTGCGGCGCGTCTTCGCTCGCGTTCGCTGGATGCGGGCGGATGGGCGGCGCGGTGGTTAGTTCCTGGGTTGACGGGTTGGACGCTGATGGGTGCACGAAGCGGCAGGGTCGGTGCCGATGGCGGCAGGCCGCTTCGACCGGGCAGCGAAGGCAGCGACATTGAGAAGCGTGGGAAAGATGTCAGCTCAGTACGGATATATCATCGAGACTTCGCACGGAGACTTCGTCTTCTATACCCCCGTGCATCACGAGGCTCACAATGGGGGACTGCAGGGCTGGTGGAACCAGTTCACACATCACGCCCACGCCGCGGTACGCGAGGGCCTGCAAATCACACAGCAGCTCCTGGACATCGGCGTCAAGTTCATCGCCATTCACGAATATGTGCAGGGGCGACGCGGCAAGAAGGTCGGTAATATGGAGTGACTCGGGCGGGGCGCACTCCGCTGGGAACTGCCATCGAGATGACGCCTGAGCGGCGGCGACAAAAACTCGTCGAAACCGCACGATCTTGCGATCAGAGTGCGAAGATTTTGGTGTCGTGGAACCGAGTCATCCTCAATGCGGGAGATCGTGGTGCCAGTATCGGCCAAGTCATTCAACCGTCCGCGAACCGTGCTGCTGACGGCGCTGCGTGTCGAGTATCTCGCGATGCGGCCTCATTGCAAGATCTTGGAGACTGTCGAACTCGAGTCGGGCACTCGGTATGACGTAGGTGTGCTCCGTGGGACCGGCCAGGAGATCGCGCTGGTATGCGTAGGCCGGGGTAACGTTCGGGCCGGGGTGATCACCGAACGCATCGTCTCCCAGTTCCGCCCTGATCTGCTGACCTGCGTCGGAGTGGCGGGAGCGCTGCACAAAGACCTGCAACTGGGCGATGTCGTCGTGGCCACCCGGGTGGACGCCTACCACGGCGGCACCGCATCGAAGGACTTCCTGGCCCGACCGCAGACTTGGCCGATGCCGTACCGGCTGGAGGAGTTAGCCCGTGCCGTCGAGCTCTCCTGGAGCGGTGCGATCGGCCCGACCGATGCGGCGGGTACGGAGGCGAATGCGAACCCGGACACGAGTGGACAGGCCGGATTCCGTGTGCACTTCCGGCCGATCGCCGCTGGCGAGGTCGTGCTCGACGGCCGTGAGTCGACGCTGTTCGAGCATCTGGTGCTGCACCACAACGACGCCGGGGCGATCGACATGGAGGACGCCGGCATCGTCCACGCCGCGCACCTCAGCGACTTGCCGACTCTCGTCGTGCGCGGCATCAGCGACCGCGCCGACGGACGCAAGACCGACGCCGACGGTGCCGGTTGGCAGCAACGGGCAGCGGCGAACGCGGCTGCTTTCGCCGCCGCCGTGCTGACCGCCCACGGTCCGGTGCGTCGCGCCGTGGGCACAGGCGGCGACATCACATTGACGTCGCCGACCGCACCGGCTGCCGGCGCCTTGCACGGCCGAATCTCGCCGCGGCGGCCCCAGGCCGCCTACATCCGGGACAAGACGATCGGATTCGTCGGCCGGGACTCGGCTTTCGCGGAGATCGAGGCTTTCCTCGACCAGCATCCCAGCGGCCATCTCATCGTCCAGGGAGAGCCGGGAGTCGGGAAGACGGCGTTGCTGGCCGAGGCAGTCGTCCGCAACGACTGGCCGGCGCACTTCAACATCGCGGGCGGCGGCGTCACCACCACCGGTGCGTTCCTGCAAAGCCTGTACGAGCAGCTGTCCGAACGGTACGGCGCGGATCTTCCGGCTCCCGGCCCGGACGCCGACCGAGACGGCGTATACGTCAACAGGCTGATTGAAGAGGTTGCAGGCCGCCTGACCCCCGGTGCGAGACTCGTAATCGTCGTCGATGCGCTTGACGAGCTCGATCGTACGGAGTCCGGCGCCAACCCGCTCTTCCTGCCGACCGCCCTCCCGGGCGGCGTCTACCTCTTGGTAAGCAGGCGCCTGCGCACCGCCGCGCTGCAGCCGGACGGTGCGTGGACCATCGTCGACCTGATGAACCGTCCGGACGAGAGCCGCGCAGACGTGGCAGCCTTCATCCGCAACTCCTTGGCCAAGCCCGAGATGAAGGTCGAGTTCTCCTCCGCGGCAGACGAGGAACAGTTCATCGACCGGCTGCTGGAGCGGAGCGACCTCAACTTCATGTACCTCGTCTACGTCCTCGGCGACATCGAGCGGGGTCTCATGCAGCCGGACGACGTCGACACCCTGCCCGTGGGCCTGACCGGGTACTACGACCGCCACCTTCGACAGATGCTGTCCCGTGACGGCGGAGCCGCGGCCAGCCTGAGGACCATTTACTCACTGTCGGCACTACGCGAGCCGGTGTCCGCCTCCCTGCTGGCGGTTGCGGTGAGGATCACGGAACTCGAAGTGGTCCGATACCTGGCCGACTGGACGCAGTTCCTGCGCCATGGCACTGCCGACGGTCGGTCCACCTACAGCTTCTACCACCAGACCTTCTCGGACTATCTCAATCGGCACGAGACCGTCCGGGCAGCAAGGGTCGATCTCGGCGAGATCAGCTCGCTGGTCGGCCACCGGCTCATCGCCGGGCTGGGTTTGGATCTGGATGTAGACCTGGACGCTTGAGTCTTGGCGACATCACCTGGATAACGTGCACGCCGCCGGACTCCTCGCCCAAGTAGACCGTCCGGCCGTCGTCGGAGACGGCGGCCGCCGTCCAGGGCGAGTCCCCCACGAGGTCGGCGATCGGCCCACGTTCGCCGGCGGTCCACAGCCGTGCCGTGTTGTCTGAGGCGGTGTATGGCAGGCCGAACGTCGCGACCACGATCTCGCCCGAAACGTCCCGCGCGATGGCCGTTGCTCCGCAGGGTGCGTCGGCCAAGACTGTCGCGCTGGCACCGTCGTCGGTCACGGCGACGATCCGTCCGTCCGCAAACCCGATGACAGAGCTGCCGCCGTGCTGCCCGAAGTCGCACGCGGTAACCCTGCCACCGCCTGGCAGCCCCGCGACGAACGGGGTCTGCACGGGTTCGGCTCCGGGACGCCACGACCAGAGCCGCCCTGACTCCGCGAGCCAGCGCACACCGCCGCCGTCGATCGCCACCGCCACCACCGTGTCGTCCTCGTCCGCGGCCGTCATCGCGGTCTGCTGTCGGCGCGCTAGTGCAGCGCCGCATTGATCCTTCGGGGGTCATGCGGCTTTGAGTGGGCTGCCGTCGTAGGTCCAGCGGTAGGGCTTGGCGTCGTGTTCGTC